>JBDRBC010000519.1:0-2510 GCA_043823125.1 bacterium | reverse complement strand
GGAAAGGGCTCCACCATGGCACCGACCAAGGACACCAATCTCCTGCGGCTCGCCTTGCCCAAGGGCCGGATGCAGACCAACGTCTTCGACCTGCTGGCCGCTGCGAGCATCACCGTCAGCGCGGGCGAGCGCAATTATCGGCCCGTCATCTCCCTGCCCCACGTCGAAGTCAAGATCCTCAAGCCCCAGAACATCGTCGAGATGTTACATGCCGGCGCGCGTGATATCGGTTTCGCCGGCGCCGACTGGGTGGCCGAGCTGGGCGCCGACCTCGTGGAGGTGCTGGATACCGGGCTGGATCCGGTGCGGCTGGTGGCGGCGGCCCCGGCGGCGGTGCTCGTGGACGGCCAGCTGCCGGTGGAAACACCCCTGGTGGTGGCGTCGGAGTACGAGCGGCTGGCCCGCGACTGGATCCAGCAACGGAACCTGCAAGCCACGCTTCTGAAGTCGTACGGCGCCACGGAGGTTTTCCCTCCCGAGGACGCGGACTGCATCATTGACAACAGCGCCACCGGCGCCACCCTGCGCACCAACGACCTGACCGTCATCGACGAGTTGATGACCTCGTCCACCCGGCTCTACGTCAATCCCTCCGTCCTGGACAATCCCGCGCAACGCGCACGGGTGGACAACCTGGTCCTGCTGCTGCGGGCCGTGCTCGAGTCGCGGCGACGGGTCATGGTGGAGATGAACGTGGCCCCGGATCGCCTCGCCGACCTCGTGGCCATCCTGCCGTGCATGCGTCAACCCACCGTCAGCCCCCTGAACGGCGACTCGGGATTCGCCGTCCGGGTGGCGGTGCTGCGCTCCCAGTTGACCTCGTTGATACCGACCATCAAGGAACGGGGCGGCAGCGACATCGTCGTCACCTCCCCGTCCCAGATCATTCCGTGAGGAGGTTTGACCATGCTCGACCGTTCCCGTCCCGATCCGGTCCCCCGCCTCGGTGGGATCACCGCCTACGATCCGCCCCGCGCGAGCTGTCCCACGGACCTGCAGCTGGACGTCAACGAGGGCCGGATTCCCGCTTCGGATCTGCTCTCACTCCTGACCGGGCATGGGGCCGACTGCCTGCGTCGCTATCCGGACCGGCGCTCACTCGAAGCGGCGCTGGCCGCTCGACTGGAGATGCCTCCATCGAGCGTGCTGGTGACCGCGGGGGCCGACGACGCCCTGGATCGTATCTGCCGGGCCTACCTGGACAGCGATCGCTCCCTGGTGGTGGGCGTCCCGACCTTCGAGATGATCCCGCGGTACGCCCGGTTGACCGGCGCGCGGGTGCTGGATGTGCCCTGGCCGGGTGGTGATTATCCCGTGGCCGCGGTGCTGGCGCGGGTGGCGGACGATACGTCGGTGATCGCCGTGGTGACACCCAACAATCCCACCGGCGCCGTGGCCGGCGCGGACGATCTGCGACGGCTGTCAGACAGCGCGCCCCAGACGATCCTGCTGGTGGATTTGGCCTACGGGGAGTTCGCCGACGAAGACCTGACCCCGGTGGTGCGTGAGCTGCCCAACGCGGTGGGGGTGCGCAGTTTCTCCAAGGCCTGGGGGCTGGCCGGATTGCGGGTGGGGTACGCCTTCGGGCCGGAACGGCTCATTGCCCCCCTCCGAGCGGCGGGGGGACCGTACGCCGTGTCGGGACCGTCCCTGCTCCTGGCCGAGAAGTCCCTCGATGATCAACAGGCGGTTCGGGTTTTCGTGGACTCGACCCGTCGGGTGCGGTCGATCCTGTCGGAAGATCTCCGCTCCCTGAATGTCGAGCCGTTACCGTCCCAGGCCAACTTCGTCTACGCGAGGTTCGCCGCGGCGCGCTGGGTACGGGACGGCCTGGCCGGACTCGGCATCGCCGTCCGGCTGTTCGCCGCCGCCGAAGGTGAAGCGGGACACCTCCGGATCACCTGCCCGGCGGAAGGCAAAACGTGCGATCGTCTGCGCCAGGGACTGCGGACCGTACTGGCTCCCGAGGCGGTGCTGCTGGACCTGGACGGCGTGCTGGCTGATGTCCGCCTTTCGTATCACCGCTGCATCGTCGAGACGGCGCGGTCCTTCGGCCTGGATCCGAGCCCCAATGAGGTAACGGCTGTCAGTCAGAAACCGGGCCACAACAACGACTGGGTGAAAACCCGGGAGCTGCTGGCGCGGCATGGCAAATTTGTGGACCTGGCCACCATCACCACCCGATTCCAGGCCATCTATGCCGATCTGGCCAACCACGAGACCCTCATCCCTGGCCGCGAACTGCTGGTCAGGCTGGCCGCCCGGTATCCACTGGCCATCGTCACCGGCCAGCCGAGCCGCGAAGCCGAGGGTTTCCTCCAGCGGTTTGCCATCGCCCACTTGTTCACCACCACCATCTGCCTGGAGGACGGACCGGAAAAACCGGATCCGGCCGGAGTGCGAAACGCCCTCGACCGCCTCGGCGTCCGCGCGGCCTGGATGGTGGGCGACACGGTGAACGACATCATCGCCGCCAGACAGGCCGGGGTGGTGCCGCTCGGAATCGTGCC
>JBDRBC010000518.1:0-3600 GCA_043823125.1 bacterium | reverse complement strand
TTCCGTGAACAGTTTCTGGAAGCGGTGGACCCGGCGCGAGGAAATGCCGTCGCCGTCGATGGTGACATTCACCAGTTCGTACAGGACCACGGCGTCCCAGTCGGGGTAGTCCTGCTGACTCGGCGCGCTGGTCAGGATCTCTGCCAGCGGGAGCGCCAGGGCGGTTTCAGTAAGTCCGGTTGACGGAATTCCGGACAGACCGGCTGACAGACCCAGCAGAATCGAGCAGACAATCAAACCTCGGCTGGTCATGATCGACCTCCCTTCCGCGTGGCCACCAGAAAGGTCTGGCCGGATTCGTACAGGCTGTCCAGGGTCTGCTTGAAGGTGGACCAGTCGGCGGCCGGGATGGTGCGCTGCCGTACCGTCACCGTACCGCTGATCTCCAGCTTGTTCTTGTTCCCGCTGCAGGCCAGCGAACAGGCGGCGATGCCGTCGCCGTCGCCGCCGTGCCACGGCTCGTCCGGTTCGGTGACCTGGAAGCCCTTGGGCAGCTCGATCCGTTCACTGATCTGCACCTGTTGAGGGTACCAGATCAGGGTCGGGGTCTGCCGCTCGTCCGGCAGATCGGCGACCGCGAAGCGGAACAGACCGCCGAAGCCGTTGAAGATTAGGTCGGCGGCGCACGATTGCCAGCAGAGCGTGGTCCGGCCCGCCCGGGCGTAGCCGGGTAGACGGAATTTCAGCTCGAGCCGGCACGGCCGCGAGAAATCCCGGTGATCCCCGTATTCGTACTCCAGCAGCTCGGCGCCCGGGCCCAGCGACGTCAGCCATTCGGACAGTCGCTGCTCGATCTGATGTTTCGGGACGAACCCGATACTCCGGCGGATCCGGGTATCCGAGTACCCCTCGCCGACCAGGTCGACAGTGCCGGTGAGCTCGCCGTCCTCGTGGAGGCGGGTCTCGATCCGGAGCTGGACCAGGTTGTCCTCGGCGCTGTAGGCCGCGGTCTGCATCAGGTCCTCACCCTCGGGACTGCCGATGACGAAGTGCTGCTCGCCCTCGGCCCGGGACCAGTCGCTCATGGCGAACGGGATCCAGGTGGGATCGAGCATCAGGAAGCTGCCGTCGTCCCGGCGGAGGGCCGCCACGCAGTGGTTGAACTGATCGGCCGGTATCCGTTCCACCCGGGAGCCGGCCATGGTCATGGCCGGGTACACCTCGTACCCGGCGCTGCGTAACATGGTGATGGTCATGCCGGCGATGTCCTTGCAGACCCCGCTCCGTTCGGCAAAGATCATGTCACCAGGGTGGAGGGTGAATCCCTCGCCCTCGCCCATGGAGAGGCCGCAGTAACGGATCTCCTGGGCGACCCAGTGATTGATGGCCGAGATGATCTCCTCGTCGTCTTTCAGACCATCGGTGATTTCGGCCACCTTGGCGCGGATGTCCGGGTTGTCGGCGAACTGGTTGTCGTTCACCGTGTAGAACCAGCGCGACTTCTCCTGCCAGTCCTGCACCGTGGCCAGAACCACCTTGGGCACGTAGTCCGAGACCCCCGGGCTGCGCCACTCGCGGGTGTGGGCCGGGCAGTCCTCGGCCCAGAAACGATAGGTGTACAACGAGTCGTCGAAAGTGGAGGCGGCGAAGACCTCGCCGTTGTACACCGAATACTGCACCGGTTTGTCCCGGCGACTGCGCAGGGTATAGGTCTTCTCGCGCATGGGCGCGTCAGTCTGGAAGAGAATGACATCGTAATAGTGGCCGCGCATGGGGGGGATATAGCGCGAATCGTCTTCCGCGCCGTTTTCGCCGAGATAGGCTATCTGGAATCCCTTGCGGTAGGTCTCGATTTCCACCGCGTCCCCCACCTGCAGTCGCGGCAGGGAGAGCCCGAGCATCCGGGCGCCCCAGTAGATGGCGTGACCGGGTGCGGTGACATCCACCAGCCGAGTCAGGTCCACGGTTTCTTCGCCGCCGTCGGCCCGCCAGATGGTGACGTGGCGAACCTCGATGGCCTGGGAGGCCGGATCGTAGTCGAACCGCTGGAATCCCTGGTCGCCAGCGCCGCGGTCGGTGAGGATCTTGGTGAGGCGGCGGTTGACGACGTGGGACAGTCCGGAATCCTCCACGTCCACTTCCGTGCGATCGAATACGATCACCACGTCGGCGTCGGGGTAGTCCTCGCTGTCACCCGTGGCGGCGATGAGGTCGCGGAGATCGGTGGGTTCCGCGGCGAACGGTGTGGCTGGGCCGCTCAAGAGCAGGCACAGGAGCCAGCATATCAACGAGAACAGATGTCGGTGCCGATGAGCAGTGGCGACGGGGGGGAACCGGAACAGGGGCGGGGGAAACGGCATGATTCTATCCTCCGGTGGTGTGGCACGATCACGGGTCCGAACCCCAGCGGGCCGAACTGCCGGGAAACCAGCGGCTATTGTCTGGTCGGGAGTATAGTCGGAACGGTCGTGGAACCCAAGTCCGAGAGTTGTCGCCGAGCTCGTTGTCGCGCTGGAACCCGAGCCGGTGACCGGCTGGCAGTCGAGACGGATTGTGGTACCATATGGCGGACCGGGTGATCGAAGCGGTCGCGACCCGTGCACCCGGTTGCTGACCGAAACCGTTTATCAGGACGAGTTTCCATAAACAGGAGACATAGGATCATGACCGAACACCCCTACCAGAAACTGACCGTCTACAGTTCCACCTGGTGTCCTGATTGTCGCCAGGCCAAGCGGTTCCTGGACGACCACGGTATCGAGTATGAACTCATCGAGATCGACCAGGACGAGGCGGCCGCCGTCCGGCTGGAACAGCAGACCGGCAAGCGTGGCATCCCCTACTTCGTGCTCGACGACACAGAGTGGGTGAGAGCGTATATCCCGAAGCAGGGGTTCGACCGGGCGGGCATGACGAAGCTGCTCGGTCTGGCGGAGTAGCCGGCGCGGACGAATACATCCGGCCGGCTACTGGAATCAGTAGCGGAAGATGCCGGTCAACTCCACGCCCTCGAACGCCGGCTCGATCTTGCAGACGCCCCCGGAACAGAGCTGGCCGGCCTGACGTTTGCCGGCCCAGAGGGACAACGTGGTGCCGCGAGGTGAACTGTAAGCGACCTGCACGGCCGGAAACGGTCCGGATTGCTCGTTCCGGCTGAACTGCTCGCGGTACTTGTTGTTCATCTCCAGCAGTCCTACGAAGGCCCAGGTCGGGGCCACGGTGATTTCCAGCTTGATCAGATCCTGATCGTAGGCGCCCAGGTTGGAGCTGGGATCCGAGCCCTCGCCCATCCGCACGTGCTGGTGTTCGCCGGTCACGGTCACGGCGTGAACCGGATCGAGATACCAGCCCAGTTCGGCTACGCCCGTCTGGCGGATGTGACCCTTCTCGTATTCTTGATACCCGAAGGCCGAGCGCAGCCGCAACGGTCCCACCTCGTCCTTCTCGAGCCTGCCGTACAGTTCCGCAAAGAGCGGGTCTCCCGTGAAGAGATCGCCCTCGTGACGCTCGGAACGGCTCGCGTTCACCAGTGCAGTCCAACCCGCCAGGTTGGCGTAGGTCAGCTCCGCCTGGGCTCCACGTTCGTCGTCCAGATCGAGATTGTGCGGCTCCCGGTTGAGCAGGGAGTATTCGTGCTCGCGCACCAGGGCGGGGGGTCGG
>JBDRBC010000517.1:0-10044 GCA_043823125.1 bacterium | reverse complement strand
AGTTTCTTGCGGAGGTTCTGTGGTCTGAAGGCCAAAAAAAACTCCGGCGCCGGGGTGAAACGCAACGCCGTGTCTGTCGGTCGTTACGTCCGCCTGGCGCGACTGAATTCACTGGAGGCATTTTCCGGAGATGATTTCCGGGTCAGCGCGCCAGCACGATCTTGCGGATTCTGGTCACAGTATCGGCCTGGAGCCGGGCAAAGTAAACCCCGGAGGCCACTGCTCGACCGTCGTCACCGCGCCCGTCCCAGACGACCCGTTGCCAGCCAGCGTTCACCATACCATCGTGGAGCAGCGCCACCTGCCGACCGCTGGCGTCGTAGATGACCAGCCGCAGTCGTTGCGGCGTCTCGGCGGCGAATTCGAAGGTGGTGCTCGGGTTGAAGGGATTCGGCCGATTGGGAGCCAGCACCACCCCAGGCCCGGGCATGGCGCGCGGCGTTAAATGGGCGGGTCCGAACCAGGCGGACGATTCCGAAAAATCCGCTTCGCTGCCCTCGCCATTGCCCAGCCGGAGCCAGTACTCGGCTGCGGTCGCCGGTGCCTGGAGATCGCGGTAGAACGATTCGCCGTTGCCGGCGTTCCGGACGTTCAGGGTCTGGCCCAACCATTCCCGCTCCTGTCCCGGTTCCTGGCGATAGAGCGCAATTGACGGGTCGGACGGCCAGCCGCTGAGCCGCCACCGCACCACGGCGGCGTCCCCGAGACGTCGGGCCGTGAAAAAGGCCAGACTGGCGACGACGCTGGTGGTGTCGGTCCAGGCGGTTAGGTTGCTGCAGACCTGGCCCCCACAACGGGAGAACAAGCCGCCCGCCACGAGGTGTCCGTCGTATTCCACCAGCGCTTTGACGGGACCGTTGGTCTGCAGAGCGTTGATCCAGTCGACGCCGTCCCAGGAGAAACTGCCGGCGTGGAGCCGGCCGCGGTGGGTGAGCAGGCTGAACACGGGGTTGGGGGGGCCGCTTCCCAGCGGTTCCCAGCCGGTCCCGGTCCAGCGCGCCAGGTGGCGAAGATCACGGTCGCCGACGGCACCGAAGGCGCCGCCGATGAGCACCTGATCCCGAAACACGTGGACGGCAGTGACGGGCCAGTCGGGGATGGTGTCATCGAATCGATGCCAGTCGAGACCATCCCAGCGGCCGATCCGTCCACATGCCCGGTAATCGGCCGCGAAGAAGTCCCCGCCGGCATGGAGAGTATCGTTGGCAGAGGCCAGGGCCAGGACCCGGGGTGGGAGACTGCTGCCCATGCCACTACCCAGTCCAGTCCACTCGCTGCCGTCCCAGCGGGCGATGGCGGAGGCCGTGACCTCACCGATTTTGCCGATGGTCCCCCCGACGATGAGTGCGCCGTCGTAAACCTGCAGAGCGGACACCAGCGGCGGAAAGTGGTAGTAGACATGCAACTGGTAGATGGACACGGTGTTGCTGATGCCGGGGTCCAGTGGCTGCCAGGTGGCGCCGTCCCAGCGGGCGATGGAGTGGCAGACGGCACCGTCCGCCAGGCTGAAGGAGCCGCCGGCGTACAGCTCGCCGGCATAAACGGCCAGCGCTTCGATCCTCGGCTTGATGATCAGGCTATTACCACGACTGTCCTGGTACAGGCGGTCGCCGGCGAAACCGTCACCCAGCGGAGACCAGCTCTCCCCGTCCCAGCGGGCGATGCGGTTGGCCGGGATCTCGCCGGCCAGGGTGAAGGAACCGCCGACCACCAGATCACCCTCGAAAACGGTCAGGGCCAGAACCTCACCGTTCAGGCCCGGGATGTCGAGTACAGCCGCCACCAGCGACGACGGCAGCCACCAGACGGATAGGCTCAACACGAGCCAGCCCATCGAGAGCAGCCGGCGTGCTCGCAGCCAGCGGCCCGGGACCGAATTGTCCACCTCCCGCGCGAAGGCGGATGAGTTCCTCACAGGAGACACGATCACCCTCCAGGTAACGCCTTGTTTTGGGTAGCGGATCGATGCCAGATTCGGACCACGACCCACCTGCACCCAGAAATCACGAGAATCTGGTCCTGAACAGCCGCTAGCGGGGCGGGATGGAGTGCCGGTGGCGGCCCAACCTGTCCACCACGGTTACCACGTCGGCGAGTTCGTGTCATAACAGCGCCGAATCATTCCGAACCAGCTCGGTGAGCGACCGTTTCGCCGCCGGCCAGATGGACCGTCCGCGTGGGAAACGCGATGCCCATCCCCAGCGCCGCCAGGATATCCATGATGGCCAGGTTGACTTCCTGACGCAGCTCCAGGTGCCGGGTCCAGTCGGTGGTCTTGGTGAAACAGTAGACGAAGATGTCCAGGCTCGAGTCGTTGAACTCGGTGAACTTGACCAGCATGAACTCCTGATCGATGCCGTCGTGATCCTTGAGGTACTGCTCGATCCGGGCCACCGCCTGCCGCATCTGGTCGGGGGTGGAATCGTAGGTCACGCCGACGGTCATCTTGATCCGCCGTTTCGGCATGAGGGAGTGGTTGTCCACCGTGGTGTTGGCCAGCACCTGGTTGGGAATGGAGATGACCGTCTTGGCGAAGGTGCGGATCCGGGTGGAACGCAGGCCGATTTCCTCCACGACGCCGTCACTGTCGCCGGTGGTGACCCAGTCGCCCACCAGGAACGGCCGATCGATGAGGATGGTCACCGAGCCGAACAGGTTGGCGATGGTGTCCTTGGCCGCCAGGGCGAAGGCCAGACCGCCGATGCCGAGACCCGCCAGCAGACCAGACACGGAGTACCCGAGGTTCTGCACCACCATCACGAAGGTGAGGACGCCGATGAACAGCTTGGCCGCCTTGCGCAGCAACGGTATGAGTTGATCGTCCAGCTTGGATTCGGTCTTCCCGGCCAGTTCCTCCAGCCCCACCGCCATGGCGTTCACCAGCCGGAAGATGATCCAGGCCACGCCGATGGTGATCAACGTCTTGAATACCTGATCGGCCGTTCCCTGGATCTGCTCGAAGGAGAGGGTGAGGTAACGGAAGGCGATGTAGATACCCACGAGCACCACGAGTAGACCGAGGGGTCCGATGACGGCGCGGGCGGCTATGTCGTCCGCCTTGGTGGCCGTGCGTTGGGAGAGTTTCTCCACCCGCTTGCCGATGATGGCCACCAGCACGGCACGGACAACGATGGCGAGCAACAGGATGGCGAAGGCCGCCAACAGGTTGCCCACCGTCCACGGTCCCACTTCGTGGGAGAGTATTTCCAGCAGGTCGTCCACGAGCATCTCCTCCGGTCAGGATAGATTCAACGAATGATGCCTTCACTACAAACCACGAGCAACTCCGAGAAGATCTCCAGCAGGGCGGCCCGTCGCTGGGCCAGTACGCCGTTCGGGTCCGGCTGGGAATCGTCCGCCAGGAATTCTTGAAACGGCGTGGCGTTGGCCTGCAATGATCGCAACGTCACGAGCATCAGATCACGATCGTAGAAAAATGGCATGGTGTCGTCCGAGAGGGATGCCGCGCGCAGCAGATGCCGCTGGGCGGATTCGAACCGGCCCCAGGCCACTTCGTGCAGCGAGAGATAGAGCAGGGCCTGGGGAAGCTGTCCCCACGGCCGGAAACCGTGGCCGGCGTCCACCAGCACGAAGTCGGTCTCCGTGGCCGTGTCGAGGCTGTTCCGCCACCGTACGGTGAGCTCGGGTGGTAGGACCAACCGCGGCCCCTTCAGTCCGTCCAGGGCGTTGTACAGCAAGGTGCCGGCGATCCAGTTCTCACCCAGGGTTTCGGCATACTCCGCCGCGGGACCGGACGGTGGGGGCTGGAACAGGAAAATCACCGGGGCCACCGATCCGCCCGGGTAGGCGGGCAGTGTTTTGAGGTTCTGCACGGCCTGATACGAGACCGCGGTGCGTAAGACCAGGGGATCGGCCGGCAGCCCGGAATCGTCGCGTTGCTTCAGACGGGTTTCCATGCCGATCCACGACCAGGACACCGCCGCCACCACCAGGAAGAGGGCGGTCACCGGATGAAACGGCCAGTGTCTTGGAACGAGCTGGCCGATGGTCAACGCGCCCGCCGCCGCCGCCAGCAACGCCAGATAGGGGTACCAGTGGGTGACCAGTACCAGGCAGGGCGCCAGGGACAGGAGCGCTGCGCACAGACAGGCCGCTGGCCAGCCGTTACCGCGTCGCCAGCTCAACCACGACCACGCCGTCCAGACCAGCCAGAGCGCCCAGCCGGAGAAACCCATGACGGGACTGAAGGCGGCGGTGAAGACGGGGCCCGGCGTCAAAAGCCACCAGCCGTACATGCCCAGGTTACCCAGCGGGGTGAACCAGGAGCCAACGGCGTACGGGGTGCCGATCCCGGTGTCGAAGTGGCGCCAGACGAGGATACACTCGCCGATGGTGATGGCGGTCAAGGCGCTGACCACAAGCCAGGCCAGCGGTCGCTCGCCGGCGGTTACTCCCCGCCGTCGCCAGAGGATCATGGCCAGCAGCAACGGCAGGCCGAGCCCGTTTTCCTTGGCCAGCACGGAACAGCCACCCATAACCAGCGCCAGCAGGAGGTTCCGACGCCCGCCGGCGAGCCACCGATCGAGGGCGGCCAGTGCCAGGAAGGCGCCGAGTAGTTCCTGGACACCGCTGGCCCAGTAGAGCGGGGTAAAAACCAGCGGCGAGGCGGCGAACAGGAGCGACGCCACGAGCTGTCCGATGCTGCCGAGACCACCCCGGGCCGCGATCCGAGCCACCAGCACGGCGCACCCGCCGTGCAACAACAGCCGGGTCCAGGTGTAGGGATCGGGCTCCAGACCGAACAGCGGATAGAGGATTTGCCAGTAGAGTTGCTGACTCAGGAATCGCACCGGCAGTTCGGGCGCGGGCAGCAGACCGGCGGCCCGGCTGAGCAGACCCCAGTCATCCTGGTTCCAGAAAGCCCCCAGGGCGGGCAGGTGACCCAGAACGGCAGCCAGGAAGGCGGTGATCTGGATGAACCAGCTTTCTCCGCCCGGCTGCGGTTTTTCGGCCATCGGGAGCTCCTGCGACTGCAGATCCGTGGTAGCGGACGACAATTCCCACTCCTCGTGGCGGAAAGTGTGTGTTATCTTGGTCGGAGCGGTGGACGCCGCTTATGGTAAGTAATCGCCTCCGGGCTGCAAAGACAAACTATCCAGATGACGAAGGAAGTTGCGGGCATGAAGTCAGTACTGATCTGCTGCGGTCTTTTGTTCTTGTTGGTCGGTTGTCAGTCGGGTTCCAAGGTGCCGGGGCACGTGGAGATGAGCGCAGAAGAAAAGGAACAGTGGGAAATCGCCCTGGTGGAGATGCGGATCGAAAAGAACGAAGCGTTCATGGACTCCAGCCAGACCCACTTGATGCCGGAGGACCTGCCTTCCTTCGAGGGTTTGAACTACTATTTTCCCGTGGACTCATTGCGATTCCAGGTCGTCCTGGCGGTCGATTCCCAGGCCGATACCGTGACCTTGACCAAACGGCGGGGTGAAGCCATCAAGTTCGTCCGCCGGGGCACGGTCTCTTTCTGTGTCGAGAATCAGAATCACACCCTGGCCGTATTCGGGCCGGCCGACACCAGCCACGGCGACTATCTCTGGTTGCCGTTCTTCGACGCCACCAACGGCGACGCCACCTACGGTGGCGGTCGCTATATCGACCTCGAGCTGGCCGACGACGGCACGGTGGATCTCGACTTCAACTTTGCCTACAACCCGTTGTGCGATTACAACCCGGACAAGTACAACTGCACCCTGCCGCCCGAGGAGAACACGCTGCCCTTTGCCGTCGAGGCCGGTGAGAAGTTGTTCCGGCTGGAGGAGTGACGGGGGAGTCGTATGGATCTGCTAGCCCAGATCGGCTCCTGGACCGGCTACTTCTTCTGGGTGCTGTTACTGCTGGTGGCCTCGCTGTTCGTCTACCTCGGGCTGGGCGGCAACTTCATCGTCCTGGGTCTGGCACTGATCCACGCCGTCGTGACCGGCTTCGATCCCATAAGCTGGCAGCTACTCCTCTTGCTCCTGACCATCGCCCTGGTGGGTGAGGGGATCGAGTTCGTCGTGGGGACCTTCTACGTGGCCAAGATGGGGGCCAGCCGCTACGGCGTTTTCGCGGCCTTCGCCGGCGGTCTGCTCGGGGCCGCTGTCGGTTCGACGATGCTGCCCCTGGTGGGGACCATCCTCGGCAGTTTCGTGGGGGCTTTCGGCGGGGCGATCCTGGGGGAGTATCACCACCAGCGGCGTCTGGAACCGAGTCTTCGTATCGGCACGCACGCCTTCATCGGCAAGATGGTGGCCATCCTGATCAAACACGCCCTGGGGCTGGTCATGGTGGGACTCATCTTGCGGGTCACCTGGCCCGGGCGCTGATCTACGGAAAGTGGGTCGGATAGGCCAGCGACTGGACCACCTCATCATCCTGGACGATCTCGTAATTGAACGGAATCGGTGGGTCGCCAGTGGTCATGGTGATGGAGACCTGGCCGCGCTCGAACTGGCGGGTGATGGTGCGGTCGTCGAAGACCACGCCCCCCAACGCCTTACCCAGCTTGAGGTCCACATCCGGCCAGCCGTAGATGTACTTGCCGTCGAAGTGATAGATGGAGGTGCAGTCGGTCAACAACGCCACGGCGCGATTGATGTCGCCGAGATTGAGATTGATCCGCTCGCCCTGGTCGTCCGTGTAGGTGTAACGACTCTTGGCGGAGAGGATCAGCCAGGGGCCGCCGTTGCGACTGCGTGGCCAGGTGCGGGCGGTGAACAGGTTGTTGTACTGCTGGAGACCGAGGGCGTTCTCCATGTTCGGTCCGCCGTGGAAGCTGAGGGTGGGGAAATGTTCGTAGAACATGCCATCACCCAGGGCGGCGAAGGTCGAATCGCGATGGGCCCGGCTGCCGTTGAATATCTGGATGAAGTTGACCCCGAGCCGATTCCTGACCCCTTCGATGATGAGTTCCTGGGCCAGCTGGAACGCCGCCAGCTCGTCCTCGTCGTCGAAGTGCACGATACCGTCGCCGTCAAGATCCGGTTCACCGTCCATGTAATCTCGCACCACATCGGGGATCCAGAGGGTGAGGGAGAAGTAGTCCCAGTAGAATCCGTCCACCCGGTTGGACGAGGCGAGGTGTTCCGTGGTGTAAGTCTCGATGAGCGCTTGCCGGCAGGCGGGGTCGAGGGTGTTCAGCACGACGACTTCGGGAAAATCGGAAAGGGTATCGCCGGTGGTGGTAAAGCTCCAGTACGGTCGGGTGACATCGTACAGATTGTAGGGGTACTGGTTGCGGTTGCGGTTCGGATATTTTTCCGAATAAATGAGTGGTATGTGCTTGGAACGCACGTAGGCCAGAATCTTCAGGTCGGGGTTGGCCGCCCGTAACTTTGCCACCGCATTCGGATCGGAACTTTCACCCCAGAGCCGCTCGGCCCCGAGGATGAGCACATCGGTCCGGGCGTACCGATCCACGGTCTCGGGGTCGTCCCAAATGTCGGCCTCGAAATCCAATATTGCGGTTTTGACCCCCCGTTCCGTGGCATTATGCAGTGACGGGTCCGGGGTGTCGATGGGTGGATCTGTACCGGTCGGATCCGTCGCTTGCGTGCACGCGGAGAGCAGCAGAGCCGATAACAGCGCTAGAATCAAGAAGATGGCTCCTGTACGCATGGTTGACCTCACCTGGATGCTAATGACTGATTGCTTGCAGGAGCAAAGCTATTCGGTTTTTCCACTACGCTTCCATCAAGCATCAGGCCAGATGATCCAGTACCCGGTATCATGGGACACCCGTGGTGCGTGGTCGTGGGGTTCGGTGTCCGTTAGTGGGCGAACGATCCGGCGGTATCGTCGCTGATATCTGCCGTGGCGATTCCGTACGCCATGTCGCGATTGGCCGCCACGCCCCAGCCGCTTTTCCCCACCGCGATGAGTCCCAGGCTGTATTCCGGCGGGAATCCGGCGCAGCTCTGCTGGACGGCGTCACGGGCGCTGAATCCCTGGGCCAGCAGGTCGTACACCCCTCTGGCCATGGCGTGCCGGATGATCTCTTCACCGAATCCGGTGCAGGCCACCGCGCCCGCAGGCCCCGCGAAACAGCCGCAGCCGTAGATGGGGACATCACCCACACGCCCATTCAAGGTGATTGAAGTACCGCCGGTGGACAGGGTCGCGGCGAAGTTGCCGTTGGCATCCCGGACCACGCTGCCCACGGTGTCGGAAATCTCCGGGAGGTCCGGCTCGTCCTGGATCTGCTGCGAGATCGGCGGTTCGGTCTCGTAGTTCCAGTAAGCCCGCCAGTCGAAGGTATCGTATCCACCACCCGCTTCACCTGCAAGCAGCCGCTCGATGCGGACCCGGTACTTGGCCTCGGCCTCGGGACAGGTGGGAACCAGATCGGCGAATCCGGCCCGGTGGGCGAAACGGGTGGCGCCTTCGCCGGCCAGCAGGCGGTGGGGGGTGTCCAGCACTGCTCGCGCCACGGCCACCGGGTTGCGCACCCGTTCGATGACCGCCACGGCAGCGAACTCCCCGGCGCTGGTCATGACGGCGGCGTCCATCTGGATGGTGCGGCCGTCGAGACGGATGTTGGCGCCGGTGCCGGCGTTGAAGCGGGGGATGTCTTCGAGGACCATGGTGCTGCGAACGGCGGTTGCCAGGGCGGTGGCGTGCAGTTGCAGGGCCGTCAGTCCGCTGTCTGCCGCGGCCTGGCAATCGGGCATCCAGTCGGGGGGAGAACCGGCCCCACCGTGGGTCACCACCAACGGCCACTCCACCACCTGCTCTCCGGCCAACGTGGGCAGGGCGGCGGCGCGCTCATGAATCGGCTCGCCACAGCCGGCGATCAACAGACCGACTCCCAGACAGAGTGCCAGCGGCAATGTCTGGTGGTTCCAGGTCCTTTTCACGACGAGCACCTTTCCGGTTCGGGTTACCGGTATCCGGCCGCGTGCAGGTCCGCCAGCCGTTCGAACGGCGTCGGCGGCCGCAGGTATCCGGCCAAAAACTCGTAGATCTTCAGCCGGATCTCCTGGGCTTGTTTCGTATCCAGCCGATCGAAGCTGTGGCCGCCGGGGACCGCCTCGTAGATCTCGTAGCTGAAATCCTTTTCCGCCGCCTTGAGGGCGTGGATGAGGTGCTCGACCTCCAGGACATTGACGTCTTCGTCACTGGTATTGGTGTGGATCAACAGCGGGGTCTGGAGCTTCTCGGCCTGCCACACCGGCGATCGGCGGCGGTACTCGGCGATGTTCTCTCCCACCGTTTGTCCGATGTGGTAGTCGGCGGAGTAGAGGGCGCGGTAGTTCTCGTCCAGGTAACCGAGACGGGAGATGAGATCGCTCACCGGCACCCCGGCGTAGGCTACCTGGTAGTCGTCCGGATGGTCGAAGACGGTCATCAGGCTGATGAGCCCGCCGTGACTCCAGCCGAGGATACCCACCCGGTCGTCGTCGAGGCAGTCGTAGTTCTCCAGCATGTAGGCGCGGCAGGCGTGGGCGTCTTCGATCTCCAGCCCGCCGTAATCGATGGACTCGTACATGTCGCGACCGTACCCCGTGCTGCCGCGGTACTCGGGAGCCACCACCACGTATCCCTGCGCCACGAGTTCGCGCACGATGTGGGTGTAATAGGTGGAGAAATCGCTGTGCACGCCGCCGTGGGGGAACACGAGCAGCGGCGCCTCGCCCGACCGGTCGAGATCACGCGGCAGGAAGATATAAGCGTAGAACTTGACCGGATTCCCCGCGCCGATGGCGGTGTCGCTTTCCTCCCGCCAGCGGGGTGGTCCGTACAGGCGGACCTTGTCCACGAGGGCGATGTCGCCCACTCGCTGGTACCAGAGCACATCGTCGATCCGTTTCTCGATCTGGTCCAGGTGGTGGCCGAAGCTCTCGAGCCGCTGATTGATCTGTTCCAGCTGGGCCTCGATACGTGACAGACCCGTCGGGGCCGGCGGCTCCTCGGCCAGGGCCGCCAGACGGCACAGGGCCGGTGAACAGATAAAAAAAGCGACCGCCAGGACGACCTGAAGGGCAGGTCTGATCCGCATGTTCGTCTCCTTGTCTCTGGTCCAGATGGTCGTGTTTGGTTCATTAC
>JBDRBC010000516.1:0-2311 GCA_043823125.1 bacterium | reverse complement strand
CCGCCGTCTGGTATTCTGCGGGCTCTCCCTCAGCGGGTATCTCGTCGGAAGCTACCTGCCACTGGCCGCTTTCCGCGTCATTCGACCCGAGAAGCCGATACGCGAGCGTGCCTGCCTCTTCGCTTGAGCGCCACACGACCTGGCCGTCGTGGATTCCGAAGAACTCAATCGCAGCCGCCTGATTGTCCCAGAAGCGATACTCAATGACGAAATCGTCCCCGTTGGGACCCTCACCATCAGTACTGTCCGGTTCGGTGTTGCCGTCCAGGCAGGTACAGTTCCCAGCGCTCGACGCACAACATGCCCTGATTCGAACGTCACCGGTTCCATTGACACCCGTGCCGTGGACCGTGAAGGCAAGCGTCGTATCATTGTCCCAGCAAACGTCGTCGACGTAGCAGTATGTCTCATCTCCGGAGACAAGATCCTCAATGCAAGCCGACGTGTTCATGTGACAATCGAAGCGGACGGTGCAATAGAACCAGTCATTGCTGGCATATGTCCATTCACATGAAGGCGTGACTTCCTGCACCGTCGGGGCAAGGACCGTGCCGCCAACGCCATTGTGCGCATGCTTCATCTCCGACAGCTGTGCAGCTGCCGAGGAAACCTCTCGAAGCGGCTTGCCCAGAACTCCGTCCAGCATTAGCCAGAAGTATATGGCATCGGCGTTCAGAGTGTATATCGCCGCCGAGTCATCGTAGGCGAGGTAGTCCCTGACGTCCGGCCAGTCATCTCGCCAGCTCCAGCTGAAGCAGGAGGCGACGTGCACGATCGATTCCCTGCTCAGAAATCCCTTCGATGGGCTGCTGACGAGGCCCGGGCGAACGGCAATATGGTATCCGTCGGGACTTTGGCGCCTATCGATCTCAGTGAAAGGATCCCAACCCGCGCTGCAGTACCGACCGAAGGCATCCCAGCAGGAGTCTCTACCAGCTGCCGTTGAATCGTAGGCCTCGACTCCGAGACCCTCGCTACTTCCATGCGTGAACAGGAACAGAGCGCCAAGCCCGCGTCTCAACTGCTTCCTGAAGTCATCGAATGTCACTGTTGCGTGCGCATCAGGAACATCGTCCAAGAAGACTTCCAGCGATTCCGCATAGCCCTGATTGGTGAGCGCCAAGGCGACTGCACCGTTATCAATCATTGGAGGCGAGCTGAAGCCATATGGCTCGAAGACGCATGCCGCCTTCCCGGCAGGAGTCTGGTTCGTTGCCACGACCGGGTGCGCAATGAGAATCAAAGAGCAGCCGATGACAGCAGGAATTGTCCGGGTCTTCATCGAAGACTCTCCTTGTCTCAAATCACTCCAAGGAAACTGGGTTCAAGAGGTCCTTTGCCACCACGCCGCTGATGAGATGCAGCCTGGGGTCCTCCGGGTCATGTGTCTGCTTGAGCACCCGAATCTCCTCCTGTATCTCGTCGTAGCTCTCCAGAGATCTGAGCGCGATATATCCCTCGCCGCAGAAGACGATGCCAGGGCGCCTGAGATGGCGCTCCAGGATTGTTAACCTGTAGCGGGACTTCTCCTCCGCGGTGGGGCGGGCAATGTCGTCGGGCCGAGGATGCCGGGGGAGATCAAACCCTATCGAGTAGGGGCTGTCCTCCCATAGAACACGAAATGAGAAGTCCTCGACATCAGTAACAGCAACTACGATCCCGCTGCGACGAAGGAAGTTGGCAACGCTGTCGGCGATCGCCCGGTGTGAAAGCCCTTGTTCCAGAAGTGAGTACGCAACGCGATACGCCCTATTGCTCAGTTCAGCTGCTGCGCGGCTGTACTCGCTGCCTGGCCCCGGGGTAAGTGGAATCCTGTAGATTGGAGGGTAGAGGCGTACACCATTGACATGCAGTTGTTCATTTTCGAACGTGAAAACATAGGGGGGATCGAGCTCGTGCCCGTACGCATATAGGATCCCGGTGTCGACAACAACGGGCCACTCGAGCCCGTCACCGTCTGGTCCGAGATCACCACCTTCCTCTTCGCTCCCCGAATCTTCGGAACTACCTCGACCCACATCCTCAGCGCATTCGGGCTGGCTCTCGTGGGCTCCCCCTATAGTGCACCCGGTGGCGAGCACAACACCGTCGACCTGGTGGTCGACCGTGCAGTCGAGCACATAGAGAGCGGAATCCGGCTCAGAGAACGTACTGGGGATGATATCGAGTTCGATCGGCAGGTAAGTCGAATCTACCGGCCCGAAGGACCAGTATGCCAGTGCAGCCAGGTTACTCGTGGTATCGGGCTCGACGCATGTCCCGAACGCCGTAATGCCACCATCGCCCTCGTGATCACCCAAAGTCAGGCCAT
>JBDRBC010000515.1:0-2471 GCA_043823125.1 bacterium | reverse complement strand
CCACCGAATTCATCGCCATCTTCAATTCGTTGCCGAGTTATCCCCTGCATATCGAAGCACTGTGCGCCGCTGAGTTCCAGCAGCAGCTGCTCGCCCAGGCCAGCCTGACCCCGGGCCTGTCGCATTTTTTCGATATGTTGCTCACGGTGCCGCCACAGCCGGTCCGACGTTCACCGCTCACGCGGTTCTTCGATACCGTATACCTGCGAGACGTGGATCCGGAGGAACAGGACACCAATCCCCTCGATGCGTCAAACCAGGTTTACTCGGTTCCGGCAGCGGAACATCGGGCGGGTTACACCTTTCGCGAACTGCAGCAGAAGCTCGAGGAACGGGGCGGGGTCACGGTCATCGGTTACCTGCAATGGGAAGGTGAGGGAATCGGAATTGGGCGCAAAACGCCTGTCGTCACGCTCAATCCCACGCGACGGCCACAGGTGCCAGGTCAGGTGGCACCCGTCGACTACCGTCTGCTCGAAGACGACGAGCTGTTCATCATCGCCCGCCCGGAGTGCTACACCGCTCTTCGGACCGGGCGGGTCTTTGGCAATCAGCACGATTGCCCGTCTGCCACCAGAGGCCCGGTCACTCCGGGTGACGATTGAAAAGGAGCATGCCATGGCCGAGAAATCAGAGAAGAATCGCCCGACCGCAGCCGCCGGATCGTCGTCGTCCGCCGAGGAGTCGAGCGCGGCACCCGTGTCCGACGAGTTCTTCGATAAGCTGCAGCAGGGCGGCCACGTGGTGATCTGCAACTGGAACAGCAAGGGCACGGCCATCATCAACGAGCTCCACTCCGAGGTCATCCATGATCAGCGACTGATCGTGGTCGTCACCGACAAGCCGCTGCCTGAACGGCTCGGCAAGTTCTGGCGGGGCGTGTTCACGGTGACGGGAAACCCGCTGGAGAACGAGTATCTCATGCAGGCGATGATCACCAAGGCCCACTCGGCGATCATCCTGGCCGACGAGGATGTCGCCAATCCCGATACGGCCAACTTCATGCTCGCTGCCAGCATCGAGCGGATCAATCCCAAGGTGCACACCATCGTCGAGATCACCCAGAGCTCCTACCTGGATCACTTCGAGGGCACCGGCGTGGACGAGATGATCTGTGTCAACGAGTTGGCCGAGAAGATCATCTCCCAGTCGTGTCTGACGCACGGGCTCTCGGTCCTATATCTGCATCTGTTGACGGCGTCGGAGGAGACCAACGAGATCTACATCAAGCCCGCTCCCGAGGTCACCTTCGGACACACCTATCGGGAGGTTCGGCGGGCTGTCGGGACCTTCGAGGGGGAGAGCTTGATCCTGCTCGGTTTCCTGTCCCACGTGGACAAATCGCAGATGGACGTGGGGACAAAATTATTCCAGCGGAACGGCAAGCGGATGGTGATGGTCATCAACCCGACCCAGAACAACGCGGCCCAGGACCCATTCTCGCAGAGCTACGTTATCCAGCCGGGCGACGAACTGGTGCTGATGGCGTACGAGGAGCCGGAGATGAAAGGTTTTACCCTCGTGGACCGACCAAAGCCCTGAACTGGCTGATTCGAAATGCCACCTGTCCGGGGGAGGCATGTCAGACACCGGGCAACCCGATGAATTCCGACACCAGTCGCATGAGCTGCCCGCAGCCCCAGGCGGCGTAGGTTCCCAGCGCGTATCCCAGTACGGCCAGCAGCACCCCCACCGGCGCCAGCGACGGATGAAAGGCCGACGCCACCACGGGCGCCGAGGCCGCCCCGCCGATGTTGGCCTGACTGCCCACGGCGATGAAAAACAGCGGGGCGCGGATCAGTCGCGCCACGAGGATCAGCAGCGCTGCATGGATCGCGATCCAGACCGCGACCACGAGCACCAGCCAAGGGTACAGGAAGATCCCCTTCAGATTCATACCCATCCCGATGGACGCCACCAGGACATACAGCAACGCCGTGCCGATACGTGAGGCGCCGGCCGACTCGAGCTGTCGCGCCGGGGTGAAGGAGAGCACCAGACCGAAGGTCGTGGCGAGCAGGACCACCCAGAAGAAGGGGCTGGTCAGGTTGAGGCGGGCGAGTGCCGGCAAGGTGCGACCGATCCAGCCAGCGAGTCCGCCGGGGAACGACTCGCCGCCCTCGCCGCCCGGGCCGCTGGCCAGCAGGTGAGCCAGGGCCGTGGCGCCGAAACCCACCGCCAGGATCAGCATAATGTCCCTGAGCTTGGGGATCCGTGCGCGTCGGTCTTGCAGCTGGGCGATCCGTTCGCGGACCGCCGTGAGGGCGCTGGTGTCCGCGCCCAATCGCGCGTCGATACTTTCGGCGCGTCCGGCGGCGAAGAGCAACAATGCCAGCCAGACGCTGGCCACGATGATGTCCACGGTGACGAGGGCCGCGAACAGATCGTTGCCGACCCCGAAGACCTCCTTCATGGCCGTCTGGTTGGCGCCGCCGCCGATCCAGTCGCCGGCGATGGTGGTCAGACCCCGC
>JBDRBC010000514.1:0-2109 GCA_043823125.1 bacterium | reverse complement strand
GACCTGTACGTCTGTGCCGACTCGCCTTGCCTGCCGGCACACAACAGCTGGGGGGAGTTGCTCGGATTTGCGGGCGAGGGGTGCGGGGAGTGCGCGTCGCCGGTGGAACGGGCTACTCTGGGTGGGTTCAAGGTTTTGTATCGTTAAGGACGCCCCAAGGAAAGCCCCCGACTCTCAGCCAATCACCCCGCCCGCGTCAACATCGCCTGACTCCTGCTGATCCCCGCGCTGCTGCAACACCGCCGCCGCCGCCCTGGATCTTCATCAGCAAGGTAGCTGCCAGACCGAGGCGGGGACCGATCGGCCCCCGCCCGGGAACAGTTCGATTAAACGGACCGGTTCCGGTTCGTCAGTCCAGATTCGTGTCCGTGAGGCCCATGGTGATGGTGGACTGGAAGGTGTCGTAGTAGCCGCCACCGGAGAAGGTCGACGTTCCGGAGCGATACCAGCCGCCGAACCCGATGCCGGGCAGCCAGTACTCCTTCACATCGTAGTCGTGGGATACGTCGTCGCAGACCTCCACCCCGGCGATGCGTTCGCACTGGGGCTTGTAGAACGGTTCGTCGACAACCACCGCCGGTGCGTTGATGAAGGGATTGCTGATGGTGCCCGAGTACACGGTCTCCTGGCGCGAGGACGAGAAGTACCCGATGAAACCGGACGAGTAGGTCGAACCGTTGCGGGAATCGAAAAGTACCGCAGCCGCCCAGGTGCCGTCGCCGTTCGGGCTCGCGATGATGAAGACCCCATCCTTGATCCCCAGGTACGGATAGGCGTTCCAGGAAAAGGCCAGATCGTCGCTGCCCTCCAGGACGCTGTACGACATCTCGAACAGGGTGATGCTGCCGAATCCACCGAGGGTGACGTTCACCGGATCGATCAGTTCGATACGGACCTGACCACTCTCCACGGGATCGACGCTGCCGTTGGTCCTGCCGGTTTCCTGCCACGAATATTCCCAATACGCTCCCTCGAAGAGTGTGATGTCCTCGAAGCCGGGGAACTGATACGTGGTCTGGTTATTGCCGGGGTCGTTGGGATCGACGGGATCGCCCGGATCGTTGTTGTCGTCCTGATGCTCGTCACCGGGGTCGGTGTCGTTGATCACGGGCTTGGTGAGGTCCTCGCTGCAGCCGGTCAGCCAGAGGCTCAAAACGAAGGAGGCGAGGAGGGCGATCAGCGGGCTTCTCAGGGTCTTCATGATTCTCTCCTTTTTCTCTTATCACCGGTCGGGCGTTTGCTTGTTTTCGATCCACTTGATGGGTGCAACGGCGGCTGGTGAATTTTTCGGGGAAAAAGGGAGATTTATTCGAGAGACGATGGCGGATAAAAAGTCCCCTCACAAGTACACCCGGGAATCCAGGGCCGAGGGGTGAGCCACCGTGGCGATCGAGGGTTTTGTCGTGCTCTGGGCAGAGACCCGAGTCGGAAACCCGGGTCTCCTGTCCAATCCCGACGAGCTGATTCGTCTTACCGGTAGAGGTGCTTGACCTGTCCCCAGGTGCTCTGCTCTTCATCCACTGCCGCGAGTTTCCATGACGGCACGGCGAGCCAGATGGCTTCCTCGGCCGTGAACATCTCGTAGACGAACTGATCCTCCGCCGTGACCTGACGGCCGGCGGGGTGGGGATCGATCCGGTAGACCGCGAAATGCACGGCTGGATCCTCGACCGGGTACTGGATCCCGTTGACCCACTTCTCGCACGGATTGCAGAAGTAGACCGGCTCCAGAACCATGGTGCCGAAGCCGATGAACTGGTCGAAGAGATCGACCGGGAAATTCATCGCCTGGCCGGTGGTCACCTCGTAGCACTTGTAGTGATTGTGTTGGTACATCGGCATCGGTGTGGGTGGTTCATGCTTGATGGCGGGCAGGACCAGATAGTGGGCATTCTTGACATACCAGCGCTGCGGACCGAACTGGTTGTCCAGGTCGACTCGCCATTCATCCGGCACCGGTTCATCGATCCGCCACCAGGTCTGGTGAGCTCCGTAATCCCAGTAGGGCTCGCCATTCTTTTCCACTGGATTCGCGAACTTGTCGAACTCGACCTGCATGGTCTGGAACTGCGTGAACTGGTCGTAAAGCACGATGTCGCCCTGGAAGGT
>JBDRBC010000513.1:0-3696 GCA_043823125.1 bacterium | reverse complement strand
GTTGAGGGAAACCGTCATGTTCAGGGTATGCCACTGGTCCCAGTTGAAGGGTACCAGCCGTGGCCGCGGATCCTCGCCGGCGGCCGCGCGGTTCGCGGTCTCGCTGGGATCGCTGGCGTTGCCCAGTGCCTGCTGCAGGGTGTAGTCCAGGGCCAGGCTCAAGGGGCCGACCCTGCGGTGGTCGACAGCCAGGGTCACACCCGTGATGCTGCCAAAGTCCACGTTGGTCAGCCGCGTGTACTCGGCCCCGGTGTAGGTGGAGACGAACTCGACGCCCAGCAAATCGCGGATGTCCTTGTAGAACACCGTCAAGTCATAGCCCAGGTCGGGATTGATGATCTGCTTGTAACCCACCTCGTACTGCACCGTTGTCTCGGGTTTGACGTCGGGATTGCCGAGTACGCCGTAGCTGACGGTACCGGCCTGCAGACGCGCCAGGACGTCGTAGTCCGAGTTCGAGAACATGGTGCTGACCGAAGGGAACTGGCGGAAATGTCCGTAAGCGAAATGGATGGCCGCCTTGTCCTCGATGGGATAGGCCACCCCCAGCCGGGGCGATACCGCGGCCTTGATCGTGGTGCTCTGCGGGTGGGAAAACGGGGCGCCCGCGATGGCGTTGGCCGGGTTCGCCGGATCGCTGGGCACCATCGCCCGCGCATCGAAGTAGTCGAGTCGCGCGCCGAAGCGCACGATCAGGTCCTTGCGTTCCAGCTGGTCCTGGATGTAGGCCGCGCCCATCATCGGGTAGCGGGTGACCGGTCCGGGATAGTCGGGTGGCTCGTCGATGTGGCGCACCAGGGAACCTTCTCCGTAGGTGAAGTACATGTCGTTGCCGAACTCCACCTTGGGCAGGCTGAACTCGATACCGGTCTTCATCTGGTTCTCGGCATTGATCCGGGTGACCACCGCTCCCTTGAAGATGAAGGTGTTGGTCTCTTGCACGTAGTGGTTCGTCTGGAGCCCCTGGTACCAGAAGTCGCCGTTGGTGCCGGAGTTGTTCAGCTGGAGCGGGTCGTCGTAACGGCTGTCATTGGGGTCTTCGAACAGGTAGTCCTTGTAGCTGAAGTAGTTGTGTCGGAGGCTGACATCCAGGAACGTGGCGGCGCCCAGGGTTTGCGTCCAGTCCAGGCCGTGGGAGATGGAGAATGAGCGCTGGATCGACAACGCGTCCGGCATGAAGCGGAAAGCGTAGCTGTTGGGGCGTCCCCGGCGCGTGTTGAAGATCGCCTGGTAGTTGATCTTCGAGTTGGCCAGCGCGTTGTTCGTCAGCTTGATCACGCCCGACCATTCGTCGTTGTACCCCAGGGGCGCCTTCTCACCGTCACCGGTGGCGATGAAGGTGCGGGTGCTGTCCACCCGGTCGGTGGGATTGAACAGACGTTCGGCATAGACATAGTCGTCGAACAGGTAACGCCGCCCGCTGATCAGATAGGTGGTTTTGGCCAGCGGAAGCGGCCCGCTGAGGGTCAGCTGGAAGTTCTGGGTACCCGTCAGGTGCGGGGTGTCGTCGGTGTGCCGCTGGTCCTCGCGGCCGGGAAAGAAGAAGCCGCCGCTGAACATCTCGGCGCCCACCTGGAAGTTCTCCGTGCCTTGCTTGAGCACGGCGTTGACCACGCCGCTCATGGCCTGGCCGTACTCGGCGTCGAAGGTGCCGCTGATCACCTGCACCTCCTGCAGGAGAGACCGATCGATCTTCAGGCTCGACGAATTGTCGAAGGCGTTGTTCACGCTGACGCCATCCACCTGGTACTGCACCTCGCCCTGGCGGCCGCCCCGGAAGTGGCCGTCGACCACGCCCGCCTGCAGGTTCACCACATCATCCAGGTTCTGTACCGGCAGGTTCTCGATCTCCTCGATGGTCAGCGTGGCCTGGGAACTGGTGACCTTCAAATTCACCGGCGGCCGCTCGGCGATCACCACCACCTCTTCGGTCTGCAGAGTGGTGTCGCCCATCTGCAATTCGAGGCGCGTGGTCTGGTCGGCCGAGACCACGACCTCGGTCATGTTGATGGCGTTGAAGCCCAGGCGGCTGGCTTTCACCGCATAGGTGCCCGAGGGCACGTTCAGGATGTTGAACTTGCCTTCGTCGTCGGTGTAGGCGCCCAGCCGAGTGCCCACCACGATCACGGTCGCCGCCACCACGGGTCGGCCGTCGGGGTCGATTACCTGGCCCGCCAGCGTGCCGGTGGTTCCGGCCACAACGCCGGAGGGCGACAGGACCAGCCAGATGGACGCTGCGAGCACCAGGGCATTCGCTATTTTTCGCAGTCTCGTCACCAGGATCCAGCCTCCAGTTCGTCGCTGGACGTCGTATCCGGTGGGGAGACCCCGCGGTCTCCCCACGAACTCCGTATGCTACTTCACCAGCACGGTCTTGCCCGTCAGCGACGCGCGCTCGGCGCCGGTGGCGGGATCGATCAACCGCAGACGGTATAGGTACACGCCGGCGCTGGGGCGCCGTGCGGTGAACAGTGAAACACTGTTCTCGCCTTCGTTCATGGTGCCCAGCTGACGCCGCTCGACCAGCATGCCGCGCAGGTCGTAGAGCTCCAGCGTCACCTGGTTGGGATCGGGCATGGCGAAGCTGATCTGCGGTTGCGACGAAGGGCCGCCGGACTGCACGAGCCGCGCGTAGCCGCCGAAGGGATCGAGGGGATCGTGGACAGCCACGAGGTCGGGCTCCAGATGCGCCCAGGTCGGGCAGCAGGTTCCCGGGAATTCACGATACCACCAGGTGCGGGTGCCGTAACTGTCGGTGGTCGGGATGAACGAGTCGCCATCCAGATGGACAACGCCGAAGAAGAATGCATTGTCGCCCAGCCCGACCGGGTAGCCGATGGCCTTGAGATCGATGGCCAGCTCGGCGGTGTAGCCGTTGTCGGCCTGCGTGCCAAACGTGTCCACCGACGTTCCCGCCAGCGTCCACACGGCCACTTCAGCGTGGCCGGCGGTTACCAGGCTGAGTAGATCGTCCTGCGGCGAGGCCGTACTGTCGGCGGCCACCTGGAACGACAACCGATGCACCAGCAAGGTGTTGTCCGATCCGCGGGTGGCCCGGTCCTCCACCGTGACGATGAAACCGTCCCACCTGTTCAGGTCGGGATGGTATTGCACGACCTGGTCGCGGGCCTCGAAGCCCATGTAGAGCATATCGCCCCGGTGGTAGACCTTGACCGTGGCGTCGGCGGGGTCGACCACGAAGGCTTCGCCGCCGTTCACCGTGGGCTGGAATTCGCCGGCGCGGTAGGGGCCTATCCCGTCGTATGTCTCGCGCAGAGCGTCGTCGCCCCAGCGAATGTCGAAACTGTAGACCTCCGGCGAACTCCAGGCGGCCTCGGACAGCTGGCCGTCGATGGTCGGCACCTCGTTGATGGTCGGGATGACCATTTCGGCGGCGATGGCCGGAGCTGTGCCCGAGGCGGTCGTCACGTCGGGCCGCGCGTGGATGCGGACCTCGTTGTACCATGAGGTGTTGCCCCAGGGCCCCTGCCACCATACACGGTTCGCGCTGAAACTCGTGACGCTGATGGGCCAGAACCAGTCGCAGTCGTAGACGGAGATGTTCCACTCGACGACGTCGCCGCCGGGCTGGGTCACGTCGTAACCCATGGGCGTCAGGTTGAAGCGCATCTCGATGGTGTAGCCGGTATCGAGGGTCGAATCGTCGTTGGTCACCCCGTTGACCACGGTGACCGC
>JBDRBC010000512.1:0-3719 GCA_043823125.1 bacterium | reverse complement strand
GGCCACGGTCTTTCTCAACGGCGAGCTGCTCTTCACCGGCAACTGTTCCTACCAATCCCGGTCGGCGAGTTATCTCGGGGCCATCAGCCTGGAAGACGCCCTGCACCTGCACCTGAAGCCGGGACGGAACGAGGTGCTGTTCCAGATCACCGAATCGTTCGGTGGTTGGGGCCTCGTGGGGCAGGACAACGATGCGGATTACCAGCACGAATCGCTGACCAAGCTCTGGGAGCTGGACACCGTCTTCCAGATGCCGGAATCGGCCATCTACGACCCGCAGCGGGATGTCTTCTACGTGTCCAACTTCTATCGCGGCGGCAACGAGTTCATCTCCCGGGTGGACCGGAACGGTACGGTACTGGATCTGGAATGGGTCACCGGCTTAAGCCGACCCACCGGCATGGTGATCCACGATGACCGACTCTGGATCATCGATCGCGCTCATCTGAACGAGATCGATCTAGAAGTGGGCGAGATCGTGAACCAGTTCGAGGTTCCCGAACCGGGCTTCATCAACGATGTCGCCTTCCACGCGAGCGGCGACGCGTACATCTCTGACAGTAACGGGAGCAAACTTTACCGTTTCCGGGGCGGCGAGGTGGCGGTGTGGCTGGAAGGCGAGGAAGTGAGCGATCCCAACGGCCTGCTCATGGATAACGATCGGCTCGTCTTCGGCAATTCGGGCGACGGCTGCCTCAAGGCGGTGAATCTGACCACCCGGCAAGTCACCACCATCACCTGTTGCGGCGCCGGCGCCATCATGGATGGCCTGCGGTCCGACGGTCGGGGCAACTATCTCTTCTCCGATTTCAACGGCCGCCTCATCCGGGTCAGTCCGGAAGGGGAACAGCTGGAGGTCCTGAACACCACCTCCTCGGGCGCCTATTGCGCCGATTTCGAGTATGTCCGGGATCGTCAGATGATCGTGGTGCCGGGATTGTACAACAACCGGCTCACGGCCTACGGCGTGGACGGTCTCTGAACGGGGCCGGATCGACGGTGTGATAACAGATCAGTTCAGCGGGGCGCCTGCTTTCTGGCGGGAGCGGGAGCAAGAGGTCTTGCCGGAGGCGGCCCCGCTGTTTCGAACTGATTCCAGCCCAGGCGGATCCCCTCCCCGAGCAAACACCATTGTCACGGCGACGAAGTGGTCAGCGGAGATCGACCCGATCGAGTCCGGGCGGCGGGAGAATTGCGGACGTGACCGGCCCGGACGGTGAGACTATATTGGCCTCGTGGGACAACGCCTGGAACCGTCATTCACCTCTCCCCGCCCTGCGTTCAACCATTCACGCCGGGGACCGTCAATTGCTCGAGGGGGAACCGAACTGTGGATCGACACATTTTCGCCGCCCGAGTTACAGCAGTATTGATTGGCGTTGCCACGTTCCTGGTCGCGGGGAGTTGCACCAGACCTCCCGAAGCCTCGGGCCCGAACATCCTGCTCGTCACCCTCGACACGACCCGGGCGGATTACCTGGGCTGTTACGGGTACGAGGGGCCGGTTCAGATCACGCCCAATCTGGACTCGCTGGCGGTGGCTGGTGTGCGTTTCGACCTGGCCATCTCCGCCTCGGCGGCCACGCCCGTTTCGCACGCGACGATACTGACCGGAGTCTATCCCAATCGTCACGGTGTGCGGGTGATCTACGCCGAGGAAGGCTGCACGCTTGCCGATTCGGTGGCCACGTTGGCCTCGATTCTCGGAGACCGGGGCTGGGACACGGGGGCCATGCTCAGCTCCTTCACCGTTTCCGAGTTCTATGGATTCGACCGGGGGTTCCGGACCTTCGACAGCGGGATAGTCGATGCGCCGAATGAAGCCCTCCGGAAGGCACCGGGCGGTGTCTGGGGCTGGGAGGTCGACAAGAACCAGCGGCGCGCCGACGCTACCACCGACGAGGCGATCCGCTGGCTCGAACAGTCGGCCCGTCCTTTCTGCCTCTGGGTCCACTACTGGGATCCGCATGATAACATGTTGCAACCGCCCGAGGAGGTTCTGGACCTCTTCAACTTCCATATCCGGGACATCCACGAACGAAGACGGCGACTCTATGCCGCCGAGGTTCACTACGTGGACTCCCAGTTCGGGCGCTTGATCCGCTGGCTCAAGGAGAACGGCGAGTACGAGCGGACCGCCATCGTCGTGGTGGCGGATCACGGTGAGGGGCTCGGCGACCATGACTGGTGGAGCCACCGGATCCTCTACCAGGAGCAGATCCGCGTTCCCCTCATCGCCCGGATTCCGGGATGGCCGACGGGAGAAGTGGTCTCCGCCCTGGTGCGGAGCGCCGACACGATGCCGACACTGCTCGCTGCGGCCGGGGTGGAGGTGCCGCCCGACCTGGATGGCCGGGACCTGACACCACTGGTGCTCGGTGAGGAGACGGAGTCGCGCGCCGCCTACGCGGACGCGCTGAACCTGTATGATCTGAACACCGCGCTGGCAAAGAACCGCCCGGATGACAGCCTGCTCCACAGCCTGACCGACGGCGCCTGGAAGCTGATCCACCGTCCGCTCGTGCCGGAGAAAGACGAGCTGTATCATCTCGCTGTGGACCCGCGGGAGACGGTCAACCTCTTCGCGGAAGAACCGGATCGTGTCGCCCAGCTGCTCGAGGCGCTGGACCGGATCGATGGGTATGTTCTCGACTCTCTGGGTGATGCCATCGATCCGGAAACCCTGGAACGTCTCCGATCCCTCGGCTACGTGGGCGACTGAAGGCAACGGCGGTTTCTGGCTGCTGCGACAGCATATGAGTTCACTGGCGGCGGCCCCGCTGTGACCTTTTGTATCCTATTGATTCAATGGGATTAGACTTTCCTGTCGGACGGATTCCTCCTGCAACCCACCTGATCGATTCCCGTACAAGAGCTCTGTCGATCCCCCTCGACTCGCTGCACCACCCAAATCTTCCTTGGATTCCGTGTGAATCCGGATCTGCCCGTCTTCAAGCTTGGGAGTGCCTTTCATGGGTAACAATTCGTCGCCTTCCCGCCGTTCGAAGTTCGGTTTCCCCTTGTTGACCACGTTGTTGCTGCTTGGTATCTCCGTTCCTGCCCTGGCCGAATACGTGCCGGTCTATCATCCGGAACTGGAGATATCTCGTCTCGCCGGGACCATCGACATCGATGGCGTGCTGGACGACACGGGGTGGCAAGGCGCCGCCAAGGCCGACAATTTCGCCGAGCACAACCCTGGTGACCAGACCCAACCGGAGGTCCCCACCGAGGTGCTCATCACCTACGATGACGACCACCTCTACGTGGCCTGGATCTGCTACGACGACCCGGCCGAGGTTCGGGCCACCTTCTGCGAGCGGGACCGGATCTTCAACGACGATTATGTCATCCTCTGCATCGATCCCTTCGGCGACGCCACCATGGCCTACGAGATCTCCGCCAATCCGTACGGCATCCCTGGCGATCTGATCTACTCCTCGGCCTACGGCGAGGACATCTCCTATGACATGATCTTCGAGTCGGCGGGCAGGATCAACCATGAGGGCTGGATCGTGGAGATGGAGATTCCCTTTGCCAGCATGCGCTTCCCGCAACGGGACGAGCAGGCCTGGCGCGTGGATTTCTGGCGAAATCGTCCGCGGGAATCACGCTATCAGTACTCCTGGGCCGCTTACGACCGGGACGAGAACTGCTGGCCCTGCAATTGGGGCCATGTCAGCGGGATCACCGGGGTCAAGCCGGGCAAGGGATTCGAG
>JBDRBC010000511.1:0-17628 GCA_043823125.1 bacterium | reverse complement strand
TGAACAGGTGGCTGGCGGCCGGGCCGCCGATGATCACTCCGGAGATGGACTTGAGCGGCTCCATCAAGCAGCTCGGTCGCAGGGTGATGCCGATTGTTTCGGGCTGCAGGGCGGCGAACAGGGCGCGCTGCCCGCTCACGTGCCAGCCACAGTAGCCGGGACTGTAGCGGAGCCAGGACTTTCCGGATGCTGGGCCGACGGCTGCCTGGTTTTCGGCCTGCCGCCACCGGCGATGGTGGCGTTCCACCACATCGGCGGTGTGTTCCGCCCCGGCCGAGGCCGCCGCATCCAGCATGGCGGCCAACGGAAACTCGTTGGCGGCGAACAGCGCCGAGATCCTGTCGCTGATGGCCGGCCCCAGCGTCACGACAAACAGCGCCAGGTCCGTGGCCCGGGGAAAGATCTCCGCCACCGGCGTCTCCGACGCGTTCTCCCCCTCGCCGACGTACAGGGTGGCGAACGACTCCCGATCGATGGTCTGCCACAACCCCTTCGGCGTGGCGAGTTCACGAAAAACCACCAGCGCCTCGTCGCGCAGGGCGGTTATCCGCGGATCCGGCGTCACGTCGGCCGGCATGCCCTGCCCCTGCAACAGCTCCGCCGGCGCCGGGACCATCTCGTCCACGGTGATCTCCACTACAGATCGTTTGGTCGCCTCGGCCATCGTCAGCAGTCCTGAGCCGGCAAGGTCTCGCAACCACACACTGCGGCAGCGGCCGTCATCCTGGCGGTGAGTTCCGCCTGCACCTCCGCCGGCAACCGCGACGGCGCCTGCTCCGCAACCAACCGCTCCACCTCCGCATGGGCCCGCTCACCCAGCGTCGTCGAGCCTTCTTCCCGCCAGCGCGACAGGTTCGCCCGGGAGATGACCGGCCCCGGGAAGTAGTGCTCCTCGCGTAGATACTTGCGGGTGTGCTTGGCGATGAGCAGATGCTTTTCGGCCAGCAGCTCCTCGAAGATCGGGCGGGCGGGAAAGTCCTCACGTGGTTCGATGCCGCGGGCCAGTCGCTGGGTCAGGCCGGCGATTTCATTATCCAGCACGAGTTTTTCCAGGCTCTGACAGCTCTCGAAGTCGAGCATGCCCGGCCCGGAGATGCTGTTGATGCCGGTCAAGGCGGCCAGGGTGGCGCCCATGGCCGATTCGAGGCCGGCCTGGGCGTCGAGCTGCTTGGCGTCGCTCAGGCCGATGTAGGCCTGGGTCGGCAGACCGAGGTACTTGCCTATCTCGCAGTAGGCGCAGTCGATCATCTGGGTTTCGACGGCGCCCATGGGGGTGGTCTCGTAACGGATGTCGAAGGCCGCCGGCGAACCGCCGTACAGCATGGGGGTGCCGGGGCGCACGAGCTGGCCGATGACCACGCCGCTCAAGGTTTCAGCCGTGTGTTGCACGAGCGAGCCCACCAGGGTGACCGGTGACATGAAGCCGGACAGCGGCATGGAGATGAATTCCACCGGGATGCCGTACTTGGCGCAGTCCACCAGGTTCTGGCTGGTGACATCGCTCCACTTGAGCGGTGCGGTGGGACAGACCGAGAAGATGGTCAGCGGCTGTTGCATCAGCGCCGCTTCACTCCCCCGCACCAGCACCTGGAAATCCTTCATGAGCTCGAACGACTCGATGGTGAAGGCGCCGGTGACTATCGGTTTCTCGCAGTGGAGCAGACTGAGATAGAGCCGGTAGCTGTCCGACACCGCCTCCGGCACGTCGCCCGGGATGAAGGCGGTGCTCTGGGCCTCCAGGTGGGGCAGGCCACCCATCAGGCGGGCGTAGCGCACGTAGTCCCGGGTGGTGGGCCGCCGGATCTTGCCGCTTTCGTGGTCCAGGATATTGATGGCGCACGAGCCGGGCGTGAAGTGGATCTTGTCGCCGGACAGGTCGTGGGTCTGGTTGCCGAGGACGTCGTAGAGGGCGAAACCCGACACGGCGCTGGCCACCGCCTGGTCGATGAGTTCGTCGGTGAAGCGGGCCCGGTTGGTGTTCCGGTCCACCTTGGCGCCGTGGTCCCCCAGCAGATCCAGGATGCCGGGATTGTGGATCTCCATACCGAGGTGACGCAGCAGGTCGCGCGCCTCGCCGAGAATCTGCTGGATGAGTTGCTCGTCCAGAAAACGTAAACTGGGTCGCACAGTGTTGCCCCCTTGTCGAGTCGATAATCCAGTCTCCTGGCTGGATCGCCAGATGGACGCAAGAGTCTACCATGTAACAGTCGATTGGTGTTGTTCTCCCGCTAGCATTACCTAGCATACTTGGTTGGTCAAGCAATCGAATCCAGGCTACAATGTCGAATCCGACGGAGCCGACGATCGCCACTAAGAGGAGAGGATTTCATGGACTGGTTGACCAATATGTATGCAGAACTGTCTGGGACCGTGGTGACCCGGATTGCCGTGATCCTCGGTATCGCCGTGCTGGCGGCCGCCGTGGCCCGCCTCATCGTCTTCAGGCTGCTCATCTCCCTGGCGCAGAAAACCCGCACCGGCATGGACGACCGGATCCTGCTGGCGCTGTGCAGTCCGGTGGTGTACTCGTGTTTCCTGGTCGGGATCACCCTCGCCTTCAATTCCCTCGACGCCGATACGTTGGATCCGACCCTCGTCTTTGTCGCCACCGGCCTCATGAAAACCATCGCCGTCTTCATCTGGGCCAGCGCGGCGCTCAATATCGGCAGCATCTTCCTGGGTGCCATGAGTCGTAACCACGAAAAGCTGGCGTGGATCCAGCCCAAGACCTTGCCGGTACTGCGCATCACCTGGAAGGTGCTGGTGATCGGCGCGTTGTGTTACTTCATCCTGGTGGCGTGGAAAATCAATGTCACGTCGTGGGTGGCCTCGGCGGGTGTGCTCGGCATCGCGGTGGGTTTCGCGGCCAAGGATACGCTGGCCAATCTGTTCGCCGGGGTGTTCATCCTGGCGGACGCGCCGTACCGCATCGGCGACTTCGTGGTGCTGGATAATGGCGTGCGGGGGCAGGTCACCGACATCGGCGTGCGCTCGTCACGACTGCTGACCCGCGACGACATCGAGGTCACGGTGCCCAACGCCGTCATCGCCAACGGGGACATCATCAACGAGACCGGTGGCCGCTTCGAGAAGATGCGAGTGCGGCTCAGCGTGCTGGTGGCCTACGGGTGTGATCTCGACCGAGTGCGGGAAATCCTGCTGGAGTGCGCGGACGGGGTCCGGCACATCTGCCCCGATCCGGATCCGCGGGTGCGAGTGCGGGAGTTCGCCGATTCCGGTATCCGGTGCGAACTGCTGGCCTGGATCGACGAGCCGGTGTTCCGCGGCCGGGTGCTCGACGCCATGCACGTCAAGGTGTACAAGGCGCTACGCGAGGAAGGGATCGAGATCCCGTACCTGAAGCGGGACATCTACATCAAGGAGATGCCCGCCTCATGTAATTATCCGCACTGATGTTCTGGCCCTATTTCGTGGGCAGCAACAACCGGCAGCTCGTACCCTTGCCCACCATACTCGCGAGTTTCAGCTCCCCGCCCATCTTCCGCGCCAGTTCCACGGACAGGGTCAGGCCGAGCCCCATACCCCCGACCTGGCGGGTCATGGAGCCGTCGAGCTGGCGGAACGGTTCGCAGGCGGCCTGCAACTGATCGGCCGGTATGCCGGGACCGTTGTCCTCCACCTCGATCTGGACCCACTCCTGATCGTCGATAGTCTCCTGGCTCAGGCGCAGTCTGATCTGGCTGCCCTGGGGCGTGAACTTGGCGGCGTTTTCCACGAGGGCATCCAGGATCTGTATCAAACTGTGGACATCGAACACCGCCCCCGGCATATCGGGGCGACAGCGGAAGGTCAACTCCCGCAGCCCGAGCGCCACGCCCGGTCGCCGTTCATCGAAGAAGCGGCGCACGACGAGAACGAGGTCCTGGCGCGTGTTGGCCAGCGCCAGATCATTCTCCTGGATCTTGCGGAAGGTCAGCAGGTTTTCCATCATGCCGCGCAGCTGCGTCGTCTGTTCCTTGATGGTGCCGAGCATTTCCTTCACCGGGTCGTCCGCCTTGACGGTTTCCAAAGCGAGCTGCGAATAGCTGAGGATGATATTCAGCGGCGTACGCACCTCGTGCTGCATGTTGTCCAGGAATTCCTGCTTGAGCTTGTCGAGTTCCCGCATCCGTTCCCGCGCCGTGCGCAACTCGCGGTTCTGCTCCAGGATGCCGGCATACAGCAGGGTATTGTCCAGGGCGACCCCCAGATGGTGCAGCGACGCTTCCAGCACCCGCAACTGCGATTCGTCGTACGGTTCGCCGCTGACCCGCTTGCCGAGGGCGATGGTGCCGATGGGTTTGCCGCTGGAAAACAGCGTGCCGAACAGTTCGATCTTCGCCTGCTTGGCCAGAGCAAGGGCTTCGGGCACGAGTATCTGGCTATGATCCGAGACGAAAGCCGGCCCCGGGTTCTTCTGGGCCTGTACGATGACGTCGGGAACGCAGATTTCACCCAGGGTGGTGGCGATGGCCTCGGAGATGCCGAGACTCCGGATCAGCACCGGCGCCGCCGTCTGGCGCGAGACCACCCAGAGCGCGGCGGAAGCGGTACCGAGATGCCCCATGAACTTGAGCAGGCCCAGTTCCGCCACCCGGTACAGGTCACCGGCCGTGTGGATCTCGGTGCTCAGCTCGATGAGAGCCTGCAGACTGTGATCTTCCTTGGTGCGCGGCGGGACTTCGGTCCAGTGCTGCGACAGTCCCGGTGAGGATAGTGTCGCAGTAGTGTCCGCGGAGTCCACCGCAGGCTGATTCCTCGAAACCACGGACATTTCACACCTCCACGACGTTCAGCGCCTTGGCGACCGAATCGACGATCTCCAGGAACTTGTCCAGGTTGAGCAGTTTGATCACCCGCACGACACTCTCGCACGGCATGGCGAACACGACCTTGCCTCCGGCATGGCTGAATTCCTCGGTGAGGAGCAAGAAGGTACCCAACCCACTGGATGCCACGAACGACACCTCGGCCAGGTCGATCACGATGAACTGGTGGCCTCGCTCACGTTGCTCGCTGCAAAGCTCACGGAGTTCGTGCGCGCCGCCGGCGGTCAGACGTCCCTTCAGCTTCAGGACCAGGGCGGAACCTTTTTCAGCGCCGATTTCGATTTCAAACTGGTCAGACATTACACAAGTCCTCCTCGACGTTTTGTCTGCTGGGCACGAAATGTAACAGAGTAATATTACCGGCCTTCGTATCGGGTAGATACGCGACCTGATTCATGGCGGAGCGGATGATCTGCAAACCGAGGCCACGCCCCTGCTTGCGCACTACCGGATCCTCGAGATCCGGCGATTCCCACTCGGACATGTCAAATGCTACGCCTTGATCGGCGATGACGAAGTAACCACCGGCCGCCGGGTCGTCATCGACTAGCTGCCACCAGATCTCGATGGGGACTCCCGGCTTGCGGTGACAACCGTGTTCGATGATGTTGGCGCACAGTTCGTAGAGACCGGTCTCCACCAGGCGTCGATCCTGCCCCGACAGATGACGCAGTTCGGCGTTCGCATCGATCCATTCGCCCAGTACGGAGAGCTGCTGCAGGTCGGCCGCCACATCCAGGTGTGACGAATCGGCCAGCGCCGCGTGCAGCCTCTCCGGCGATTGCAGATTCCTGTCAGCTAGCAAGGAATCCCAGACCGGCGTCGGCAACGTGTCCACTGCCGCCACGAGTTCACGATGAATCAGCAAGACCGTCTGGTCGTCACCCGGCGGTTGCGGACCGGTCCACTCCTTGACCCGGGTCAGCAGACCATCGATGACCGCCGCGTGGCCGGACGGAGCCGTCTGGGTCACCACATCGGCGATCCGACTGAAGCCGAACTCCTCCTCGTTACTGGCGTGCGCCGCCTCGTTCAATCCGTCCGTGAACTGGATGGCCATGTCGCCGGGCTCCAGGTCGATGGTCAGGTCGTCGAGGGTGCCGGCCAGGGCGCCCCCCTTGACGGCGCCGAGGGGAATCCCCTTGGTCTTGTACCATTCGGTCGCCCCTGCTTCGGCACGGTACACCAGCAGCGGACTGTGGGCTGCCGACGCGAAAGTGAACTGGTCACTTCTCGAGTCGAGAATCCCGTAGAACACCGTCACGAAGACGCCGGGCTGCAGGAAGTCGCTAAGCGCCTTCTCCAGCGCCACCAGCAGCGACGACGGCGAATCGTGCTCGTCACGCAGGGAGTGCAGCAACACCGCGATCATGCTGGTGACCAGACAACCACTGAGCCCCTTGCCGGCCACATCGGCGATGACCAGTCCGCTGCGGCCGTCGGGTAGTTCAAAGACATCGTAATAGTCGCCCCCCACCTCGGCCGCCGCGGCGTAGGCGGCCGCCACTGAATACGGTCCGAGCCGGGTGGAGGCGTCGGGGAGCAGCGACTGCTGGATGCCTCGAGCCAACCCCATCTCGTGATCGAGCCGCTCCTTCTCGAGCATCTCGGCCTGGCTGGCCTTCAATTCCGAGGCCATGCCGTTCACCGCCTCGGCCAGCAGGCCGAGCTCCGTGCGATCCCGCAATCGCACCGGGGTATCGAGATCGCCGCGACCGATGCGCTCCAGCCCGCGCCGCAGAATGGCGATGGGCCGCAGCAGGAACGACATGAGCAGAAACGCCGTGGCGATACCGGCGCCGAGACAGGCGGTGGTGAAGATGAGAAGTTCCTTGCGCGCCTTGGTCACCATGGCTTCCAGATAGGCGCGCCGCAGACCGATGACCACCGTGCCGAGCTGTTGGCCATTCCCGTGTACGATGGGCACCCGAGCCGTCAACAACTGCTGATCACCCAGCAACGACTCCCCCGGCAGAAGCTGGGTCCGGGTCAGCACCGGCCGCATCCCCGCCGGCAGTTGGTATTCGGTGCCGAGTTTCCGCGCGTCGGCGTGCCCCTGGATCTTGCCCTCGTGGTCGAGCACCACCACGGAGTCGAGGTCGTCCCGTTCGTTTTGCGTCTCCTTGACCACCGGACAGAGGGTCAGCTCCGGGTACTCGCTCAGGAGCGCTTCCGTGCCGACCTTGGCCAGATTTCGCGCTTCCAGGAGCAAGCGGGTCTCTATCTCCGTGGTCAACGCCTCGCGGGCGTTACGCTCGGCCACCCAGCCGACGCCGAGGACCGTGACGGAGATCAGCACCACCGTGGCGAAGGTGATGATGAGTCGCATGCTGGTGACCCGATGTCGTTTTGTTTCCGCCGTTGCAACCGGAGGCGACGCCCCGGAAGCGTCAGGCGATTCCTGCCGTGGCGCCGTTCCTGGCTCTTCTGGCTGCCTCGTCATGCCGCTATCCTCTCCTCATCACTGCCGAGAGCTGTTACCCGTTTTCTCGCCTGATGCTCTGGATCCTGGTCTGCTGTTCACGCGCCCGTTCCAGGTACCCGAGGGCGCGCCCGTCTTCGGGATCGATCTGCAGGACCTTCTCCCAGTCGGACACCGCCCGGTGCAGATCACCGGAGGCGAAGGCCTCCATGCCGCGCGTCAGATATTCCCGTTTCAGATATTCGGACACCCGCTGGTGCTGCGGGTCGGCCGACCAGACGAATTCCCAGTAGCGGACCGCATCGTCCACCTGCCCGGCTTCGATGGCGGTCTTGCCCTTCTGGTAGAACTGCTCCACTTCCAGACGTTCGGCCGCGGTGAGGGCGGGGCGCGTCGGCGTCGCCGAACCGGGCGCGGCCGGTGTGGCGCCACCGGTTCCTGGCAACGGTGTGGCGGTTTGCTCCCGGGCCGCCGCCCGCGCCAGCTCGTTCTGACGCGACTCGGTGGTCCGCCGAGCCGCGGCGAGACGGGAACGGGCGCCCTCCAGGTTCTGCGAGCGGGCATCGAGTTCCGTGGCCCGCAAGATCAGCGTCTCCGCCTGGGTGTACTGGCCGGCCTGGATCATGGCCAGCGCCTGATCCACCAGGCTGGCCGCCCGGTGCCGGATGGCCTCGTCCGTCCGGCGTAACATGGAGGCGGCTTCCTCGTCCGTGGGATCGCTGTCGAGCACGCAGGCGAACCCGGTGCGGGCAGTCAGCAGCTCGTCGGTGGCGAAGGCGTCCAGAGCGTTGTTGAAGAGCTGCCGGATCTCCGTGGAACGGGCCGCCCGGCGATCGCTCTCCTGACGGACCTGGGTCAACAGACGCGTCGTGCGGTCGTCGTCCGGTTTCAGGTTGAGCGCCTGGCCCAGCATGATCTCGGCGCCGGCGTAATCGCCCGCCTGCTGCAGCTCGATACCTTTTTCCCGCAGACAGGCGGCCTCGAGATCGGTCAAACGGTCGTGCTCAGGATCGAGCACGGCGATGGTGCCGATGATCTCCAGCGCCTCGTCGTACCGCCGTTCGGTCCGTGCGGACCTCGCCTCGGCCACCAGGCCCTCCACCCGGCTGCGATTCCGAACCTCGAACGCTTCGGCCAGTCTCGTCTGCAGCGCCTCCTCCTCGGCGCGACGGGCGGCCAGCCGGCTCTCCATCACGGAAGGGCCGAACTTGAAGCCGAGTCCGAACCGGTGCACGGAGGCCAGTTCGTTGTCCTCGAACACGTAGTCCACCTGCACGTCTCGCCAACGGATGCCGCTGCCGGCGGTCAGGTGGCCGTCGTTCAGACCGCCCCGGAAGGCGAACCGCGACATCAGCTGCAACTCGAGACCGGCGTGCAGGCGCGATTCCATGTCCTGGGTCTTCTCCAGATCCAGGGCCGCCAGCAGCTTGGCGTTGGCGCCGAGCGGCCGGCTGTAGGCCAAACCCGCCCGCAAGCCGAGAGGATCCGGCACCGGCTCCTCGTCCAGTCGAATCTCCGGCTGGATGGCGTTGCGCACGGCCAGTCCCACCGTAAGCGCCTGCGCCAGGCGTGAACTCTTGCCCGCGGCCTGCAGCGGTCGCACGAGCAATCCCAGGTCAAAGCCGATCCCCGCACCGTTGTAGCCGGCGATCTGATGTCGCTGCATCTTCAAGGCCCAGCCGATACTCCAGGCTCGTCCCAGCGGCCGGCCGTACCCGAGAGCGATCTCGGTCTCGTTGTCCTTGAGATCGTCCGCCAGCAGTACGTTGCGGTCGTCGCGCTGCTCGATGCCGCCCACGCCGAAGCGGCGAAACGTCACCGAAGCGACGCCATAGCGCCAGCTCGGCATCACGAAGGAAGCGAACTGCTCGCTGAAACCGAGTCCGATGAGGTTGGTGTGCGAGGCCTGGAACTCGCGTCGCTGGACCCAGCCGAGCCCACCGGGATTCCAGACCACTGCGCTGGCGTCATCCGCCACCGCCACGTACGCCCCGCCCAGCGCCAGAGCACGCGAGCCCGCGCCGTAGGCAAAGACCGAACGGCCGCCGCCGTCGTCCAGCGCCAGGGCCGCCGTAGGCGCCAGGGCCACCACGAGCAGGAGCGAAAAATGAATTCCAACCGTTCGTAACTCTTTTGAAATCATCGTACTACCGCCACCTTGTGGAGGAGTCGTTCCTCCGAACCGTCGCTGTATGACACCACGAGTTCCGCTAGGTAGACCCCGTTGTGCACCGGCACGCCGTTGCCGTTGTTTCCGTCCCACGAATCGTCCTGATGGAGACCGGCCGTCCGCGGCTCCGACTCCAGAATGGATTTCACCTGTTCACCGTGAGGGGTCAGCAGCCGCAACGTGACCGTGGCGTCCGCGGCGAGGCTGTACACGAAGTGGGTGACCTGACGCCCGGCGGCGAACGGATTGGGGAAGTTGGCGTAACTCGCTTCCAGACTCAGTCCGGTGAAGTTGCCCGCCGCCGACCAGAACGGGAATAGCGAGCCCTCCGCCGGCTCCACCCGGATGGCCAGGAGCACGCCACTCGGCTGCTGCACCTCGATGTCGTCCTGGGTCAGACCGATCCGGAGGGACGACAGCCCGGCGCCGGGCCGGAACTGCAGACGCAGCTCCAGCTCGACGGTTTCGCCCGCCGCCACCAGCAACGGTTCCGAGGGGACCAGACGCGCCACCGTATCTGCGGCCTCCAGGGTACCGGAGCTGGCCACGAGGGCCTCCGCTCGGTACGCCGTCATCATGGTCGCCGCCTGGCCGAGGTCCAGCGGCGCCAGGTCGTTTTCAGCCCCCCGTACGGTGAGGCTCAGGAGGGTGATGTCGCCCACACCCGCCGCGGCGGGATTGGTGAGACGCAGACCGCACACCGTCACCTCGTCCACGGTGGCCGCCAGTACGGCCGGCATCAAGCCGTGGAAATCAACCACCAGTTCGTCGGCTGGCGGCTGCAACCAGGTGAGTCCCGAGGTCAGCGGCAACTCGGCGCCGGCTTCGGCCAGCACGGGCACCGGTTGGTGGAGATTCACGTCGTCGGTCTGGAGACCGTCCGCATAGACGAGGAACTCGAGCCCCGTTTCCGGCGCCGCGGCCTCCAGATCGAAAACCAGGGTCAACAACCGCTGTTCGCCGGGCAGTAGGATCATGTCGTCCAGCGGGATGGCCACCTGGCCGTCACTGCCGGTGGGATCATCCCGGGTCCCGATGACGGTTTGATCCTCGTAGATCGTGAGTCGGTCGAGGAGTGTCCCCACCGGGAGCGGATCCTGACCTTCGTCGTGGCACAGGACAGTCAAAGCATTGCACCGGATACCGCCCTCGAATGGATCGCCGGGATGCCGCAACACGAGATCCAGGGCGGGGACCTCGCGAGCGCCCACGGTGACGGTAGTTGGTAAAAGCGGTGTCCCCGCCATCCGCAAGGCCACCGGCAATGACACCACCGTGACCATGCCGCCGCTGATGAGCGCCGGCTCGTACACCGGCGACACGAGACCACCGGTGTTGGCGTCCCGCGCATCGAAGTCGGCGCCGTCGCCCAGCACCAGGGAGAATGCCCCCAGCTCGGCAGTGGCCGTCAGGTCCGCCTGGACGAGTAATTCCACCGGCGATTCCACCGACACCACCACGGGTGGTGACAGGACCAGAATAAACGTCGAGTCGTCCGCCGCCGTCACGGCCCGTTCGGTGTGGACCTGATACGGCCCGATGACCCGGATCCGCTCCACGATCACGGCCGGGGCCGCCACGGCCACGCCGTTGGAATCGAACAGACCCACCGCGAACGAACCGACGGCGATGTCGGACGAGAGTCCAGCCAGGCCCGAATTCTCCAGCCGCAAGGTCAGGAGCGACAATTCGGCCTGGCCTTGGCCGGCCTGAACAGGCGCGGGGTTGCCACCGATCACCAGCATCTCGGTGGCCTCGGAGACGATCTGGCCCAGACCCGATTCCACCGGATATGCCGCCCCTTGCCGTAATACCGGTACCGGATCGCCACTGACGCCGTCATACGCCTCGAACCAGCTCCCGTCCTGAATGACCAGGCGGAAGAGGGGCACCAGGGTGTCGGACCGGATGTCGAGCTGCAGGGCGAGGGTCACCGGCTCGGCGCCGGTAATGGGCACCGGCGTGTCGAGCCGCAGCTCCACTTCGCCACCCGCGGTTTCGAGGTCGGTCTGGTCCAGGTAGACGTTGGCGCCTTCACCCACCACCACCCGCGACAGCAGGTCCGCCGGCACGACGACGCCGCCCGTCTCGTCCTCCAGCCGGATCCGCAGGGACGCCAGCTCGGCGTCGGCCACGTGGTCGCCCCCCGAATTCTCAAGGGTCAGGATCAACGGCACCACGTCGGTCTGTCCCCGGCTGATGGAGAACGGCATGTTGGCCACCGCAAACAGACCGAGCTCCGTCACCGGTTCATAGATGGAGTGCCAGGCCGAAGCCGTGGACAGGGCCTCCCGCGGCGGTCCACCGCCGGCACCAAAGCCCGCACAGTTGCCGGTCAGATACAACCTGCCCGCCACGTCGGCCTGGAAGGTCCAGGTGAAGGTGTCGCTGGCGCCCACCCCCAGATCGAGGGGCTGGCCCGGCTCGGGCCCGAAAATCAGGGACAGGACGCCGTCGCCCACGGGATCGAGGCTACTCGGCGTGATGTCGACGACGCCCTCACCCCCGGCATTGCGCACGATCAGGCGGGCGGCCACTTCTTGCCCCACGTTGCTGGCCTCACTGGCCAACTCGATGGTGGCCAGCAACGGCGCCATACTCAGCAACAACGAGCTGGTGCTGGTCAGGGGCGTGTCCACGGGGCCGTCGGCGGTGGAGACCAGCATGATCCCGTTTACCGGAATCGCCAGACTGACCGTGGCGGAATCGGTGGGCGAACTGGAAACGGTGACGCCCACGAACAGCCGGAGCCCGCTGGCGACGGTGTACGGTTCGTCCAGATCGGGGCTGACCCAGCCATCCTCCAGCCAGATGAGTTGCCCCAGCTCCACATCGTCGCCGTCGGGATCGAACAAACCATCGCCGCCGTCCCGCCAGAGCCGTAACTCCGCCAGATCCGTGGTGCTGGCCGTCCCCTGGTTCACCACTTTCAGCTCGTCGAGCTCGTCGTCGGCGTAGCCGTTCCCCGGAACCGTCAAGTCGAGAGCCAGGATGGGACCGTCATCGGAAGCGATGGCCGCGGCCGGCACCGGCTCGAGCTGCAGCTGTGCCGCCACCATCCCGTCCACCGTCCAGCGCGCGCCGGAATCCAGCGGCCAGTTGGCCGCCACCGCTGCCGGCGGATCGAACACCAGGTCGAGGCCGTCGGTCACCTCGGTGGCGATCACATCGCCATCCGCGGCGCCGGTCAGGGAAATATCTCCCGTGAGGAAGAGCTGGCAGGCCATCCCCGAGGGCAGGTCCACCGCCAGACCGCTGAGACTGGCGCGTCCGGACTGGAAGGAGGCGGTGCCAATCACCGGTTCAGTACCGTCGAATACCCCGTTCGCATCGTCGTCCAGCCACAGCCGCAACCGCCGTACTTCACGGTCCAGGTCATCCTGCCTGCCGCCGTGGGCCGAGACGGTGGTGTTGGTGAAGGTCAGTCCCGTCAAGGTCACCGATTCGGTATAGGTGTTGGTGGCCGTGAGCTGCGCCAGCGGCACGTCCAGGTCGCCCGGATGCAGTGTATCGGGCGTGATGGGGCTGGTGGTCACGATGACATGATCCGCCTCGCTGAGCGAGACCGCCTGGGGATTAAAGAGCGGGCGGTCGATGGGACCGTCGTGTCCGCTCGCCATGCCGATGCCCACATCGTCCAGAGTCGGTAATCCGAGCCGGACGGTGCGGCCCGTAACAGCGCTGTCCGAGATGTCTACTGTGATGTAGATCCGTAACCCGGCCGGCGGCACCTCGGGTGTCAGGCCTGTCAACTCCCAGCGGTCACCCGTAAAAACGAAGTTGCCCAACCACGTGTCACTGGCGGCATCGAAAAAGCCGTCACCGGCATCGGTCCAGGCCTCCAGGCCTGCGATGTCACCGGTCGCATCTGCGGTGCCGTCGTGGATGACGTTCAACCGGATGAGCTGGTCGCCGCCGAACTCGGCCGCGGGAAGGTTGACATGGAAAGCGAGATTTCGGTTGGATCCCAGGGGAAACACCCCGGAACCGATGGGGGTCAACTCCAGCACGTCGGCGATGAAGCCGTTGGTGAGCAGTTCAGTTCGAGTCGGGTGGGGAGGAGAATCCGCGGCCAGGCCCGCCCCGGCCCAGACGGTCATGGCCAGTACCAGCGCCCGCACAGATACCGGCGTTTCGAGGTTGAACCACCAGGTTGTTCTCCCACCACGCTTCAAACGGACTCACCCCGAGTTCTTATCCGGCTGACCCAGCCGGAAAACAAGGTCCACCGGTGGTGATACCACCAGCACCTGTCAGTGGATTCCGTACGACTGACACCGATCGCTATTCATTGTGTCGTCAATGAATACAGCGACTTGAGCAGAAGCGGGTCCGGAGTTACCCGCCGTCCAGCAACAGGTTCGCGGCGCTGGCGGCACAGCTCTTGCGAATTACCCCGAAACGGCGACATTGTGTCGACGCCCCACAAGGAGGTTGCGGGTATATGAGCACCCGACGTATGGATAACGGATCCTCCGCTTTACTTGCGTTTTCTGTCCTGTGCTTCCTGAGCGGTCTATATAGCGGTGTCATCCGGGCGGAATCGGAAAATATTGCCCCCGCCAAGGACACCCCCGTGGACGAGTGCACCGAAGGACGAGCGGACTGGATATTTTGCAGTGGGTTCGAGGAAGGCGACCTGGATCTCTGGGACGACTGGGACGGCAATCCACCCGAGACCAACCTCCTGATGGAGGACCCCGGGCCCCAGGACGTGAGCGGGAATCATGTCATGCGGCTACGCGTGCCGGACGGCCGTGGCATGGCGGATCTGGTCAAGGAACTGCCGTCCGCGTACGACCGGCTCTTCGTGCGCTGGTACGTCCAGTGGGAGCCGGGATACGATTTCAACGCCCTCTGTCACGGCGGCGGCCTGCACGCCGGCGCCCGCACCTTGATGGGACACTCCGGCGATCGGCCCGTCGGCGACGACTTCTTCAACGCCACCATCGAACCGAGCCCCCAGAGCCACCGGCTCCAGATCTACTCCTACTATCGCGGGATGTACATGGACTGCATCGATCCGGAAGGACAGTGCTGGGGCGACATGTTTCCCTGCACCCTGGACGAGGGCCCGCACATCTGTGAAAAACCGCAGCATCGTGACACCGTCCTGCCGCCGGTTCTGGAGACCGGACAGTGGTACTGCATCGAGATCCTCGTGGACGGCGGCACGCCCACACCCAGCGAAAGCGGCGCCGACGGCATAATCAACTTCTGGGTCGACGGTGAGGAGATCGGACCGTGGGACGATCTCTGGATGCGAACGTCACCGGACCTGCAGCTCCGGTACCTCTGGCTGGCGCTTTTCCATCACGACGAGCACAGTGTCGAGGGTCTCAAGCTGGACTATGTCGTGGTCAGCAGTAGCCGGATCGGCTGCATCGGCCGACAGCCCGGCGCTCTGGACGACGAGGCGTCCTGGGGTTCGTTGAAGGCTCGCTACGGATCGCTCAACGGGGGCAACTCGGTGAAGTGAGCTGAAGAGCCGTGCTCGTGACCAGCCGGGTCAAACCACCGTGGGGATCTTCTCCTTGGGCACACCGGAGGCATGCATGAAGGCGTGCAGCGCCGCCGACACGTACCGCCCCTTGCGGAGCACCACCCCGTAACCGAGCTGACCGAAGATGTCCGTCACCGGCAAGGCGTGGATGACATCTTCCGTCCGATCGGCGATCATCAATCCCGAGGCGATGGCGATTCCCAGCCCGATCCGTACGTACTCCCGCAACGCCAGGAAACCGGACACCTCGATGGGCACCTCCGGATTAAGCCCGTGCTTGGCGAAGACCTCGTCGATGCGCCGCCGAATGGACGTCCCCTTTTCGTAGAGCATCAACGGCTCCTCGGCGATCTCGTTCAACGACAGCGGCGCCTGCCGCCCCACCCACCGGTGATTCAGCGGGGTGCAGACGAACATGTCGTACTTCAGGATCTCGAAGTAATCCACGTCCTCGAATTCGTTCCACGAGGAGGCGATGCCGATGTCCGCATCGCCATTGGACACGGCGGCGATGATGTCGTAATCGTAGGTTTTCCCGCTGAGCACCAGTTTCACTTCCGGATACTGCTGGCGGAACCGCTTCACCACCCACGGCAAATGGAACATGGCCACCCCCCGGAACGCTGCGATACGGATGGTGCCGTGGGGTTGCAGGGCCAGCTCGGAAAACTCCGTTTCCAGATCATCGATGCTGTGCAGAATGGACCGAGCGTAATGGGCCAGCCGCTCTCCCTCGGGTGTTGGTGAGATGCCACGGCCCACCCGGACGAACAGTTTGACCCCCAGTTCCTGTTCGAGGGCCTTGATCTGGTGGCTGATGGCCGATTGACTGATGTAAAGTTTCTGCGCCGCCTCGGAAAAGCTGCCACACTGCACGGCCCAGTAGAATCCACGTAACTTCTGCAATTCCAAGAGATGAATCCCCTATCGACAGTGGTCGAGATGCACTGTTCATGAGGTCGGCCACACGATACATTAATACTATTCATAAGACAATGGTCATTTATTAGTATATTGTATAACTCGTTGGGGCGAGGATAGTGAACGAGGTAAATCGGGTGTCCCTACTGATTCGACTCCCCCATGTGAACGCAACGCCCCTGGACGACACCCACCATCAGCCCGAGGGGAGATATCCATGACCGCTCTTATCGCACCACTCAAAGTAGCCGGCATCATCGCGCCGATCCTGCGTCCATTACCCACTCTCTTCACCTACGCTCGCTTGACAGCCGAATCCGGTGGCAAATCGGCCCAGGCCCTCGATGACGAGTACAGCAACACGGTCCAGGCTTTGGCCGCCATCGTCGACCGTGTCTGCAAGGACGCCGATATCCCCCACGAAAAGTGGCAGCCCATCCAGGAACATATCATCGCCTTCTCCGAGCGGACCGGCGAAGAACTGGCCGCCGATCTCGACAAGCTCTGCGCCGACCTGACCACACTGCACAAGCAGCACGGGAAGGATCTGCAGAAGGCCGTGGCCGCCAATCCCGACCGCTATCGCGACCTGTACCGTGAGCTGGGCCAGCCCAAGAAGCTGCTCATCTGTTACGGCGAGGAAAATTCGAGCCAGGCCGACAGTCTGGAGCGCAAGCTGTCGGATCGGTGCTACTACGAATACGAATCGGTGGGACAGGATTGGAGCGCCACCCGCGCCGGCGTCGCCGACCTGGTGGTGTTCGTCCCGGGCAGCCGGCCCATTCCGGCCAAGACCCTGGCGTCCGTCGCCAGTTCCGGCACGCCGTTTGTGATCCTCATCGGCGGCAACAAGGCCGAGGACATGGCAAACATGGCGCTGATGAAATCGGAATACCTGTACCGCAAGAGCGGTTACAACGTGCTGCACAGCCCGTTCACGCCGCCGCGCCTGTACAGCGCCATCGACGGGATCCACTTGCGTCATCTGGCCGGCAAGTTGCTGCAGCTCCCGGGACAGCAGGTGCCCGAGATCATCAGCATCACGCCCGACATCGCCGTGGGCGAGGGCTAGCGATCAGACCAATCGTCCCCGCCACGGCGGGGGTTTACCCGGTGGGGGCAAAATGGCGGGATAGACCGCTATCAAACGCCGGTTCCGCAAGGGGCCGGCGTGGTTTTGCTAGCGACTTGATCTGATCAACCTCCCGACCCCGCTTGCTACAATGAGCATGTCACCTTTTCCCCCCCTCACCCGCATCCGGGATGTCCTTTCCAACCTCGAGCGGGAGCGAGAACACGTGAACCTCCGTCGGATCGTGCGCAACGAGCGGGCGGCTGCCAGCGGGGGGTTCTTCCGGTCAGCGGATCAATACCCACGCACGGTGATTGCTCCGTTGATCAATTCCAGGTCGACGATTTCGTCGCCGTCGCCGAGTACGGCGCTGGCCGTGGTGGGAATCGCGTGCCAGTTGCCGAACGACAAGCCGGTCACCAGGATGCTGCCGTTGGTCACCGCGGCGGAGAACTCGGCGGAAACCGTTTCCGGCAGATAGAGATTGATGCCGCCGTTCACCACGCTCAACCTGCAGGCCCCGCCCAGCGGCAGGATCACCCGGCCCCGGATCCCCCCGTTGACCACCTGAGCGGCAACCTCGCTGGCCGAGAAGGCCAGCCGGTTGCCTGACACCAGATTGTCCTCGTCGCAGCCCGTCAGGCAGACGGCGTCCAGGATCGCCGCGTAACAGCTCAGTAACACAAGACAGCGCCGATACATCTGCAACTT
>JBDRBC010000510.1:0-6968 GCA_043823125.1 bacterium | reverse complement strand
ACCGTCCTTCTTCGGACGGTATTCTGTTTCTTCCCGGTTCGGTGCTTGTGGGCACAGGAGCGGGCAACCTGATGGTCGAGGCCGACCCCGCTGACGCGAGTGGAAATGGGCCAGACCCGGTATTTGGACAGGGACTGATCCTGTCCTTGGAGGTTTCATCATGAAATGTCTCAGAAAGCTCTCCGTGATGTTGGCGGCTTCCATTATCTTCCTTGCCAACAGCGCCGGTGCCATCTCCCTCACCGACTACTTTTTCCCCCGGAGCACCTCGCAGGAAGCTTACGTCAACGGCGCTTTCAACGCGCTTGGCAGTTCCGCCGACAGTACCGAGGTGGGCTACACCCTCGCCGGCACGGGGTCCTACCGACTCAACTATCGCTCCCTACCCTTCAGCTACGACCTGAACGTCCTGGGCGGGTTTACGGTCAACAAGAGCACCGTGGAAGGGGCAGAATCCGAGACGGCCCACAACATTCTCGCCAGCACGGTAGCGGACAGGTACTGGCGCGACACGTCCAAGATCTTCGGCTACGGCGGCGCCGAGATCGAGTACCGCAAGCTCGCCTTCCAGGATGGTGCCGATGACCCCCGAGTGGACGTCGAGGCCGGCATCGGTTACGGCCGCACGATCAACGCCACGGTTCTCAAACAGGCGATCCGCATGAACGAGGATTTCCTCAAGTACAATGTGATCACCCGTGATATCCCCGATGCCACGTTGCTCGAGTTGGCCGCCGTCATCGATCGCGAAGGGGAATTCCGCAGCGAGCATGGCGCAGTCGAATATCGCAAGTATTGGTACGAGGAAATGGAGCGGGTCATCGCCGCCAGTGGTGTGCTAGCCGAGGAAGGCCTGGGCGCCATTGGTATCTTGCGCATCCAGGAGGTCCTGGACGAGCCCTCCGCTCAGCGCTGGCACGGCTGGGTCCTGCGAGGCGGCGTCGGTGCCCAGGTCTCGAACTTCGACGGTGAGAGTGGTGATCCCCGTATTTCGGGGAGCTTCGAGTGGAACCGGCCCTCCGGCATCAATCTTCAGTTCAGGAACATTTTCCGCCTGGCCACCATCTTCGAGGACGATCCGGTCTACAGTCTCTCCAACCAGTTCCGCGTCGATTACGAAATCTCCAACCGCGTCGACTGGTACAACGGCCTGTCGCTGTACTACGACATCCCGACGGCCGATGGGCTCGAGTCGATCATGAGCATGAACCTGAACAGCACTTTCATCTTCTACATCGAGAACCAGCTCTCCTTCAATCCGGAGATCCGCTACTCCTTGGTGGATGACGGGATCGGCGACAGCGAATGGAACTGGACGTTCCTGGCCAGCATCAGCTACCGCCTCAAGTAGGCTGGTGAGCCCGGTGTGAACGCCGCCCGATCCGGCGGCATGTTGGCGATAGTGCGGAAGATCGTGCTTCGCCGGTTGACGGTCGGAAGGCCTCAGGTACGGTCCGACCAATAGTCTCTACGGCACAGCGTGCCTGATCAACCGACAGGCCCGGTTCGAGTCGAACCGGGCCTGTCATTCGACCACTCGACGATCAACTCGAGACGGCGATCAGACTCTCTATTCACACTCCACATCATCCAGATTCTCGTCCCAGCAAGCCACCTCGCCGTCGTTGTACTCCGGCACCATCAGGCTGCCGCTGTTGTCGACCTCGTTCCAGCGGATGTACCACTCCTGGCCCTCGCTGTGATCGGTGTAGATGATGGAGTTCACCGGTTCGTCGTCGTAGAACGCCAGGGTGTCGCCGTCGTCGTCACCTTCGCGGCAGGTGAGCATGAGGTATCGGCCCATGACCCCGTCGCCCCAGTCCAGCTCGGCCACCAGGGGGTCGCCCGGCAGGGTGGGATCGTAGAAGGTCCAGTGGCCCTCGGTGCCTTCATTGCGGGTCACGCCGGTGAACCAGATCTCGTTGTCGAGGGGCGTCTCGTGATCGGGTATGGTCAGCCGGAGTTCCCACTCCACGCCGTCACTGATGGGCAGGCCGCGCAGGCGGATCTGCGCCTCTTCCTCGCCATCGACATGGGTGTAGACCCAGATCCAGGAGCCGTCCGGCTGCAGGGAAGGGACGTTGTGCAGGGCCACGGCAAAGGCAGTGACCGGCGGCGCCAGCAACAACTCGGTCAACACGGTCAGCCCGGCCACCCGGATGTAGGCATTGATGAAATTCTGCTTGGTGAAATCGGCGCTTTTCTCCAGCGCCTTGCCCTGATCGAAAAAGCTGAAGTCGAAGCTCAACAGCTCGGCGTCCGGCAAAGCAGGGGGCGTGTCGTTCTCCGTCTGATCCCCGCCGGGCGAGGTCGTCGATTCGTTACTGCAACCGACCGCAGATATCAACAGAGCAACCAGGGCCAGCAGTGTCAGCAGCTTGAAGAAGTTCATCGGCTTCATGGTATCTCTCCTTTTTCAGGTGCGCGATTCCGTCACTGCCCACACCTATCGCATCCGCCATGCCAATCAGCCTGTCCAGAAAATCGTCAGCACAACCAACTGTTATTGTGTTATTTATGGCGACAGGTTTCACGCCGACCCTTCCCCGCCCGGTGTAGCGCATTTTCACGACTGCAGCGAACCATCACGGATTCGAACCGTAATTCCACCCCGCACCCATCCAATCACAACTCCCTGCGCAAGCCGCGGGGCTCAGGTGGTGGGCGTGAAAAAGCCGGCATCCGCAGGGCTGCAGGAGCCAGGACGGCGAGCAGCCCGCAGGTATAAGCAAGACGGCTACAGGAAGTAGCCGTCGAGCGGCCGGCCTTTTCATCCCCACCACCTGAGCCCCACGGCTGGCCCACGAAGTCCGCATTCTGATTCAAGGAGGTGATCCGGATTCACAATTCCCCGGAGATGAAATTCCGCAACAGAGAAAGGCCCGACGGCGTCCCGACAGACTCCGGATGAAACTGCACCCCGACCAAAGGCCACTCCCGATGCCGCGCCGCCATGATCAGTCCATCGTCGGTCCAGGCAGTCACCTCGAGACAGTCCGGCAGCGATCCGGCATCCACCACCAGGGAGTGGTACCGCATGACCGTCAGCGGATTCGGCAATCCGGCGAACAACCGGTGCCCATCGTGGCCGATCTCGCTGGTCTTGCCGTGCCGTGGCGCCGGCGCCGGGATCACCCGTCCACCCAGCACGTGTACGATGTCGAGCAACCCGAGACAGACACCGAGTAGCGGCACCGTGGGGCCGAAGGTCCGGATGATCTCGCCACAGACGCCGAGGTATTCCGGTTTCTCCGGCCGCCCGGGACCGGGTGAGATGATCAGTCGCTCGGGCGCCAGGCTCGCCAGTTCGTCCACGGTGACGGCGTCGTTCCGCAGCACCACCGGTGGCTCGGTCAACTCGCCCACCCGCTGGTAGAGGTTGTAGGTGAAGGAGTCGTAGTTGTCGATGATGACGACCTTCACGCCGACCGTCCCTTGTCGGCCGCCACCCGGGCCAGGTTCCGCAGGGCGGTCTGCAGCGCCCGCGCCTTGTCCAGGGTTTCCTGGTACTCCGCCTCGGGATCGGAATCGGCCACGATGGCCCCGCCGACGTTGTAGTAGCAGCGCTCGTCCCGGCAGACGATGCTCCGGATAACGATGTTCAGGTCCAGCGTGCCCGCGAAGTCGAGATAGCCGATGGCGCCGGCGTAGATGCCGCGCTTCACCGGCTCCATGGCGTCGATGATCTTCAGCGCCTCGATCTTGGGGGCGCCGGTCATGGAACCGCCCGGGAAGCAGGCGCGGATCAGGTCGAGGCTGTCGTGGGCCGCCGCCAGCTTGCCGCGGATGGTGGAAACGAGCTGGAAGACGGTGGCATATTCCTCCACGAGCAGCAGCTCCGGCACCGTCACCGAACCGATCTCGCACACCCGCCCGAAATCGTTGCGCAGCAGATCCACGATCATCAGGTTCTCGGCCCGGTCCTTTTCCGAACTGATCAGCTCCTGTCGCAGGTGCTCGTCCGCCGCCGGAGTGGCGCCGCGGGGACGGGTCCCCTTGAGGGGGCGGCTTTCGGCCGTTCGGTCCGGTTCCAGACGCAGGAAACGTTCGGGCGAGGCGCAGACCACCTGGGCTTCCGGCAGCTCCAGGAAGGCCGCGAACGGGGCCGGGTTGACCCGCCGCAGTTCCTGGTAGAGATCCCACGGGTCGCCGGGCAACGGTGATTCCAGGCGGTGGCTGAGGCAGAGTTCGAATACATCGCCCGCCAGGATGTGATCCTTCGCCCGTTGCACCGCTCGACAGTAGCTCTGGCGCCCGAAGTGGGCGGTCACCGGCAACCGGGGATCGCCGTCAGGGTCGTCGGTGGCGGTCGCCGGTCCGGTCCACTCGGGGGGCGGATTCGACTCGAAACCGGCGATCCGTTCTCGCCAGGTAGTGACCAGTCGGGACGCCATCCGCCGGGCCGAGGCCGGATCCGGCCCCCGACCGAGGCAGGACAACCAGGAGCGGCCGGTCTCGTGGCAGTGGACCAACACCGTGTCCAGGAACAGGAAGTACATGTCCGGCAGACCGATGTCGTCGCTCCCGTGGTCCGGCAGCCGTTCGGTGCAGCAGGCGGTTTCGAAGCCGATGTACCCCATGGCGCCGGCCAGCAGGGGCGGGGTCGGCCCGTCGTAGCCGATGGCGGTGAGGTCGTAGAAAGATGCAGGGACACGATACCGGTCCAGCAACAGACGCAGGGCCGTGAACGGATCGTCCACGACCCGGTGAATATGCGGCGAGACCAGGGGCGAACCGTTGTCAGCGCGTCGCTGGATGATCTCCACGTTCGCCGGCGCCGGCGCCGTTCCATCCCGCTGACGTTTCATCCGGAAGATCAGGAACGGATCGCCGCCCAGAAACGAGAAACGGCCCAGCTTCCGGGGATCCATGCCGCTGTCCAGCAGACAGGCCGGAGCGGATTGCCGGTTCATGGGGAGGTAGCGCCAGAACGGCAGGGTGAGATCCAGCGCCACGAGGGTGTGATGCACCGTTTCGTTGCGCCGCTCCGTCCGGTCAGAAAAGGCCGCCATCAGGTGACCTCCCGAGCCGCCGCCAGGATCGCCGCGAATCGACGACGCAGTCGCGCCACGTGGGTTCCGTCCCAGTAGAGGTGGTCGCAGGCCAGACAACGAGAGTAGGTGTCGCGCCAGGCGAAGGTCTGGGTGGGAACTCGTCGGGCCACGAGCTTTTTGGCCACTGATTCCAGCTCGCCGTTGCAGGCGGCACAGCGGCCGAACGGGTCGATCCGTCCGGCCAGACGGAAGCGACGGATCACTTCCTCGGCCTGGACATCCACTCGCCGGCTGCGGATCAGACGACCGAGTCGGATCCGCTTGTGTTTGAGCAGTGCGCGACTGCAGGTCAAGATGGCCCGATCCTCCGTGCAGGCACTCCGGGCCAGGTCGGCCTCGCGGGCGCGTCGTGAATAGGTGGTGTCGAAGCCGAGCATTCGCAACAGCCGCGCCAGCTTGCCCAGGTGGGCGTCGCAGACGAACCGTTCGTGCCGGAGTGGTCGCGGCTGGAGTCGTGATTCCGGCCGGGGAGAGCTCGGGTCTACTGGCGGCACGGGAAAAACCTCGATCGTCAGCTCGCGGTCCACCAGGAAGGAGAAATCCAGCGGCCGGCCATCCGCCAGCAGCAGATCGACCTCGGTGTGCGGGATGCCCAGCGCCTCCACGGTGTCCTTGGCCGAGGCCGGCGCCGGCAGCTGACGACGGAACCGTCCCCGCTGCCGAGCGGGGACGAGATCCCCGAGATCGCCCTGGAGCTGGAAGGTGACCTTGAACACGAAGAGCCTCCTGCCCCGAATTAATCAGATAGTCAGAACACTAGCCACCGGATAACCGCCTTCGTGGCGAAACTACAGGCTGGAGTGGAATCGTGTCAAAGACGGCCTTCAGTCCGGGGTGTCCGCTGCCGATTCCGCCGGAAATGGTTCTTTCGTATCGGGTGACCAGTGAATACAATGTGGGCAGGGTTAAAAGTAGGTAGGTCAATGGAAGTTGATAGTTTGAAACCATCCTGGTTACCGGTCAATCTGTTGTGGGGGTTGGCCTTCGGCATGTTCGAAGCGGCCTTCTTCACCCGAGCGAATCATGTGTATCCCCTCGGCCCGGGGCACGTGTTGCTGGTGCTCGTCTTCGCCCTCGTCTTCATACTGATCGCCTGCTCGGCCGGCGGCCTGGCGTCGGTCCTGGATTGTCGAAAGCGCTCCGCCACTTCTGCGACGGGTGGTTCCGTCTTTTCACTGCTTGCCGGGCCGTGGCTGCTCTGTCTCATCCTCGGGATCTCGCTCTATCGGGATCGCATCAACCCCCGTCCCAATAACACCGGTGGATTGCTGGTGACCCTGCTTGTTGTTGTGGCCATGATCTGCCTGCTCGGGCTGGCCACCCGTTGGTTACGTGGACGACATGATGGACTGCAGCGGATCCTGATCGGACTGGGGCTTGTTCTTTTCCTGGGCACTGGGGTCTGTCTGTTCACCGCGGCTCCCTTGCCTGCAACGCCACAGTCCGAGGATATGATCACCGTGGAACAGGTTGGGGGAGTCCACGAGACCGGGTTGCGTGTCCTGCTCGTGGGGCTGGATGGTGGGACCTGGAAGATCATGGATCCCTTGCTGGCGGAAGGGCGGCTGCCGGCACACGCCGCTTTGCAACGTAGAGGCGTGGCCGCTGACCTCAAGGTGCCGCTGCCATCCTACTCGCCTCCGCTCTGGACCAGTATCGCCTCGAGCCGGACCGCTGACGAGCATGGGATCCACGATCATCTCCGGACCGCGCCACCGTTTGGTTTGCCGACGATCCCCTTCCAGGTCAAGCACTACGATTGTTTGACCAAGGTCGCCAAGATTAGCATCAAAGAGTTCAATGCAGTGGTCCCGTTCCGGCTGGTCTTCGCCATGAACCAGGACGTATTCGTGCACCGGTTGTGGGATATCCTGGATCCGTACGGCTATCCGAGTCTGGTGGTGGACTGGTACG
>JBDRBC010000509.1:0-3324 GCA_043823125.1 bacterium | reverse complement strand
GGAGCAGAATCCGCTCCGCTTGCGAGGTGGTGGGATAGCTGTTCACCAGGTAATCACAGGCCTCGCAAATCGCCTCGGCCAGAGGTGTCGTCCCGGTGCCGCTGGAGGTCGACAGGGAATTGATGGCCGCCACGGCTTCCGCCTCGTCGACGAATCCGGCTGTCAGCTGGGTGATTTCCGTGTTGTTGTAGTACCAGACGGCGACAGCCCCGGTGGGGTTGGCGATGAAGAAATCCTCGACATCACACTTGGCGAGCGCCACGGAGTCGTGGGTGCGGGTATTGCCGTTCAAACGATATTCGTTCATGGAACCCGATCGGTCCAGCAGGACCAACATGTGTTTGGCCGCCCTGGCAGCGTGGTCGGAAACTTGCGGTGGTCGCTCCACGCCGGGCGCGGCCAGGCCCTCATTCTCGGCAGTGCCAATAAATGGGCCGGGGCTTGCCAATACCATCACCAAAATCAGCAAAGCCGCCGGCATGATGACTTGCTTGTTGTGTCTGGTCACCGGTGTGCTTGAAGATTTCATGACTCTATCCTTTCCCGGCGCACGGTCCGGAATAAAACCCGCCTATTGCACCAGGGCCATCTTGTTCGTCTTGATGTAGTCGGGGGCGGTGAGTCGATAGAAATAGACACCGGTGGCGACGCGTCGTCCGTTGTTGTCCGTGCCGTTCCAGGTCGCCCGCTTGTGCCCCACAGTTTCATTGCCGTCGACGAGGGTGCGCACCAGTCGGCCGCTCATGTCGAAGATCTGCAGTACCACCTTGCCGCCGCTGGCCGGCACGTCGTAGGCGATCACACACTCGGGATTGAACGGATTGGGCACGTTCTGGTAGAGGGCGAACTGCCGGGGGATCTGGTCCGGTGTCATTCCGGTGATGGTTTCCGGATCGGCCGGGTCGCTCTCGTTGCCGGCGAAATCCCGTGCGGAGAGCTTGTAATAGTACAACCAGCTCTCGCTGACAGTATCGAGCCATTCCGTACTTATGGTCGTCTGCACGAGATTGCCGATGGCCGGTGCGAAGTCGGGTGTCGTCCCGCGATAGATCCGGAAATGCTCGAAGTCGGCGTCGTTGCTCGGCAGCCAGAGGAGCTGATTGCCGCTGCCGGTATAGGTCACCGTGAAGCCCTGCGGAACCGCGGGTTCCAGGTTGTCCAGCGAGTAGCCGGAATCGGGGGGAGAATCGAAGTAGACCCCTGGATTCGCCGTGGCGGCCCGGATGAAGAAGACCGACCAGTGCATGCCGTCGTTGATGGTCGAGTCGGCCAGCGTGGCCGCGATGAGGTTGTACTCGTCCTCGCAATGGGCCGGCGCGGCGGTGACGAATTCCCAGCCCTCGGCCAGGATCTGCGGATCGGAAATCATGCCGAGAGCTTCGGCGTGATCGCCGTCGATGTCCGGTGGCGGCTCCTCGCCGGTGCCGGCCAGGCTTTTGGTGGGTAACGGATCAATGCGCCGGTAGGCCTCGTACTGCAGAACCGGCGTCGGTGAACCGAGATAGTCTCGCGTTGCGCGCGGGAAGTTGATGCGGATCCAGCGCCCCTGATCATTGCCGATGTCGAGCACGGTGCTGATGATCGCCGGACCGGCGGCGCCGGTGCCGATCACGAACACATCGCTGCAAGCGGTCCCGGTCGCGATGGGGCAGAACTGAGTGCCTTCACTTGTTGGCGAGAACTGGACGGTGACCAGCAACGATTCGCCGGCCGCCAGAAAGAAGGAGTCCTGAGGCACGACACTGAAGTCGGGACAGGCCGCGCTCACGGCCCCTTCCAGTACGCCGCCACCGGTATTCTTGATGGTAATATCGGTGGAGCTGCTCGTGAACATGGGAACGGTGCCGAAATCATGGAAAACCGGAGTCACCACGCAGGACGGCGGACCATCGGCCTCGCCGTCACAGCTGACATCAACGCACCCGGCGTGGCCCGTTTCGATGAGACAGCTATGAATCCCGCTGACGGTCGGCGCGTAGGTCACCATCACGAACAGCGTTTCCCCGGCGGCGATACCGTAGGTGCTGTCGTGCAAGTCGATGCTGAACTGCGTGCAAGGCGCGTCGAGCGTCCCGGTTAGGGTCCCGTCGCCCACGTTGGTGATGAAAAATGTCGTATCCACGCTGGCGCCGATCAGCACCATGCCGAAGTCGAAGCTGGTCGGCTCGAGGTAACAGACCGGCGGATCCTGGCCGAGACCGGTGCACTCGATATCCTCGCACAGCTCGTCCCCCTGTGAGACCAGCGTGCAGTCGTGGATTCCCGCCACGGTGGGGCTGAAGCTCACGGTGACCGTGGTGGAATCCCCAGGAGCCAGGTTATACGTGCTGTCGGAGGTGATGCTGTAGTAGGGGCACGATTCGGTCAGATAGCCGGTAAAGGAAGTGGAAGTCGGATTGATGATGGTGATGGTGGTGTCGCTGGAGCCGCCGACGGCTACCGTGCCGAAATCGATGCTGGTCGGGTTGGCGCCCGGGCAGGCGATGGTTCGCCACGGTTCCTTGCCGTCTATGCCGTTGCTGGCTTCGAAATAGAAGACACCGCCGATGTACGAGTTGAGCATATTGCCATTCTCTGACCACGTTGGACCAGGATAGGTGTCGGCAACCAGCACCGTGCCGGCCTCCGTGCCGTCGCTTTTCCACAGCTCCCTGCCGTGAACACCGTCATTGGCAAAGAACAGCAGGGTGCCGGCGACATCGGTCTTGGTGCTCGGAGATGAATGGAACTCACCAGGATTGATGTTCTTGACCAGGTACGTACCGCCAGGAGTTCCGTCGCTCGCCCACAGTTCGTTGCCATTCAGTGGATCGTAAGCATTGAAGTACAGCAATCCACCCGAGATGGTGAAATTCCCGGGATTCGAACCACAGCTACCGGCACAGATATCCTTGAACAGTATGGTGCCGGCAGTTGTCCCGTCGCTTGTCCAGAGTTCCCTCCCGTTGGTTCCATCGTCCGCCTCGAAATAGAGAGCCCCGTCCATGTTGATGATGAACGTGAACTGGCTTCCGGCCGAACCTGGCATGATGTCCTTGACGAGGGTTGTTCCTGCTTCGGTCCCGTCACTTTTCCAGAACTCGGCGCCGTTGACGCCATCATCCGCCCAGAAGAAGACCTCTCCGTTCAGCTCGGTGAGATATCTGGGTGTGGAGTCGGCCGACCCGGGATTGATGTCCTTGATGATGACGGTTCCAGCTTCCGTACCGTCGCTTTTCCAGAGTTCGTATCCATACCCGTCGACGTTCGCCGCGAAGAACAGGGTTCCGTCAACATCGATACCTTGCGATATGTTAATGCCGCTCGATCCGGGTTCGATGTCCT
>JBDRBC010000508.1:0-2901 GCA_043823125.1 bacterium | reverse complement strand
AGCTCGCCGACGGCCGGGGGCGGGCGCTGCACATGCTGTCCCTGGCCGCGAGTATGCAGGTGGCCGTCAGCCAGGCGGGCGGGTATCCCACGGCGGAGGTCACCATCACCAACGAGACCGGCCACAAGCTCCCCTCCGGCTTTCCGGAAGGCCGGCGCATGTGGATCAATGTGAAGGGCTACGACACTGGTGGGCAGGTGGTCTACGAATCGGGCGCCTACGACGAGGCCACCGGCGTGTTGACTCACGACGAGGATCTGAAGCTCTACCACATCAAACCCGGCATCTCCACCCGGCTCGGCTCGTTGCTCGGCGTGACGCCGGGGCCGTCGTTCCACTTCGTGCTGAACGACACCGTGTACGAGGACAACCGGATCCCGCCGCGCGGCTTCACCAACGCCGCCTTCGAGACCATCCAGTCGCCGGTGGTGAACTACAGCTACGCGGACGGCCAGCACCACGACACCACGGTCTACTCCTTGCCGACCAATGCCGTGGAAGTGGAGGTGGTCTACTACTACCAGTCGACCTCCAAGGAGTACATCGAGTTCCTGCGGGACGAGAATACGACGGACGATTACGGCCAGCAGCTCCACGACTCCTGGGTGGCCCACGGCCGGGCGGCGCCGGTGGCCATCGCCACCGAGCTGGTGGTCCTGGACCTGACCGCCGTCGACGGGACTCCTGCGCCGATTACTTTGTTGGGTCAGAATTATCCCAATCCGTTCAACCCGGACACGAAGATCAAGTACTCGCTGGCCAGCGACGGGCCTGTCACCCTGAGCATTTACGACGTGCAAGGACGGCGGGTGAGGACATTAATGAACGAGAAGCTGCCGGCCGGCATGTATGAGATCGAGTGGAACGCGCGTGACGACCGGGGGCAGCGGGTGGCGTCGGGTGTGTATTATTACGTGCTGCAGGCGGACGGGAAGGATCTGCGGCGGAAGATGACGTTGGTGAAGTGACCGTTCGGATCCGGCCTCGACAGGTCATTACTTTTCGACGACCTCGATCTCGGTGACCGGGGTCGTCTTTCTCTGCCCTCGCGACGGTTTGGCCTTTGGTTCAAAGGTTGGTAACCTCTTCCCGGCTCTGGCGTAATCCTTTCGGGCAACACGAGTGAAATGACATCAATCCCGCCGATCTCGCACCGTCACGAGAGGAAACATGGCCATGATCTGGTCCCGGTACCTGCTCTGTTCCCTGATCCTGGTTTGTTGCGGGTCAACCGTTGCGCGATCGGCCCCGGCACAGTCCGACGGCGAGACCGCGGTGCTCGGCACATTTCGGATGGTCCCCTCGCAGATCCTCGACGACGAACGGCGGATACTGGTCCGGCTGCCGGACCGGTATCACGAGACGGATGGTGACTATCCTGTCATCTACCTTCTGCACGGCACGCCGTGGTCGTTCTTTTCCCAGGTGGCGGCCAAGCTCCACCAGCAGGTCGAGTCGGGCAACCTGCCCGAGTTCATCCTCGTTGGCATCGAGCAGCACGGCCACGAGGAAATGCGACCGCGTGGCATCGGCCACCGGGACGCGCCCATTCGCGCCACGGAGTTTCAACGGTTTCTCGCCGAGGACCTGATACCGTTCGTGGATCGCCATTACCGCACGCGCGACTACCGGGTCTTGCTCGGTTCGTTCGATTGCGGTCTGTTCGCCATCTTCACCTGGTTGACCCGGCCCGAGCTCTTTCACGCCTACTTGACCAGTAACCCGGGCCACGGCCTGGACAGCGAGCGGATGCTGGCGATGGTCCGGGCGGTGAGTGGTGAAGCGACGGTGCAGGGTCGGTACCTGCACTTGAGTCACCGGCCTGATGCCGAGGGTCGACTCGACGTGGCCACTACCGGTTTCCTAATCGATCTCGAGGCGCGGATCCCCGCCGGCCGGCTCTGGCAGGAATCGGTTCTCTCGCCGGAGGCATACGATATCTGGGCGCCGTACACCTCGTACACCCGGGCACTGCAGGCACTCTTTTTCGATTACCAAGTGGATGATTCGGTCCGCGAAGGCGGGCTGTCCGCAGTGGCTGCGCACTACCGGGCACTGTCCGGACGTCTCGGAGCCGAGTTCGGTGTTCCCGAGTCGGAGCTGATCGATCTGAGTGATTACCTCACCGGGCAAAGGCGACACGGCGAGGCCGTCGAGGTCCTCGGGTCACTGCGGGAGCGGAATCCGGAGAGTCTCGACGCCCATTTCCGTCTCACCCGGGCCTACCGCGCCGTGGGGGAGTTCGACCAGGCCCTTGCCAGCTACTGGCGCTGTCTCGAATTCGACATCTGTCCGCCGTTCCTGCGGATCGAGATGCAGCATCTGGAGCGATCGGCTGCCTTCGCCATCGAACGAACGCTGGTGGCCGAGGGAAGCGAGGCGGCGCAGGCACGATTCCGGGAGCTGCGACTGGTCGTCGGCGCGGGGGACGAATCAACTGGTGAGCTGGAGTTCAGCGAGCGGGATTTCAACGAATCCGGCTACCGTCTGCTGGGCCGTGGCGACACCGCCGAGGCTGTCGTGATGTTCCAGCTGAACGTGGAACTGTACCAGGAGTCAGCCAACGCCCACGACAGTCTGGGCGAAGCGTATCTGGCCGGTGGAAATACGGAACGGGCCGTCGCCAGCTACCGCCGCTCCCTGGCGCTGAATCCGGAAAACGAGAATGCACTGAAGCAACTGAGACAACTCGGGGTGGAGCCGTGATGGTGCAAGGCACGGCGCCACCCCCTTGCTCGTGACGGATTTTCTGGGCGTCAACAGCACTATTCCAGCAATCCCTCCAGCTCCGCAATGGTCTCCACAAACAACCGCATGGCCGCCTCGATGGCCTCCGGTTTGGTAAGATCCACCCCGGCGCTGGCCAGCAACTCCAGCGGCGGCGCCGAGCACCCGCTCGAC
>JBDRBC010000507.1:0-5468 GCA_043823125.1 bacterium | reverse complement strand
CCGACGACCTGGGGCCAGATGAAGGCGCTGTACCGGTAGGTTTACCTGCTGGCGGCAACTGGATCTGATCGATCGCTTGCACAGGACCGCTCCTCGGAGTGGTCCTGTGCTTTTTTTCGGAACGACCCGTGGGCCGACGGTTTTCCCCCGCGCGCCGATGTGGTAGAGTGTTCAACTCTCCGATTTGCCATCGATCTCAGCGGGTGGGGGGAACATGACCAACGATAATCGAGACGACCGGAATCAGAACGAAACCGACGATCACGATCCCGATCAGGAACAGCATGACCAGCTGGACGGCGACGAGAACCAATCCACGGACGACCAGCAGACCCTGGTCCTGTACCGGCTCGCCGAGGCGGTGGAGTCGTTTTTCCAGGAATCGGCGCATCCCCACGATCTGCTCAAGCACGACAGCTTCCTGCAGGGCGTGAGCCATCTCACCGACCAGGCTTACAGCGCCAGCGACCTGATGACCTACGGTCAGGGCGACAACGAGATCATCGCCTGCATGGCCCTGGAGACCTTGCACCGCCTGGCCGCCGACCCCGAGCTCGTGAACACTCTCGTGGACAGTCTGGAAGGTACCTCGGCCTGGCGGCGTTTCTTCATCTTGAAGGTGCTGTCCAAACACGCCCCCGCCGAGATCAACCTCGTCGGTGAACTCGTCTGGTTCCGCTACAGCGCCTCGCAACGGTTCTACATGCAGTTCCTGCGCGACTTCATCCATCAGCGCATTGCTGCCGGCGAGCGACCCACCTTCGGTGATCGGCTGCTGGAGGTGGACGAGGAACAGCGGGCCTCACTCCGGCGGTATCTGAAACAGCTCCGGCTCCAGGAGCTGAATCCGCTACGCCGCGAGCTGGTGCGGCCGGTCAAAGAGGAGAACAATCTCGAGTACTTCCAGCAGCTCGGCGTCCTCTGGCAGAACGGCCCGCCCGCCCATCTGCCGCCGTGCCTCGACCACCCGGTGCTGACCAAGCACGTGGCCAGTCTGAAAGCCGCCCTCTGCCGGAAATCGCCCCGCTCGGTGTTGCTCGTGGGTGAGCACGGCGTCGGCAAGAGCGCCATCGTCCAGGCCCTCGGTCGGGAGATCGGCAAGGAAGGGTGGCTGATCTTCGAGGCCAAGGGAGCCGAGCTGATCGCCGGCAAGAAGTACATCGGCGAGTTCGAGGAACAACTGGTGGAGCTGGTGCGCAACCTGCGCGACAACAAGAAGATCATCTGGTACGCCCCCGACTTCGCCGCCCTGGAGTGGACCGGCCGCCACGAGCACAAGCCGATGGGCGCCCTGGACCATCTGCTGCCACACATCGAGAGCGGTCAGATCCTGGTCATCGGCGAGGTGCGCACCGCCGCCTTCGAGCAGCTCGTCCAGACCAAGCCGCACTGCTTGACCGCCATGGAGATCTGCCGGGTGGAGCCACTCACCCCGGCCGAAACCCAGCAGCTGGCGCGGCAATGGGCGGCTCGCCACGGTCACGGGCAAGCGTCCAACCTCATCGCGGATGCGGTCCTGCAGGAGGCGTGGCAGCTGGCCCGTCACTACCTGCGCGATCGGGCGGCCCCGGGCAATCTGCTGGAGTTCCTGGAACTGACCCGCAAGCGACTGACGGTGCAGTCACCGGCGACGCACATCACCGTGGACGATCTCATCATCACCCTGACCAATCTCACCGGGCTGCCCGCGGACATCCTCGACGATCGCCAGCAACTCGCGCTGGGGGAACTGCGCAGCTTCTTCGGGCGACGGATCATGGGGCAGTCCGAAGCGGTGGACTGTCTGGTGGAGCGCATCGCCATGATCAAGGCCGGCCTCACCGATCCCACCCGCCCCCAGGGTGTTTTCCTGCTGGCCGGCCCCACCGGCACCGGCAAGACCGAGATCGCCAAGACCCTGGCCAGTTACCTCTTCAGTTCGGAAGCGCGGCTGGTCCGTCTGGACATGAGCGAGTACCAGACCCCCAATTCCGTGGATCGTCTGCTGGGCAACATGTCCGATCGGGACGAGCAGTCGCTGGCTTACAAGATCCGCAAGCAGCCGTTCAGCGTGGTGTTGCTGGACGAGTTCGAGAAGGCGTATCCCGCCGTGTGGGATCTGTTCCTGCAGGTGTTCGACGACGGCCGGCTGACGGACCGACAGGGCAAGACCGTCGATTTCCGGCACGCCATCATCGTCCTGACCACCAACCTGGGCGCCAGCCGCCCCACCGGTACCAGCCTCGGGTTCGCCCAGGAACAGGAGGTCTTCCAGCCCGCCGCCATCGAACGCACCATGGGGCAGGTCTTCCGGCCCGAGTTCCTGAACCGTATCGACCGGGTCATCATCTTCCGCCCCTTCACCCGGGAAATCATGCGGAAGATCCTGGCCAAGGAGCTGGACGACGCTTATCAGCGCCGCGGATTACGCAACCGGTCCTGGGCCGTGTTGTGGGATGACGCCGCCACGGAGTTCCTCATCGAGAAAGGCTTCAGCACCCGTTACGGCGCCCGCCCCCTGAAGCGCGCCATCGACCAGTACCTGCTGGCGCCGCTGGCGCTCACCATCGTCGATTTTCAGGTGCCCGAGGGTGAGCAGTTCCTGTTCGTGCACAGCGACGGCGAAAAACTCGACGTGGAGTTCTGCGATCCCGACTCGCCCGCCTCGGCCGGCGAAGCCGCCAGTGAGGTCGCCGATCCGGCCGACGACAGCTTGCCGCCACTGACCAGTGTCATTCTCGATCCCCTGGGCACGCCGGCGGAGATCACCTCGCTGCAAGCCCACTACGACCAGCGTCTGGCCTACCTCGAGAGCGAGAGCTGGCGCCAGGAAAAAGAGGCTGCTCTCTCCATGATGTCCCTGGCCGATTTCTGGAATTCACCTGAACGGTTCGCCATCCTGGGCGAGGTGGAATACCGGGATCGGATCGAGGCGGCCATGGAATCGGCGGGTGCGCTGCTCGAACGGCTCATCGGGAGTTCGGACGAGACCTGTCGTCACTACCCGCGTAATCTGGTGGGTCGTCTGGCGCAGCAGTTCTACCTGGTCGGCATCGCCTGCCTGGCGCTGGAACAGCGGCAGTCCTGGGAAGCGTTCCTGCTCGTCGAAGCGTCCTCCGATCCCAAGCTGGCGCGCGACGAACAGAACCAGTTCGCCAGCAAGCTGGGTGACATGTACCGGCAGTGGGCCAAGAAACGCCGCATGCGACTGGATGTCCTGGAACGGCACAGCGGGGATGCCAACCGACCGTTCCGCCTGCTGCTGTCCATTTCTGGATTCGGCGGCCTGGCCATCCTCTCCCCCGAAGACGGCATTCACGTCTGGGAACAGCCACGTGGCGACGGCGCCAAGGCGTTCGTCCATTACGAGGCGAGGGTGCGGGTGCTGGCGCAGCCGGAGGAACCGCCGTCGGAAGAAAGTGTGGATCTGTTGACCCAGGCCCGGGATGCATTGCGGGAGCCGGAGGCCGCGCCCGCCACCATCGTCAGACGGTACCGGGAACTTCCGTCACCCCTGGTCCGCGATCGGGTGCGGCAGGGGCGAACCGGCCGACTGGACCGGGTCCTGGCCGGCGATTTCGATCTGATCTTGGCCCCGGAGGACGGCGGGGTGAGACTGGCGGGGCGGACTGTCGGTTGAGTCCCGCGACACGCCCATCTCCCTGGCGCCAGCCCGACACGATCATTCCGGCAAGGAGGCCAGGAACGTCCGCACTCCCTCCGTGTAACGCGGGCCCGAGGTCAGGAAGCCGTCGTTGTGACTGCCGCGGATCTTGAGCATCTCCTTCGGCCGACCAGCCTGATTGAACAGGCGTAACCCGAGGCCGTACGGCACGACCTCATCTGCGGTGCTGTGCACGAACAGCTTTGGGCAGGTCACCCGGTGAATCCGTTTGGCGGAGTCGTACCGGATCCGCGCCAGCTGTCGCACCGGCAGCCAGGGATAGATCCTCGCGCCCAGCTCGGCCGCCGAGGTGAAACTGGACTCGACCACCAGTGCCGCCGGCCGTATCCGGCTGGCCAGTTCCACCGCCACCGCCCCGCCCAGGGAACGGCCCCAGAGGATGATCCGATCCGGGGACATGGACTCCTGCTCCACCAGGTATCGCCACGCCGCACTGGCGTCGCGATAACTTCCCGCCTCACTCATGCGACCGCCACTCTGCCCGTACCCGCGATAATCGAAAATGAATACCGTCAAACCCAGTTCGTGGAGCAGTCGAACCGTCTCCAGCCGATGGGAAATGTTCCCGGCGTTCCCGTGAAAAAACAGCGCCACCCGGCCACCCTCCGCGCCGGGTACGAACCAGCCGTGCAGATCCACCCGATCCTCGGTGCGGAACCGGACCTCCCGGAAAGCCAGGCCCACCGCCTCCGGTGTCCCGTCCAGCTGTGACTCGGGAAAAAAGACGAATCTCGGCTGGAAGGCCACCATCAAACCGCAGATCACCAGGTAGAGCAGCGCGAGAACGGCGGCGACTTGAATAAAGCTGGGCATGGTTGATCTCTGCTCGCAAGGGTCAAGCGACTCCACGGACGGTCAGACGTTCACCAGCCGCCCGCGTCCCGACTCCCCGGCGGGTTCCGTGAACAGGATGCCTGCGGTGACTTCGCGTTCCGGATACATGACCTGGATCGCTTGACGGTAGGCGTCGAGTTGCGGGGTGTATCTGGCGGCGACCTTTTCCAGATCGGCGACGGATCCGAGTCGGCGTGTGGTCTTGTAATCCACCACCACCGCCCGACCCGGCGGCAAGACCAGACGGTCGATGACGCCGAACCGCCACAGTTCGGTGGCCGGGCCGTCCGGCGCACGGGTCACTGGTGGCAGGCGATGGATCACCGGGACCTCGGCATACCCCCTCCCGCCCGCGGCCTCGGGGTGGAAGATCCAGGCGAATTCCGGATTGGTATACACCGCCTCGGCCTCCTGCCAGGCCGGTCCGTCGCCGATTGGCATGGTGCCGCGTTCCGTCGCCCGCTGGAGCCAGAGGTGTACCGCCTCCCCGTGCTCGATGGCCGCCACGCGGCTCAACGCCGGGCCAACCGGATCGGCCGTTATGGCCGCGGCGGGACCTCCGGACAGATCCAGCGCCAAAATCTCGTCCGCGGCCGACGGGACCTCCACGCGCAGGGCGGGTCGCTTGGGTGGCGGTTCCCAGACACGATACGTTTCCCGCTTGCCGGCGACGCCGGACGACGGCTCCAGCCGCGTGATGGGTTCAGCCGCATCACGGTCGGGATCAGCCAGCCAGGCCGGGGCCTCGAGCTGGAAAGGCGCTCCCGGCGAGTCGCTCTCCGGGACGGCCGCTGCGGCAACTCCGGCCGCTGCCGCGGCGGCGGACGGTGCCATGCGGGCCGCCGCCTGGATCCAGTCGAGATAACTTTGCCGTTCCCCTTTTCGTGACGTCTCGGCCCCCAGCACGAACAGCGCGTCACGCGCCCGGGTCAGCGCCACGTAAAGAATATTCGTCTCCTCGCGCCGCGCC
>JBDRBC010000506.1:0-3338 GCA_043823125.1 bacterium | reverse complement strand
CCACAACCGGCAACAGGCCGAACGCTGGTGTGACCGCACCATCGACCTGGGTCCTTTTCGGGAGGTGGCCTGATGCCGACGGCAGCCGGCGCCATCCAGCTTTCGGCCCTCGACCTGACCGTGGCCGCCACACTGGTCCTGCTGGCCGGGGTGGTCAGTATGGCCATGAAACTCGACCTGGAGCGACGGCTCGGGCTGGCGGCGGTGCGGACGGTGGTCCAGCTGCTGCTGGTGGGATACGTGCTGCAGTTCGTCTTCGGGCTGGCCAGCTGGCCGGCCGTTTTCGGCATCGCCCTGGTGATGATCGTGCTGGCCAGCCGGGCCGCTGTGCAGCGCTCCAGCCGCTCCTTCGCCGGCGCCACACCGCGGGCGTTCTTGACCCTGGCTTCCTGTGGCTTGCTGGTGACCGTAACGGTGACGGCTCTGGTCATCTCCGTGGAACCGTGGTACCGGCCGCGCTACTTCATTCCGTTGCTCGGCATGGTGCTCGGCAACGGCTTGACCGGCATCTCCCTCTGTCTCGACAGCCTGCTCGAGTCGCTGGCCGAACGAAGGGCGCAGGTGGAGATGGAGCTGGCCCACGGCGCCACCCGCTGGGAAGCCGCCAAGCTGCCGCTGCAGGACGCCGTGCGACGCGGCATGATCCCAATCATCAACTCCATGATGGTGGTGGGTATCGTCTCGTTGCCGGGTATGATGACCGGCCAGATCCTGGCGGGAGCCGATCCGCTGGAGGCGGTCAAGTATCAGGTGGTTATCATGTTCATGATCGCCGGCGCCACGTCGCTCGGCTGTATCGCCATGGCGTTGCTGGTGTACCGGCGGTTGTTCAACAGCCGGCATCAGCTCCGCTCGGAACTCATCGCGGAACGGGGCTGATCCCGGCCACGGTTCGTTTCATCACCACTGGAGGCTGACTTGAAGATCTCATTCCACGGCGCAGCGGAGACCGTCACCGGTTCACGCACCCTCGTCGAAACCAGCGACCAGCGCCTGCTGGTGGACTGCGGCCTGTTCCAGGGGCTCAAGAAACTCCGCCAGCTCAACTGGGATCCGCTCCCGTTCGATCCCGGCAGCGTGGACGAGGTGCTGCTGACGCACGGTCACATCGACCACACCGGGTATCTGCCCCGGCTGGCGCGCGACGGATTCAACGGCAAGGTGCGCTGCACCAACGCCACGGGGGATCTGCTCGGTTTGCTGTTACGCGATTCGGCCAAGATCCAGGAAGAAGACGCGGCCTACGCCAACAAGAAGGGCTACAGCAAGCACGAACCGGCCTTGCCGCTGTATACCGCCGAAGACGCCGAGGCGGCGTTGAAGCTCGTGCAGTCGGTGCGATACGGCGACTGGATCGAGTGCAAGGGGAACCTGCGAGCCCGCTATCACAACGCCGGACATATACTCGGCGCCGCCAATCTGGAGCTGCGGGTGAAGAACGGTCGCCGGGAGACGACCATCGTCTTCAGCGGCGACGTGGGCCGATACGACGTGCCGCTGCACTCCGATCCGGGGCCACGGCCGGTGTCGGATATCCTGGTCCTGGAATCGACCTACGGCGATCGGGAACACGACAACGCCCCCATCGCCGAGCAGATCCGTGAACCGTTCCTGCGCACCTTCGAGCGGAAGGGCGTGGTGCTGATCCCGGCCTTCGCGGTGGGACGGTCGCAGCTCGTGACCCTGATCCTGCGCGATCTCATGCTGGCCGGAGAACTGCCCGAGGTGCCCATCCACATCGACAGTCCCATGGCGGTGAACGCCACGCAGATCTACTCCAAGCATCTGCGCGACTGCAACCTGAAGGAGGATCTGGTGGCCGACGGCCGCAACCGGCTGTTCCCTGATAACGTGCAGTTCCACCGAAGCGTGGAGGAATCCAAGGTACTGAACCATCTCGGCGGCCCCCGGGTCATCATCTCCGCCAGCGGCATGCTGACGGCGGGCCGGGTTGTCCACCATCTCAGCCAGCGGCTGCCGGATCCCAACAACCTGATTTTCCTGTCGGGATATCAGGCCCTCGGCACGCGTGGGCGCGCCTTGATCGAGGGGGCCCAATCGCTGAAGATGCACGGGCAGATGGTGCCGGTGCGGGCGGAGTTCCACCAGTTGCACGGCCTCTCCAGCCACGCCGACAGCAAAGAGTTGCTACGCTGGCTCCGCTCTGCCGAGCCGCTGCCGAAACGGATCGTTCTCAATCACGGCGAGCCGGATTCGCTGGCGGCCCTGGCGAGCAAGATCGAGCAGGAGACGGGCATCACCTGCCTGGTGCCGAAGCTGGGCGAGCAGTACGATCTCGATGACCTCATGAGCGAGGTGTAAGCAGGCGCGGTAATAAAGCGTTGCGTCAACGTTCAGGGAGGACCCGGCATGTCCGACCAACCGGATTCTCGACCCATCATCGAACTGCCGGCGCCGCGAACCAGCGGCAGCCTGTCGCTGGAGGAAGTGCTGGCCGGCCGGCGATCCATCCGGCAGTTCAGTCCCGAGTCGTTGACCCTGGCCGAGATCTCCCAGCTTCTGTGGGCGGCCCAGGGCATCACCGAGTCCAGCGGCTTACGCACCGCACCGTCCGCCGGCGCCCTCTACCCCCTGGAACTCTACGTCGCCACTGCAGAGGGGCTTTTCCACCACGAGGTGACCGGTCACCGCCTGTTGAAGCTGTCGGCCGATGACCTGCGGCCCGGTATCACCCGGGTCGCCTTGCGGCAGTCGGCCCCGGCCCAGGCGGCGGCGACCTTTGTTTTCACCGCCGATTATCGGCGGACGGAGGCGAAATACAGTCTCGAGGAAAGCCGTCATTACGTACCGCTGGATGCCGGGCACTCCGCCCAGAATCTGTTGCTCCAGGCGGTGGTCCTCGATCTCGGGGCGGTGCCGCTGGGCGCCTTCTACGCGGACAAGCTGCAGAAGGTGCTCGGCCTGCCGGCGGAACATCGACCGCTCTATCTCGTGGCGGTGGGGCGTCTGCCGCGGTGACCGTGTTCCCATCGACGCATCTGTGATATAATCTGTACCTTCATGGGGAACCGGACGAATTCCTCGATACCTGGAGTTGAATCGTGAATCGCGCCACTGATATCCATGTCTTCTTGACGGTCACGCTGCTCGGGCTCTGCCTGCTGCTGACCGCCGGCATCGTGCTCGCGCAGACTTACCCTGTGGGTGACGAGGTAACCGTCATCCAGCGCCCGTTGCTCAACATCCCCGCCATCGTCACCCCGGGCGTCACCCTCGAAATCTCGTGTGACGCCGACCCGGGCACCACGGACTGGACCGCCGCCCTGCGGTACGACCTGGTGACGGTTCCGCTCGTAGTTTTCGACGCCAGCTACGAC
>JBDRBC010000505.1:0-13063 GCA_043823125.1 bacterium | reverse complement strand
ACCAGGCGTAATGCAGGTCCGGATCGCCCACGGTCAGCGCCACCTGACGGGTGGTGGTGCCAATGCCGTCGGTGAGATTGGTGAAGGTCAGCTCGGTCACGTACACGCCGCGTAACAGGCTCGTGGCGTCGGGGGTGATCTCGACGCTGACACTCGTCACGCTGCCCACAGGCAACAATCCGCTGGTCGCCCCGGAGAGGTCCAGCCAGCTCACGGGCGGCGCCACCGTGACCGCGTACTCGATGGCGCCCTCGCCGATGAATTCCAGTTCGTACTCCTGGCTCGCGGGAGTGAACGGTCCGCCTTCGGGACCGCTGGATTGGGATCCGGTGGGCGGATCGACCCTGAGTCCGGCGATCCGGGACAGGCCCTTGATGCAGAAGTTCAGCGTGCCGGTCCAGGCGCCGTCGTCATAGTCGTGCAGGTCGAGCCAGCTGCCGCCAGCGAGGTAGTAGCTCTCGCCAGGATCGGCCGCGGATTCCACGACGGTGCGATAACTGGCGCCGAGCAGTACCGGGACATCCGAGGTGCGGTCGTAAGCGTGTCCGCCGTCCGACAGCTCCAGGTAGATGTAGAAATCGTCCTTGGTGGTCAGCAACACGGGACTGGCCAGGTCGACGGTGTGGAAGCCGTGCTGGACGATCAAGCCGCTCCGGGTGGCGAGCTCGTCCAGAAGCGTTCCATCTTCGAATCGGTCGAAGATCTTCACCAGGTAGCTCACGTTGTCGGCGGCGGTGAAGAAGCTGACGGCCTCCAGCAGCTCGTCGTCCGCGGCGATGAAGGCGTTGCAGGCCTCGCGACAGCCGGACATGGTGTCGCGCCAGCCGTGGTAGTCGTGGTAGTAGACCCGGTCGTAGGCGAACGGCTCGACGTTCTGGAACGAAACGGCGCCCATCTGCAGCTCCTGGCAGGCCCACTTGTCGTGGTACGAGATCCAGAAGTAGCCGTCCAGACCCCAGTATTCGCCCCAGGAGTTCTTGCAGAGCCAGGCGCCGGGTTCGCTGGCCTGGGTGACCTTGTTGTTGTCCCAGCCCACGATGGAGATGGCGTGGTTGGGGAGCAGACTGCTGGTGATGGGCTGGTAGTGACAGTAATTCCCGTCCATGAAGCTGTTGTCGTAACACATGCAGGTGCCGAGCACGCCATGGTCCATGATCTGCTGCTTGATGAGATTCAGGTTCTCCAGTCCGAAGCCGGCGCTGAACCAGGCTATGTCACGCGGATAGTAGTAATGGTAGCTGTAGTCGGCGCGTTGGGGCGGGCTGTCGTAGGACTGGCCGTCCAGATCGCGGACGGCGCCCTCGCCGCGAGAAAGATACGCCGAGGTCACCATGTAATCGCCGCCCTGATGGACCTCCAGACCGCTGCCGGACGGCGGATCGATGTCGTCGTTATTGTGGTCGTTGAAGCCGTTCCACCAGTCGAGATGATACTCCGCCAGGTCGGGCTCGCCGCTCTCGCCGGCCGTGGTCCAGGCGCCGGTCATCAGCAAGTTGCCCTCCATGGCCGCCATGGCGCCGTGGGTCCAGCAGGTGCCGCCGGACTGGCTCTTGACCGAGGTGACCCGGTTCTGACCACCGGCAGTGCGCAGGTCGTAGGAGCTGGGCTGGGCGAGGGTCAGCGTGGGCCAGAGCAGCAGGAGAGAGAGGGTCAGCAAACGGCTATTCAGTGAGCTGGACTGAAACGAAAACATCGTCGACTCCTTCGGTCGGTGAAGGTGCTGGATCTGCAGTAGCTACTCAGCGGTACTCCTGTTTCACGGCGCCCCAGGAACGGACCTCGCTGGCGATGGGGCCGCCGCTGGCCGAACGGTTGGTGATGGCCCTGTCCAGATAGTCGAGGTCGCGGTTCCCCGTCCCCTTGAAGACGTCAGTGGCGAGTTCGATGATATCACCGTCGGCGACAGGAAGATGGCTCAATAAACAGTACTGGTGGTCGACGGCGTTAGCCAGGGCCGCGTGTCACAACCCGTAGCGCGCCCGGACCGGTTCATCGGCGCCACGCCACAACTCGGAGAATCGCTCCCGGGCCGCCGCCTGTTCGCTGTCGCCCCGGAGTTCGCCGAGGCGCCAGCTGAGGTGGTGCGCCAGGGGATAGTCGGGATTGTAAGCGAGCGCGTGCCGGAGACGCTCCGCCGCCTGGGGGTAGTAAGGCACGCCCAGTTCCAGATACAGCTCCGCAAAGGCCGTATTGAAGAATGCCAGGTCGAACGGTGAGGAGTGATTCTTCACCTTGGTGTTGATTCTCCGGTCGAACTGGAGGATCTGTTCGCCGAGCAGCTCCAGATCGCCGTCGCGCGCAGCCAGACACGCGCGGAGATGGAGACAGTACTTGTAGAGACCCATCCAGTAGTTCTTGTACGTGATCTGATTGTCGGCGATGATCGCCTCCATCTGCGCGAGTTCGTCGCGCGCCTCGTCCGGTCGATCCAGCCTGAGGTACAGCAGTCCGGCCAGCCAGTGCAGGTCGTGGTTTCGCGTGCTGATATCCGCGCTGTCGAAATCCGCCAACCCCTCCAGACAGTGCACGAGGGCCAGGTCGTCCTGGTGCTGGGAGTAGGCGATGAGGGCGCGGAGGAACTTACCGCGGGCGACTCGGTACGGCTGTCCCGCCACGAGGTCGAGGTACTGTTCGGCGTTCTGCGTGGCGGAATCGAGCTTGCCGCGGAGCAAGTTGATGTAGCAGAGCGACTGGTGCAGGTACGCGGTCGTGGGCCGGAGCTCGATCCCGAGTTGCTTGATGGTGGCGGCGCTATCCAGCTTGCCGGCGGACATCAGGCCGTCGGCCCAGCTGTCGTAAGCGTTGGCCGTGGAGTCCAACTCGACATACTGCCGGAATCTGAACAGCGCCTGGTCGTGCTCGCCGAGGTGGCTGTGGCAGTAGCCGAGGTGGTTGATGGCCAGGGTGAACTGGGGGTCCTGATCCAGGGCGAGCCGGTAGTACTTGATCGCTTCCTTGATATCGCACAGCTCGTAGTAGGCCTCGGCCACGTCGTAAGGCGCTTCCTTGCGGGTGGAAGAGGTTTCATAGATCTGTTTCAGGATGTTGATCTCCAGGCGCAGATCGCCGCCCAGTCGGGCCTGCAGCGCCTCGGCGCGCAGGGAGTCGGCATGGCTCAACTCGGACAGGTACGGCTGGATCGAGTCACACAGTTCCGCGGCCGTCACCCGTTGGCCATCAAAACGCAACACCTGCGCCAGCCGGAGCTTGGCCAGGACGAATTCCGGATCCACATCCAGCGCTGTCTGATACTCCCTGAGCGCCACGTCGACCTCGAGCCGGTTCCAGGCCTCCTCGCCGGCGAAGAAGCTGGTGAAGGCGTCCCACCGCTGGGTGAAGGTGGACGCTTTCCGCTGCTGGTCGCGGAGTTCCAGCACCGGCTGGGTCATCCTGGCCAGACTACCGGTCAGGAGCGCTACCGGGTCGTTGAACGCAACCCTCCGTTCGTATTCTTGCGCGTCACTGCGGTACTGGAGCCGGACCTCGTAGCCGAGGTCCTTGCGGATCAGGGTGCCGCGGATTTCGTCCTGAGGGCAGTACTTGCCATCCTGGTTCAGGCTCTCGAATTCACGCGATGTGACCACTGACCAGTCGGTGGACTGGATCAGATCGTCCGCGATGAGATAGCGCAGCATCTCGGGAGTGAGTGTGCTGGGCGCGGCGTCGCCTCGGGTCGCTCTTCCGGATGACTGCTGGTCCAGGGGATGCAACAGGACCACTCCCGCCAGCGGCGTCAGGGGTTGCGGCTTGAAATACCGGATGCCCGCCACGACGAGAAACGCGAGCACGATCGCCCCGGCGGCGAAAACTCCGGCGCGGCGGATGGCCCGGGAGGGCAGCTGGGGCCTGAAGGGCTGGTCGGGCCGTTCGGTAGGGGTCGTGACCGGGGCCACCTGGGAACGATGCGAGATCAGACTCCGCAGGCCCTCGAGCAGCTCCCGGGTATTCTCGAAGCGCTCCTGGGGATCTTTCTCCAGACAGTGCTGGAGCAGGCTCCGCAGCTCCCGGGGAATGGCCGGCTTGCTGTTCTCGAAGGTCGGGAGCGGGTCGTACTGGATGGCATGTTTCAGATCCTGGATCGAGTGGTGCGGGTACGGCAGCTCCCCGGTGAGCATCTCGTACATGATGGTGCCGAAGGAGTAGATGTCACTCTGCGGGGTGAGCTCCTCGCCACGGATCTGCTCGGGGGAGTAGTACGCCAGATGACGGATGAAATCGCCTTCGCTCAGTGATTCGGCCAGGTCGAACAACGCGGCGTCGATGGCCGCCACCCGGAACTCACCATCGGACGTGCGGATGATGGACTCGGGGCGGAGATGTCCGTGCACCAGCTTGTCCTTGTGGACCCCGTGTACGCCCTCGGCGATCTGCAGAGCCATTTTCAGTACGCCGTGGATATGCTCCTCGTCAGCGCGTTCCTTGGTGTCGCGGAGGGTGTTGCCCTCGCAGAACTCACTCACGATGAGCACGCCGTCGTCACTCCGGATGATGCACTTGGTGGAGAGCAGTTTCGGGTGGTTGACCTCCCGCGGCACGAACTGGTCCTGCCTGTCCGGCGGGTAGTTGAGGTACTCCACGATATACCGGTTCCGGTCTTCGTCAAAGGCGAGGAAGGCGTCCTGACCGATGGACCCGGTGTGCAACCGCTCCTCGATCTGGTAACCGAGCTTGTACGACTTGAGCACCAGGTCGATCATGCTCGCCACGACGTCCTGTTCGATGTCCCACTCGCGGGCGAAGTTGTTCACCAGAAGCTGTTCACGCGGGGAGATCTCCTTGTCCTGGGCCACGGTGATGATCAGGTCGAGCAGTTTCTCCAGCGGCGGCCGGATCTTGTTCTCGAAGTTGGTCGTCTTCTGCCAGCCGTCGCCGGTCTCGAACAGCCAGCCGATGCTGGTCCAGATATGCACCTGCTTGGCCAGCTCGCCCGGCACCCCCTCGGACAGGATGAAGATGTACTCGTACTCGCTCGTGGTGAACAGGTCCGGGCCGAACACCTCTTTCAGGATCTTGATCTCGAAGCCCTTGTGCATTGTTCGCAACGGGAGGCGGGTCAACATGTTGTCGCCGGAAAGCTTGCGAATGACCTCCTTGGCCTGTTCGTTGGGACTGGTGACCTCGTTTTCCTCGAGAATGATCATGCCCCAGATCGGTTCGTCATCCACCACGAGCGCCCGGAGCAGCTGCAGGGAATGGTCGTCGATCCACTGCACGTTCTCGATGTGGATGATCAGCGGTGCCTGGTTGCTGCTGCGGCGCAACATCTTGAGATAATTCCGGAAGATCTTGTTCTCTTCGTTCCGGATCTCGTCATCCGATTTGGCGCCGCTGTTAATGTCGTTGCGTAATTTCTCCAGGTCGTCGAGGATATCGTGCAACGGGAGCAACGCGATGGCGAGCATGCCGAGTCGACGCAGGATCCGCCAGAGCCGGCTCCGTTCCTGGATCTCCTTGGTGATGCGCATGAAAGCCGAGTACGGCGCCTCGGAGCGCTGGGAACAGTCGTACTCGATGACATTGTGGGGTCCGAAGCGCGGGATTCTCGCGGCGATGACCTTGTCGGCCAGGATGGTCTTGATGAACTGTCGCACCAGGATTGACTTGCCGATTCCCTGTCGCCCTTGAACCAGGTAGGACTGGAGTGAACCCCGTTTCTTCACCACCCGCTCGGTGAACGCATCCTGCAATTCCTGGAGTTCTTTCTCACGACCGCAGAATGGAAACTCGAGCGACATGGGGAGGCTCCTTCTCCGGGGTGCCTCGGCACTGTTTCGGGGCGAGCCGATGATATCTCGGTCGGGCCTGGCGACAGCAACGGGGCGCAGGGGGCCCGGCATCGGGGTCAGCAGTCTGTCGAAGATAGGCGGCGGCCGGGGCGGAAGCAAGGCACAGGACCGCCAGATCTCCCCTGGGGATTATTGATCGTAACAGTGGCCGGGGGTGCGATCTATTGGTTACCGTTTGTGCGGGATGTGTCAGTACCTGGCCGGTGGAGAAACCACATAAATACAGATCTTGGCCTCAGAATCGACCTCAAATTGATTTCGAAAGCGTGAATTTTTTTGATAGGATGTACTACATGAGGGTTGAAATCATATGCAAAGCCTGATAAAGTTAGAGATCAAACGTGAAAATCGACTGACTCTGGGGGGAGTGAAATCGGTTGTCTGGCCGAATTTTGAGGGGATTTTGAGGGATTGCGTCCGATCGCTGGGTTTCGCATGAAACATCAACTAGCTGAAAGAACCACGCCAGCGACGCGGTTGCACATATCCTACGATGGGCCGAACCCGGTTTCCCCGACGAGACAGTACGAATCGTGCTTTCGCGGGAGTTGGTTTCGGCTAGCTCCGATTCGAAGGTCTTGAGGCTACGTTGGGTCGATATGGTCTGCTGCCCTCCATGCTGGCAGCTTACAGGGAGAAGATCATGGTCCGGAAAGCTTTATCAAAACGATCAACCCTGCCGCTGATTCTTTCGCTGGTGATTCTCGCCTCTGCTGCCGGAACTGCTCTGGCCCAGAAGGGTGATGAGGACCTGAATCCCTGTCATCTCCGAATCACCGTCGACCCCGCGTCGCCGCAGAACCTGGCCGAGGGCGAAGCGCTGACCCTGAACGTCTGCGTGGAGTACCAGGCCGAACCGAGCCTGATCCGCCTCTCGGCAGTGGGTTTGCCTGCTTTTGCCGGCGGCTGGTCCGATCGCACCGAGGACTGCCAAAGCGGCGACTGCTCCTTCTGCCAAACCGTGATCCTTGAGCCCGGATTCTGTGATGCGGGTAACTATACCTTCAGCTTCCTGGCCACTTCAGATACCCGCCCGGATCTCGATACCGATCTGGATTACCTGCTCACGGTGGATAACGTGGACCGGCCCTGTCTGTTGACCGGCCCCGAGAGTCCAGTGATCTGTCAGGTCGGTGGTGAGTGCAGCTTCGAGGTGCACTACACGGACCCGGATATCACTGAATGCGGCGAATTTCCCCTGGTCGAACTGACGACCGCTGGCTGTGACTTCTGTACGGTCGCGCCAGGCGCCACGGAGTACACCTGGCTCGTGACCTGCCGACCGACTGCCGCTGATGAGGGCCGGTGCGAGATGGTCTTTTCCGCCGGATCCAGCGAGTGTGTCCTGTCCGTCACCATCGACGTGGCGCCGCCCACCTGCATGATCGATCTGAGTTTCGATCCCGCGCCGCCCCTGTATATCGATGAGAACGACGATCCGGTGATCAATGCGTCCTTGCAGTACAGCGGCCCACCGGGAGAAGTGCACTTCGTCTGTCCGGATTCGAGCCGCTTCGTCGTGACTCCCGTCGACACCTCCTGGGTCTGTGACGGAGATCCGGACTGGGTCGAATGCGTCTACGATTTCCCCATCAGGTTCGAAACCTGGTTCTGCGCCGCCGGCGAGCGGGTCGTGCCGTTCATGGCCTGGAATGACGCCTGCGAGGATACCTTCCACTTTACCTACCAACTGGTCGTGGAGAACGTGGATCAACCCTGTGCGATCGTTGCCCCCGATACTGTGTACTTCGGAGCCGGCGTGGAGCGATCGTTCGATGTATATCTCACGGATCGGGATACCGACTGTTCCGTTCTACCGGAACCGGAGATGTGGATTTCCGATTGCGACCATTGCGAGCTGTATCGCGTTGACGAGTTCCAGTGGGAGGTGACCTGCAATCCCCCGGCGGGCTACATCGACGAGTGCTGGTTGACCATCAATGCCGTCTACGATATTTCTGCCTGCGAGAAAGACGTCGTCTTGATCTTCAAGGAGTGCGTCGATGACGCGCCGATAGTCTTCCCGGAGCCGGAATGGACCAAGGGGCTGGAGAACGAGATCTGTTTCATCCCGAACTGTACCGCGTTCGAGCACCAGGTGTGCAGCTTCGACACGGAAGACAACCAGATCTTCGAATGCCGGCCGCCTGGCGCGAAGGGCAAGGGCGACAACTGCATCACGGTGGTCGATCTCGAGGATGGCCATACGTATGGCTACTTCGTCTGTGCTTATTTCCGAGATGGCGGCATCGTCTGTTCGGATACGACCTACTCTACTCAGGATGATACTCCGCCGGCAACAGTGACACCTGTCGATGCCTGGCCGCTGCCGGATGGGTATGTCAGGATCTCCTGGGATGGTGTAGAGGATGCTCTGAGTGGCACCGAATGGTATCGGGTGTATCGTCGCATCGCCGGTGAAGAGACCGACACGTTGATCACCCAGGTTCCAGATAGTGTTGCCACGGGTACGTACCGGATATTCGACAGTATCTACCCGGGCAACTGCTTGAATCCCGACTTCCCGTTGATCGAGGGAACGGCTTACATCTACACCATCCGCGCCGAGGATCTCGTGGGCAACATCGGCGTGGGGGAGCCGTCGCCGAGCGTCGTGCCGGACGCCACGCCGCCGTGCATCCCCGATCCTGTCAACCTGCTCGTGGACTACACCACCTGCTTGCCGGTCGGCCAGAGTGATTGCGACACGACACATTTTATCCAGGGAGAGCCGGTCCGAGGGTACAGAGCAGTCGTCGAGGCAGCGTCCGATTGTACCGGTTTGGCTCAGGCTGACTCCATCCTGTTCGAGTGCGCGCGAACGAGCACGGAATACTTCCCGCCCGATCCGGGTGTTCCCGGCTGGGATTTCTTCACCTCGGGCTGGCGGTATTATGAGCTGAGCCCCATGACGCACATCTTCCCGCTGCTGCCGCCAAACGACGATCCGCATTATTTAGACAACGCGCCCTACTTCTTCAGAGTGCAGGCCAAGGACTTCGTCGGCAACCACAGCGCCTGGAGCGACACACTCTGGGCGATCATGGACTGCTTCCCCCCCAACGACATCAGCAACCTCTTCGTGACCGTGCTGACCAGCGGTCCGGATGGCTGTTCCATGCGGATCGAATGGGATGGGGCGACGGACAACGCCAGCGGGGTCAAGCAGTATCACATCTACTACCAGACCGGAAATGGCGGCTTCAATCCAATCGCCACGGTGGATGCCGCAACCTTCACTTTCGACCATGTTTGCACCCAGAATGAATTCCGCAAGACGGTCTGTTACCGGGTCGTCGCCGAGGATAATGTCGGCAACATCCGGAACAAGCACAATACCGAATGGGAGGCCTGCGCCAATGTGCCGGCAGCTCCCAAGATCTTCATCGTCGATTCTTCGTGTGATACGCTGCTGACCGACGACTGCCTGCTGGCGTGCGACAGTGAAGTGGCCATCTCCTGGGAATCTTACAATCCCGAGGGCGTGGCGAATTTCACGGTTCGGTATAATCACGCCACCCTGGGCGAGACGGAGATCACGGTCGATCCTCTGGTCGCCAGTTACAGCATCATCCTGCCGCCCCTCGACGGTCCTTACACCATCGACATGCGGGCGAATTACACCGACGGTCTCTGGAGTAACTGGTCGAATCAGGTGGTGGCGTACAAGGACTGCTTGCCGCCGGACCAAATCGACACCCTGACCCTGGTGCCGGAGGAGGACCACTTCCTCCTGTCGTGGCAGCCGCCCAGCGATAACTGGGGCGTGAAGAGTTACTCGGTCTGGCTCATCGACGGGACGAGTGTCTGCAAGCTTGGTACAGGCATCGAGGACCTGTCGTACGTGGTCAATTACAATCTGCCCAGCGCGAACTGTCCGGCTCCGTTGCTGACGTACCGTGGGTATTCGTTCATAGTCACGTCGGTGGATCTGGTGGGGAACGAGCAGAACAACGGCGACGTTGTTTCGGATTGTTGCTTGCGGGCGCCTCGTCACACTGTCGACAGGGATTATGACGAGACGCAGATATTTGTCAGTTGGCAGCATCCCACGCCGCCCGTGCTCGCTGACTGGGAGTACTACTGGGAACTGGTCTACGACGGGACCGTGGTAGGTTCCTATCCGGCGATTCCAGCGCCTACGATGGGCTTCTTCTACGATATGTCCGGCAAGACTGCCGGGTATTATACCTCACGTCTCAAGCAGGTGCCCATCGGTCTGGAGGACTGCTGCGCAGATCCATGCGAATCGTTGTGGTCCGAGGTGATCTTCCGCTGGAAAGTCGGGATCAAACCGGTGGATAACTTCCAGTGCCAGTCACAACCCGTTCACACCGATAGCCTCGGAGTGGATGCTGGTCGGATCATCCTGCACTGGGATTACACCGAGCACCGGACCGATCAGACAATCGAGGGTTTCCGGATTTCTCGAACCAGTCAGCACTGTCCGGGATGGAACAGTGTGGTCGAAGTTCCGGCCGATAATTCCTTGACCGAGTTCGCTTATGTCGACGAAGGCCTATCCGAGGATTGCGCCTACGAATACGATATCGTGGTGTTCGATAACATCGGAGGTCAGGACAGTCCGGCTGACACCTGCGGCTGTGATTTCGCTCCGATCTGGGTCTTCACTCCCAAGGTACAGGAGTTCACGCCAGCTTATTTCAACGGCAACACCCTCGAAGTGGGGTGGGAATGGTTGAGCAACTGTGCGCCCACCGCGGGACCGGACAAGGGAGCATTTGAGGTCCGGGTCCAGGCGAGCACCCACACAGCATTCACGGATCCCATGGTCACCTCGGCCTGGGTGCCGGCAAACCCGGCGCAGCTCATCTTCGACATAACTGCACTGAATATAGTGACTTGCGGACAGGTCCATGTTCGTGTCCAGGCCCGGGATGCCTGGGAAAACCAGTCTCCCTGGTCCACGGTCTACTGTCTCGGGTATGAAACGACCGTCAAGGACGACATCTCGCCGGTGGCGGTGACCACCCTGGCAATCACGAGAATCGCGGCAGATGATTCACCTTCAGCCGAGCTTGTCGATGTGACCTTGAATTGGGACGAGGTGCGTGACCGGCCAGCATGCGCCATCGGAGGCGTCAAGTATCGACTCGTGATGTACCAGGATGGCGAGCTGCCACTGATCATCTACGACGGTTCGGACCGGGAATTCACGCGAGCGGAAGTGAACGTCACGAAAAACGTGGCCTTCGAGGTGCACCCGTACGACGCTTTGATCAACGTTCGGACCGCTGGCAACAACCGGGTGCTGTTGAACGAATCATTACTGTGCCAGGTTCAGAACCTGACCGCCCAATCGAAGACTCATGTGACCTGGAATGTGGACCCGGCTTGCGCCGCCGTCATCGATTCGTTCTGGGTGCAGTCGACTTCGATCAGGCGTCATCTCGGCACGAATTTCTCCTGCAACCCGGATTTTTATCCCGAAGAATCCTGTACCTGGATTACCGATCCTTCAGCCCGGGAATGGACGTTCAATTACCCCAATCCGAACCTCTGGCCGGGACTGGCCGATACGGTGTTTTTCCATATCCTGGCCAAGTCTGGTGACATCGAGAGCGTGTGGTCAAATGTCGCCTATTATTCGGCCAAAGGAGGGAACGAGCAAAACCAGGATGGTTCTCCAGCCGGCGTGTTCCGTACCGAGCTTCTGCAGAACTTTCCCAATCCATTCAACCCAGCCACCAGGATCGCTTTCAGCCTTGCATCAAAAGGACCGGTTGTGCTAAGGATATTCGATATCAAGGGACAACTTGTCCATACGCTCGTGGATGATATCCTGGATGGGGGAAATCATCACGTCGAATGGCACGGGGATGGTGTTGCAGGCGAGGCCGTGGCAAATGGCCTCTATTTCTACCAGTTGCGCACCGGATCCAAGACGCTGACAAGAAAGATGGTGCTCTTACGCTAGGGGGGCTTCTCTGTGAGGAAATATGTCGTTTCTTGCCTGTTAGTGTCCTGTGCCGTCGGGTTGGCGCTGGCCCAAGGATCAAGTTTCGAGGACGGCCGGGTCGGTATTCTCATCAGCGATATACCCGGTGCACTGATTGCAGAGGCAGCTGGACCGAAAGTGATCGACCCATCACTCCCGGTCCCCGAGATCCTCGATTTCCCTGATCAATGTACGGATGACACAGCATTGATCTGCTGGCACCCGGTGCTAGATGTTCCCACTCCGATCGTCTATCGCGTCGAGGTGTGGGGGAGCGATAACGATACGTCGAGAATCACCATCGAGAATGATACCTGTTTAACGATCCCCGTGCTTGATTATGAGGGCCCTTTCTACGCCTCCGTTTCCTACGCCGATACATCCGCGAATCTGAGTCCGCCCTCGGAAACGATTTGCATCTTCATGGACCATATCGATCCCCAGGTGCAGCTCACTCTCGTTGGAGGCAATCCTGGCGAGTGCGGTGGTTGGACCTCGCAGAACGAGGTCGTCTTTGGCGTCGACATCACCGACGGTGATCTCCGCAGTCTCGAGTATACGCTGGCCTTGGCGGAATCCGCATCCCTGAACGATTCCATTCCCGACAGCAGCGCCCTCATCGACGCCACCGAGTACACGCTGTTGAATTGCGCCGGGTGCGGCGAGGACTGTTCATCCGTCGAGCTGCTCGACACGGTGTCCTTCACGCTCTCATCGGGGTATGGGAAAAAGCTGATCTATTACCAGGTTGTGGACTGTGCCGGCAGTAAGAGCGCGATCAACAGTTGCCATGTCGTCTACGACCGAGGCGATCACGCCTATCCCAATCCCTTCAATCCGCTCGAATCCGTTCCTCTCAACTTCGTCTTCCGGTGTGACGGTGATCAGGAAGTGATCATCCGGATCTTCGACCTGTTCGGCCAGCTCGTGTGGGAGACGTCCTTCCAGGCAGTCGACGGGCTCAATGACGGCGGCTGGAACAATACCGCTGCCCAGTGGGACGGATCGAATCTCAAGCAAGGAAGCACGTCCGACTTTCGCGTGGCCGAAGGCGGCTACGTCTGTCTCATAGAACATGATGGTCAGAAACCCACTCCAATCAAAATCGCGGTGGTCAAATGATGAGTGATACGCTGGACCGGCCCGGAATGCGGGTTCCGACTGTTCTCGCTTGCACGGCGATGGTCGTGTCGATACTGGCCTCGTCAATGGTGGTGGCTGGAGATGGTGATGCTGGGTACCCGGGGGAATTCCTTCGTTACGGAGTGAGTGTCCGCTCCATGGGGTTCGGCATGGCGAATGTCTCGCTGGCTGACGA
>JBDRBC010000504.1:0-3180 GCA_043823125.1 bacterium | reverse complement strand
ACGCCTGGACACCGGACTCGGGGTGACGCCAGTTCTGCTGGGGGTCGCCGTGACCTGACGCAGGTGCCGTGTCCGGCGGTGCGGGGTCCGGCCGCTGTTCACCTGCCGGCTCCGTCGCCTGCTCGTCGGCCTGCTCGTATTCCTGCTGGTCTACAACGTGGCGATGCTGCAGCTCTCGGCGTTGATGGCGCGGTTCGCACTGCCGATGGTGGGCGTTTTGTTTCCCCTGCTCGTCTGGGCCGCCTGGTCGCTGCTGCCGCGGCGGGCGCCGATACTGCTGTTGCTTCTGTTGCTGGTGGTGGGACAGATCGGGTTCTGGTATCCCGATAACCTGCGAGTTCTCCCCGAACCGTTGACCGCTCGTCTGCACCCCGGACCAGTGAAAGCCGCCAGTCACCTCGAGGCCGATCTTCGCTATCAGGACGCCATCGAGTTGCTGTGCTGGACCGGCCGGCAAATCACCCATGACGCCACGGCGCGTGGTCTCGTGTCCCTCCCCGGCGTGGCCAGTCGCTGGCCCGTGACCGCGGCTCTATCCGATCCCGACCTGGGATATGTGGACGCTCCGATGCCCACCTTGGACATCCGATCCTGGCAGGATGTGGATGTCGATTTGTACCCGTATGTCGTGGTCGTCGACGGCTTGCCCAGAATTCCGCCCTTCCCGCCGCCGGGCCTGTTCACCATCGAGCCCGTTGCCAGCCGACGAGCCGGAGAACTGCAGGTTCACATTTGGTACGCAGTTAAGAGCGAGGCTGATTAAAAATTGACCGAAAGTGCAGGATTCTCCTTTTAATCTGGCAAGAATTTGGTTATAAAATTCCTTGTTCGACAACAGGGGATTGATACCCACACCAAGGAGGGTATGGGCGTGACACGAGAAAAGAAGAAACCGTACGTCAAACCGGAGTTGAAGACGCGGCAGATGGAGATGGGAGTCCTCGGCGACTACGGCAACGCCGGCGGGCAGACCATCACCCCGACCACCCCGATTCGTCAGCCTGATCGACGTGGTGGAACCGGGTTGGACGGTTGACAAGGAAGCAATCGACGGATCGAGGGCGCCCGCGCGGCGCCCTTTTTTTATTCCGGATACTGGAACGGCGTGAGCGCCGTACCGAGTACCCAGTCGAAGTAAGCCCCGAGCAGATTCCAGTCACTTCCCTGATCGGTGAAGCTATCGTAGAAGCTGGTGCCGTCTCGAATACTGTCCTCCTCGTATTCGAGCTGGGGGCCAAGTAGCAGAACTCGTCCGCTCCCCAGCTCGAAGGCGATGATGGCGCGGTCGCCCTCGAACTCGTCGTAGGTGGCCACGGTTTCCACCGGCATGGTGCGTTCGGGGTAGAAGGCGGGGCCGCCGGTGTACAGGACATGGGGATCCGAGTCGGTGGTCTGGTTCAGGGCCGAATCCGGATCGAGACTCACCCGGGTCATGGTCACGCTGGGGCTGATCCGATCGATGCGGCCGAAGGCGAGACCGCGAAAAAGATCGAGTGGAAAGTTGTATAGCTGCCCGCAATACTCCACCCGGTCAGCGGCGTAATAGGCGCCGCCGCCGATGCCAATGTACCCGCCGCCGTGTTCCACCAGCTTCCGGATATTTTCCTGTCCCTCGAAGGAGATCAGATCCACGTAGGCGAAGAAGTCACCGCTGGGGACGACCAGCACCCGGAAGTAATCCTGCAGGGCGTGCTCGTTGATTTCGTCACTGGTTATCTGGGTGTACGACAGCCCTTTCCAGTTCAGGAATCCTTCCATGGCGGTGACGCCGTCGAGCCCGGCGCGAGTGATCAGCAAGGCCACGTCGGCGCTGGCGGGTGGGGGTGTGGCGGACGTAGATAAAGGAAACGCCAGGATTGTGATCAATAGCAGGCACCCGAGGCGCGAGGCGGTCCGGTTCATGATGCGTCTCCAAGAGATGTGATAGGATCCAGCGGATCTGTTGCGTCGCCGACAATTCTACCACAGATGACGGCTCGCTGTCAGGATCCGTCGTCACGGAAGTGAGCGTGGGAATAAAGTGGATTCAAACCTTTCCCCTGTCCCGGCCGTCTAGATTCTGTCTGATATCCCTCGGACCAGATTGTTTTCCGATGCAGGAGGAAATCATGAAAGCCTTCAAGACAACTGTTCTGGTACTGACGTTGATGGCGGGGACCGCGCTAGCCACGGCCGGTTTCGCCGTCACCGACAGCTGGGAATTCGCGGACGTGACCCGGATCAAGCTGGACGGCGTGTCCGGCGATGTGGTGATCCTGGAGGGGCAAGGCAACACCGGTCTGGTGGAGCTGCGCCACGACGTCAGCCCGGCGAAATCCTTCCGTCCCGAGGTGGAACAGGACGGCGCCACCCTCTACATCGAGGAGAAATGGTCCGGCGGCAGCTCCCACGGCAGTGTGGGCTGGACCATTCACGTGCCGCGCGGGCAGGGCGATATCCGCATCTCCGTGGATACGGCTTCCGGCGATCTGGAGTGCCGGGGCGTATCGGCCCAGATCGAATTCGAGACCGCCAGCGGCGACATTGGTCTGTCCGGAGTCTCCCTGCAGCGGGGGTCGGATTTCAGTACGGCCAGCGGCGACATCCACCTGGAGGACATGACGGTCACGCAAGACTGCGAGTTCAGCACCGCCAGCGGCAACGTGGAGCTGGAGGATTTGACGGTGGAAGAGGACTGCGAGTTCTCCACCGCCTCGGGTGACGTGAACGCCGAGAACTGCAAGGGGTACTTCGAACTCGGCACGGCCAGCGGCGATGTCGAGGTGCGCAACTGCGAGTTGATGGGCCCCGGCGAGTTCTCCACTGCGTCCGGTGATGTGGACCTCCACTTCGACGTACTGCCGGCGTTCGACGTCTCGGCCTCATCCGCCTCTGGCGACGTGCTCCTGACGGCGAACGATTTCGGCGATGATTTCACCCTCGTGATGGTCAAACGCGAGGACCGCGGCCGCATCACCTGCCCGTTCAAGTACACGGACGAGTACACCTACGATGACTATCACGAATACGAGGTGAAGGTCGTCGAGCGCGGTTCCGGCAAGCCGCAGATCGAGTTGCGGACCGCGTCGGGCAAGGTGACAGTGAAGGAGTGAGTTCGGGTTCGACCACGATCCGTTCTGTGCGAAACAGCGGGGGCCGGCGATACACCGGCCCCCGTTTTGGTTTCGTGACGATGCCGCC
>JBDRBC010000503.1:0-2876 GCA_043823125.1 bacterium | reverse complement strand
ACCACCTTTTTCTCGCCGACGGCCCCGTCAGATCTGCAGGCAACTGATCTTGGCCTCGACTACGCCCTCTTGAACTGGCTGGACGGCTCCGCCATCGAGACTGCATTCAGGCTGGTGAAGACAATCGAAAACCCACTCACCAAGGCTGTCACGGTGGTGGATACCCTCCTGGGGCCGAACACCCAGGAATACCTCGATGAAGATATCGACCCACTGTTCACCTATCGCTACTCTGTGGTCGGGCTATATAACGACGCACCGTCGCCGAGTTCTAACCTGGTGTTCGTAAATGGAGCCCTCGGCAGCATCATCAGTGTACCGGATGATTGTGCGACTATTCAGTGTGCTGTTGATCTCGCAAGCCCGGGGGACATGGTTCTGGTCGAACCGGGTACGTATATCGAAAATGTGGATATCAATAAGGCGATCACCGTTCAATCGACCACAGGAAGCGGGGAGACGACGATTCAAGGCTCTAGCGGTTCCAGCGCCGTGGTCCGGATCAGGATCAACGGGGTGAGCTTGGCGGGATTCACGCTGACGGGTGGTTATAACGGTCTCTATCTTGACCCGAGTCTGACCGACTTCTTTGTTGGCGATTGCAATATCATCGATACTGGTCACTATCCCATTCAGCTTCCACCGGAGCTTGTCGCTGAGGTGGTACCCAATCTCAACCTATTCCCCCATTCTTCTGGCGGCCTTGATGCTATTGTTTTGTTGACAGGTTACGTGGAAACCACTGCGACGTGGCCGGTGCCGACCGCAGGTTTTTCCTACTATATTCCCAATGGCACCTTTGTGGTGGTTGGTGGGCCTGCCAACCCTGTGTTGACCTTATTGCCGGGAACCCCGGTCAAAATTCGGGCGGACAGTCGCTTTGAGATAGGGGGAGGATCGCGACCTGGTGGAATACTCGCCGAATCGGTGACGTTCACTTCATGGAAAGACGACACTGTTGGTGGCGACACGGACGGTATAGTGCAGACTCCGGGACCTGCGGACTGGCAGGGAATTCGGATCAATACTACAGCTCTGCCCGATTCCTGCCGCTTCACTGACTGCACCTTCAAGTTCGGCGGTCGCCAGGGTCTAGACATGGTACTCGTTGCCGGTACCGATGCCGTATTCACTGGATGTGCTTTCATTGCTGGTGGCGTGGCCGGACTGTGTGTCAGAGATGCCAGCCCGACGGTTACCGGTTCTTCCTTTTCCTTGAATAAACATTCCGTAAACTTCGAATCAGGGAGTTCTGCTTCAGGTATGACTGGCAATTCATTCGGCCCCCAGGCCGAGGTGAATGGGACAGCTGCTTTGATCTCCGTCGCCAATTGCGTTGCAGATCTCGTGTCCAACAATGAGTTCATCATCAGAGATGATGGGAAGTTCGGCGCAATCACCGTGGTGCGATCGACATTGACGGAAAGCGCAACATGGCCGGTGCCGCCCTCCGGCTTTGGCTACTACATTCCCCATCAAAACGTCGTTGTCGTGGCTGGCCCCGACAGTCCGGTCCTGACCCTGCTTCCCGATACCCCGGTGAAGTTCTGGGCCGACTCTCGTCTCGATGTGGGCACCCATTCGCAGCCCGGAGGTCTGATAGCCGAGGGAGTGACGTTCACCTCCTGGCGAGATGACAGCGTGGATGGGGATATGGATGGAGAGGATGGGGAACCCGACGCCCGCGACTGGCAAGGAGTCCGGGTCTATCCTGAGGCTCTGCCCGATTCCTGCCGCTTCATTGACTGCACGTTCAAGTTCGGTGGCCGCATCGGCGAGGATATGGTGCTCGTTGACGGCGTCGATGCCGTGTTCACCGGCTGCACTTTCATGGTAAGTGGCCAGGCCGGGATGAGTATCCGTGATGCGAGTCCCAACCTGGAGAGATGTCTCTTCACGTCGAACCGGTATGGGATTTTCCTATCCGGCGCAACATGCTGGCCGGATCTCTGGTTCTGTGAGTTGACACTCAACAACTACGGAGTGAAGGCCATGAGCAACGCTCGCGCCCACATCGTGGCTTGCTGTTTCGAGGGGAATACTGATTTCGGGGTTTATGCAGACCCGTACACGGACGGCCACGGTAGCCTTCCTGCTCGTGGATGTTGGTGGGGAGATGAATCCGGGCCCGGTGGCTTCGGACCCGGCGTTGGCGATCCCGTGAGCGGAAATGTCATTTTCGATCCCTGGAGTGATTCAGCGATCTGCCAGCAGATTGTCGATGTAGCCCTGGAACCGGCGGCCCCAATCCCCACCCGGTTCAGAGCTTTCCGCCCCTTCCCGAATCCATTCAACCCGATGACGACGATTCAATACACGTTGCCGTCAGCGGAGAAGGTCCACCTGCGCGTGTACGACGTTTCCGGCCACCTGGTCCGGACCCTCCTCGCGGGGGAGACCGTCCCGGCTGGCTGCCACGAGGCCGTCTGGAACGGTCGCGACGGAGCAGGCCGCCAGGTGGCTTCCGGCGTGTACTTCTACCGTCTGGATGCGGGCGAGTTCACGCAGACGAAGCGCATGATGCTGGTCAAGTAACTTCAATCCGGGCAGGTCGGGACACCGATCCCGGCCTGCCTTTAAGTCTGCTGGGCTCAAGATTCAGCCCGGGACGATATCGTCTGCTCGACGGGCTCACAACGTCGGTCGGCCACACAATCCGCACCCCATTCTCATGAGAGGTAAAGACCACTTCCCGTCCGTCTGCCCGCTGGGGGCGACATTTCCGTCAAACTATTTAGAGCCTGTCCCGTAACGGCCTAATTCAGCAATCCCAACAGGTTAGACCAGAAGTAAATGGGGCAAGACAGCCGAATTTCGGTGTCTCGCCCCAAAAATGTGTGCTATAACCTTAATACCTACAAAAAGGAGGAGCACAC
>JBDRBC010000502.1:0-5367 GCA_043823125.1 bacterium | reverse complement strand
GGGGAGGGGAAGGCATCGCCAAGCTGGATCGGGATTCCAACGTGCTCTGGGCCAGCTCCATACGCGCCCATCATGACCTGGAAACATTACCGGATGGCAGCACCTACGTGCTGACCAGAAAAGCGCATATCTTGCCCAGGTTGCATGCCGAGGAACCCGTGCTCGAGGATTTCATCACCCTGCTCGATCCTGACGGCAACGAATTGCACAGCGTTTCGCTCATCGAGTGTTTCGAGAACTCGCCGTACGCAGCGATCTTCAATTCTCGCTTCCGGGAAACCGGCGATGTCTTGCACACCAACACCTTGCGAGTGCTTACCGGCTCCTGCAACGAGCAAGTGCCCTGGGATCAGGAGGGCTACATCCTGACCTGCTTCCGCGCCCTGGACCTCATCGCCGTCGTGGACCTGAAAACCCAGGAAGTGGTCATGACGAAGCGAGGCGGCTTCAAGGCCCAGCACGACCCGAAACTACTCCCCAACGGCAACCTGCTGCTCTTCGACAACAAAAGAGGGGGCCGAGAGTCGCGGGTTCTCGAGTTCGATCCTGTTTCGTGGCAAGTGGTCTGGAAATACGAGGGAACCTCCGACGCGCCTTTCCTTTCCCGGAACTGCGGGCTGGCTGATCGGTTGCCCAATGGAAATACCCTCATCGTGGAAACAGCCTACGGCCGTGCTTTTGAAGTTCTGCCCAATGGAACCATTGTCTGGGAATTCCACAATCCGGATCGGGCCGGCGACCACGACCAGTACATCGCCACCCTGAGTGAATTGATCCGACTCCCGCTGGACTATCCCCTCGACTGGGTCCAATCTCCGGCTCGTCAGTGAGTCGGAAAGGCCAGGGCGGCCCGCACCACCAGGTAGTCCCAGTTATAACTCAGCTTCCTGCCCTGGTAATCGAGACGCACGGAGTCGAAACGGTTGATGTTGTAGTAGGCCCCCACCTCGAAATCCCCCAGACGGATCCCCCCGCCGGCGGCGAAACAGAGGGCGTTGACCGGAGCGGTATAGACGCCCGAAATCTCCGAGTCATCGCGATACCGATTCCGGCATAGCGCCGCGCCGCCACTGAGGAACAGTTGCGGTCGTCCTTGCCCGGCAGCGGTGAAGTACTGGACGTCCAGACCGTAGCGCAGGATGGAGGTCGCCACAATGATGGCGCCTTGGGTTGCGGTTTCAGTGGCGAAATTGCCGAAGTCGACATAGTGGAACGACGGCGACAGGGCCAGGTTCGGCGACACGAATTGACGGTAGCGCAAGCCCACCTCGTAGCCGGTCTCGGCCCCGAATCCCTGCTTCTCAATATCGGTCCAGTCGTCGACCAGGTCACCACCCGGCAGCGCCACGCCCCCTTCGAGGAGGACCTCGCTTTCATAAAAATACCGGGAGGCCAGAACGTTCGGGACTAGGGCGAGAACGATCAGCAGCGTCAGACCCAGTAGCACCCAGCGTTTGCGGAGAGTTGTATCGATGCCCATGATTCGGCTCCTTTCTCGACCCGGATCAGTCCGGTCTCACTGTCGGAGAGCGCAACGGGCAGATGCCCCTGCCTGGACCGACACCGAAGCGGGTCGGACTGTTCAGGGGCATCTACTTGTATTGCCGATCAGGGGCGGCAAGTCCCGGGTCGCCAGCGGGGCGCCCGGGTGTGTTCTGGATGGTACCTCGGCGCGGGGGGACAAATCAAGCGCGTTCTCCTAAACACCTGCGAAACCCGGCGGTTTCCTGCTTGTCCTCGGGGCCCCGGCCGCGGTACAGTTCCGAGCCACCACCCGATTACATACGAGCACCGCTCCGGTGTCGCAACCGAGCGGTCCTGCCCTCGCAAAGGAGATGTTGATGAACACTCCACCGCTTGACCGTCACTTCGTCCTGAGAAAGATCCACAGCCTGCTCGGCATCGTGCCCATCGGCTTCTTTCTCTGTTTTCATCTGTTCGAGAACTCCCTGTCCGTCAAGGGTGAGACCTACTTCACGGAGCACATCATCCACAAGATCGGCGACATGCCGTACGTGGAGCTGATGGAGATCTTCTTCATCGCGCTGCCCATCCTGTTCCACGGCATCTACGGAGTGATCATCTGGCTGCAGGGCAAATCCAACGTCACCAGTTACAGCTACTTCCGCAACTGGATGTACTGGGTGCAACGCATCAGCGGTGTGATCGCCTTCATCTTCATCCTCACTCATGTCTGGGGCACGCGACTGGAAATGCTTCTCGACGCCGAGGTCACCAAGGACACCCTGTTCGAGCACCTGGCCCTGGAGCTGGACAATCCGTTGCTGGTGGTCTGGTACGTCATCGGCATCCTTTGCGCGGTGGTGCACCTGAGCAACGGGATCTGGCTGGCGCTCATCACCTGGGGATTCACCATCGGACCGCGGTCACAAAAGATATCGTCCTGGGTCTGCGTCGCCATCGGGCTCATGCTTATCGTGCTGAGCGCGCAGGCCATGCGGGGGTTCCTGAATCCCCTGGAGATCGCTGAAGTCGCCGCCGAGGCGGCGGAGTCGTCCCACTAACCGCGGAAAGGAGCCACGTCATGGCAGTGAAAAAGCCGAAAATCATCGTTGTCGGTGGCGGCCTCGGCGGCTTGTGGGCCACCCTGCGAATCTCCGAAGCCGGCAATCAGGTGGATCTGTTCTCGCTCCTCCCGGTGAAGCGCAGCCACTCGGCCTGCGCCCAGGGCGGGGTCAACGCCTGCCTCGACACCAAGGGACAGAAGGACTCGGTGTGGCAACACACCGTGGACACCATCAAGGGCGGCGCCTACCTGGCCAACCAGCCCCCGGTCAAGAGCATGTGCGAGGATGCGCCGGGACTGATCCGCACCTTCGACCGCATGGGCGTCACCTGGAGCCGCACCCCCGAGGGGGTCATGGACCTGCGGTTGTTCGGCGGCGTGAAGAACAAACGGACCGTCTTCGCCGGCTCCACTTCCGGCCAGCAGATGCTGTACGCCATCGACGAGCAGGTGCGGCGACAGGAGGAGGCCGGCCTGGTCAATAAATATGAATGGTGGGAGTTCCTCAGCATCGTCAAGGACGGCCAGGGGGTCTGCCGCGGCATCGTCGCCATCAACCTGCGCACCATGGAGACCCAGACCTTCCGGGCCGACGCCGTGGTGCTGGCCACCGGCGGCCTGGGACTGATCTATGGCAAATCCACCAACTCCAACAACAGCACCGGCGCCGCGGCCAGTCGCGTCTTCCAGCAAGGCGCCAGGTTCATGAACGGCGAGTTCATCCAGTTCCATCCTACCGGCATGCCGGGGGACGACAAGAACCGGTTGATGAGCGAGGCGGCCCGCGGCGAGGGCGGCCGGATCTGGGTGCCGAAAAAGCAGGGCGACACCCGCGATCCGCTGACCATCCCCGAAGAGGAACGCTGGTTCTTCCTGGAGGAGTGGTACCCGGCCTACGGCAACACCGTGCCTCGCGACGTGGCCAGCCGGGCCATCTACAAGGTGGTCAAGGAACTCGGCATGGGTATCGGCGGCAACGACCTGGTCTACCTCGACCTGACCCACCGCGACGCCGACTTCCTGCGCACCCGCCTCGGCGGCATCATGGAGATCTACGAGAAGTTCGCCGGCGAGGACCCGACCCAGGTGCCCATGAAGATCTACCCCGCCGTGCACTACAGCATGGGCGGCCTCTGGGTCGACTGGGAGAAGGAAGAGGAGACCGGCGCCCTGAAGCAGCCGAGTCCGCGTAATCACGCCACCAGCATCCCGGGTCTGTTCGCCTGCGGCGAGTGCGACGGCACGTACCACGGCGCCAACCGCCTGGGCGCCAACTCGCTGCTGTCGGCCTCGTACAGCGGCCGGGTCTGCGGCGAGAGCGTGGCGGCCTACATCAAGGGCCTGACCGAAAGTGTCGACTCGGCGCCCGCGGAGATCTTCACCACCGAGAAGCAGCGCCAGGACGGCATCAACAACGACATCCTCTCGGGCAAGGGCGGCGAGAATCCGTTCGTCCTGCACAAGGACCTGGGCGACATGATGCGCGCCAAGGTCTCCATCATCCGAGACAACAAGTCGCTGGACACGGCGCTACAGGACCTGCAGGAGCTGAAGACGCGCTTCAAGCAGGTGAGCCTGGACGACACCCGCGGCTGGAGCAACACGCCGCTGGTGTATGCTCGCCAGGTGCACGACATGATCATCCTCGGCGAGGTCATCGCCAAGTCGGCCCGCGCACGCGACGAGTGCCGCGGCAGTCACTGGAAGCCGGAGTTCGAGCTGCCCATACCCGAGGGGAAGTTTCCCGGCGACCCCGAGTTCGAGGAGTATCGCGCCAAGTGGACCGCCAACAACGACCAGTGGCTCAAGACCACCATCGCCGAACACGGTGAGAACGGTCCGCAGATCAGTTACGAGGAAATCGACACGAGTGTCCTGCCGCCCACCCAGCCGCGGGATTACCGGTAGACCGGGAGGAATGCAGAGATGGCAGAAGTCATTCGTCTCAAGGTCAAGCGCCAGGACGAGCCGGAGTCGAAACCGTACTGGGAAGAGTTCGAGATCCCGTATCACCCCCAGCACAACATCGTCTCGCTCCTGATGGCGCTACGAGAGAATCCGACCAACATCAAGGGCGAGAAGGTCGCGCCGGTGGTCTACGAGGCCAACTGCATGGAAGAGGTGTGCGGCGCCTGCACCATGATCATCAACGGCGAGGTGCGCCAGGGCTGTTCGGCGCTCGTCGACACCCTGGAGCAACCCATCGTCCTGGAGCCCATGACCAAGTTCCCCGTTGTGCGCGACCTGCTGGTGGACCGACAGCGCATGTTCGACGCCCTGCGCCAGGTGCGCGCCTGGGTGGACATCGACGGCGGCTACGACATCCACCTCACCTCGCCCCGTATCAGTCCCCAGGACTGGGCCAAGCACTACGATTTTTCCAAGTGCATGACCTGCGGCTGCTGCATGGAGGCCTGCCCCCAGTACTTACCCAATCGCAAGTTCATCGGCCCGGCCCCCATCGGGCAGGCCTGGCGATTCAACGATCATCCGACGGGCAAGTACTTCAAGGAAGAGCGGCTGCGGGCGCTGATGGGACCGGGTGGGATCACCGATTGCGGCAACGCGCAGAACTGCGTGCGGGCGTGTCCGAAGGAGATCAAGCTCACCGATGCCATCGCCAAGGTGAGTCGGGATACGACGGTGCAGGCTTTGAAGGAGTTGTTTTTGAAGTAGGCGCGACGATCCCGCGCAGCCAGTTACCTCCGGTAGAGCACCATCCGGTGGTACGGCAGCTTGCCCGGTTCGGCGTGAAGGGCGAAATTCCGGCGGACGAATCCGTCACCCTCGTCGATCCAGTAGCCAGCGTTGTCGTAATAGTTCACGTCGCAGTAGATCCC
>JBDRBC010000501.1:0-6882 GCA_043823125.1 bacterium | reverse complement strand
CGCGAATCGTCACAACCGGCGAACCGCGCCCGGTAACGCGGCGTGGTCCCGGGATAGATCCCGCGTTCAGCGCCCAGGTCGTGGTAAACGAGTATTCCCGCTTGCCGGCTGAAGAAATCCAGCGGCGGCACGCGGTCGAAGTAATACCGCGCGATGATGTCCCGTCGCTCGCCCAGCACCCGGGCCACGTAGACCGCGGCTTCGGGATGCCGGTACTTGCCCTGGGCGACGATGGCGGCCAGATGCTCGTCGCTGAAGGCGGAGATGATCTTGGCCGCCCAGTACCCGTCACGGTCACTGCAGTTGGCGAAGGCGGGATTCGGAATCAGGGGGCGGAACTTGCGGGGGTGGAAATACTCGCTGGTGAAGTAGCCGATCTCGTCCAGCCCGCCGGGACGTTCGATCTTGCGCCAGTCGTCCTCCAGAAAACCGAGGGTGAAACTCCGTTTGAGAAAGCCGCCCAGCGACACGGTGTACTCGTGGTTGAAACGTGGCGTGGGGCGTCGGGCGCCGGCGCCGAGGGTGCTGGCGAAGTCGATGAGATAGTGACGGATGAAGCGACGGCCGTCTTCCTCGACATACATGTCCAGGGAGTTGTGCTGCTTGGTGTCGAAGTGGAAGAGCCAGGCGGCGAAAACCCGCAGCCCCCGCAACTCGCGCCGGTCCTGGTGGGGGATCCGGTCGTTGCTGTCACTCTTGCGGGTGTGCTTGTAGTTGAAGGGGCCCACCGGTGTGCCGTCGAGGAACTTGCTGGCGATGGCCAGGTAGCGGCCGTCGGGCAGCTGGAAGACCCGCTCGAGGATGGCGTCGAGATCGTCGCCGGTCATGAAGCGTCGGCCGCCGTCCGGCGTGGACAGCTCGACCGTCTCGTCCAGCACCAGATCCTCGCGACGGAAGCACACCACCGCGTCGTCGGGCACGTTGTATCCCGCCGCGTGCAGGATCCGCCCCGAGATGACCCCGGCGGCGCTGGTCAGGCCCGGGAAACCGGGCGGATCGAACTTGATGAGATACAGATCACCGCGCGAGTCACGGATGGTGAACCCGGGGGTGACTCCCTCGGTCTTGGCGCTCACCACGACCCACGCCGCGCCGGTGGCGGGTCCGTCGCCGCTGCCCGGTCCCCGGGCCGTCACCGCGGGGCTCAACGGAAACAGCCCGATCCGGTTGGTGAACCAGCTGCAGTTGGGTACCTCGTCGAGCCGGTTCACGTTGGCGGCCGGCAACACGTGATCGCCGCCGAACAGCGCACCCACGTGGCGGATGGGTCGGGGCAGATAGAACGTGCGGCTGAGGGGATCGAACAGCGAACTCTCCACCATGTCGCCGTACAGGTGCGGCTGCCGTTCTCGTGGCCGGGGGATGTCCTCCTGGTCCGCGTCGTACCAGACCACGTCGACGTCCACCAGACGGGAGTCCTGCGCCAGTGCGTCGCCAGACATCAGCACCATGACGACCAGTATGAGGAGTCTCGTGACCAGCCGGCCGTCCTCAGCGCGGGGGAACCGGGTTGCGCCCATGGTAGATCCCCCCCTTCGCGTACTGGAAGACCTGTTCGCCGGCCAGCATGATCTGGGGACCGTCCTCGCTTTGCCCGATCTCCAGGCGGAGCGTGAATCGGGGCGTGGTGACCAGGCGTAACCCACCGCCGTAGGAAAAGGTCAGATATTCAGTGGCGATCTCTTGCGGCCGCTCGAACACCTGCCCCAGGTCCACGAAGGTGTAACCGTCCAGGCCGAAGCCGTCGATGGTGTCGTAATTCCAGACCGGGAAGCGATACTCGGCGCTCAACAGCAGCAGCCCGGTGGCGCGGAAGCGGAGGTCGCGGTAGCCGCGAAACTGGTCGGGCCTGTCGTTGGTGAGTTTCCGCTGGAACGGGATCGGATCGTCGCCTCGACTGTCCTGACGCGAATAGACGCCCCGTAACGCCAGGCCACGGCGGGTGTGCCACAGCGGGAAGAACTGCTGGACCTCCGCGCGGTAGGTCCAGAAGCGGGTCTCGCTGCCGTCGCGGGCAGTGAAGTAAGTGGCTTGCAAGCGCCGGCTGCCGCCTGACTGAGGGCGCCCCAGGTCGCTGGTGTTTTCGTGCCGCAGAGCGATGGTGCAGCCGACGCCATCGGACCGGTCGCCATAGCCGAACGGCCGCGCGTCGCCGGTATACGCGGTGGCCAGGGCGGGGGTCTCGTCGGCTTCCGGTCCGCGGGTTCCAACCGTGGAGTAGAGGCCGGTCAGCTTCAGGGAGAAACACCGGCCCAGCTCGCGCCGGAAGTCGAGGCCGGCCCAGCTTGTCTCCTTGGTGAAGTAGGCCATGTCGTCCTTGGCGGTGAGCGGGCCGAGGCCGTAGAAACGCGCGTTGGGTTTGAGTCGATAGCCGACGCCGAAGCTGAAACTGCTGACGGCATCCTCGTTGAAGACGAAACCGAGGACTGCCTTGATGTTCTCCTCGGTGGTGTACCGCAGGCCGAGTTTCAACCGGTTGTCCGGCGCCAGAAAATCGCGACGGATCCCGGTGAAGTTGGCGCCGTACCCCTCGCCGCCACCGGCGCTCACGCCGATGCTCCCCTCGAACGGCAGCCACGACAGGGTGGCGACATCCAGCACCCGGTCGACGACCTGCGATTCCGGCAGATAACTGATGGCCTCGCCGATACCCCAGGTCACGGCGCGGAACGGCAGGGCCACGACCTGAAGGGGATAGTAGAAGCATTGCTCCCACAGCGGGCGCCGATTGGGCTGGAACTGCTGGCTGTTCCATGGGTCCGCCGTCCGGATCGGTCCCCAGTAGCTCAGTCCGGATCCCGGTGTCGCAGGAACGAAACGGCTCGTGTCGGGAGCGCTGGCGACCGGACGGTGGAACTGGAGCCGTTTTTCTCCGTTGCGGACACCGGCCGGGGGCGGGGCAAAAAACCCGAACAGGCAGGAAAGACCCACCAACAGCCAGAGGCGCCCGTGTCTCCAGTTCGAGCGACTCCACCAATTCATCGGACCTGCTCCTCGGCGAGGATCCGGATGGTTTCTCCGACGATCTCGATGACCTGTGGCTCACCGCCGTAGTGGTGCGACATGCCGACATCGATGCACCAGACCCGGTCGTCGCAATAGGAATCGATACCGGTCTGCTGCACCGAATGGCCGACGATGATCCGTTGGGCCCCGAGGGTGGAGAGAACGGCGGCGAGCTGTTCGCAGTCGTCGCTGCCGACCTCATCGGAGTAAGCGCGAGACCAGGCGGGGCTGTCCCGCTCGTGGATCATCTCCGGACACGGTCCCTGATCCAGCATCCAGCGCCTGATCTCTCCGTTCAGCCGTTCCAGTCCGTACTCGAGGTGGGCCAGCAAGATGCCCCCGTGGACGAACAGGTTGTCGCCCACCATCACGGCGGTGTTCCGCTGGGCCAGCACCCTGGCGTACGGCCCGCCGGGTCGGAACGCGGCCACCCGGGCCCGCTCGTGCGGTTCGTAGGTGGCCAAAAGGGAATCGACTTCCAGTACCGTCACGGCATCCTGAAAATCGATGAATCCGCCGGGAGTGACGTACCGCAGGTCCAGGGCGACGTTCATCATCTCGTGATTGCCGTTCAGCAGGTGGACCGCGCCGCCCGCTGCGGCCGCCTCGAGCACCAGGTTCTGCAACAGATCCAGGATGGCCTGCTCCGCGTCGCCACGGTCGAGTTGATCGCCGGTCTGCACCAGGACCAGTTCGCCACCGATCCAGTGGTCGTGGGCATCGATGGCGCCGGCCAGGCGTAAGGCGCGCCGCGTGGCGTCCAGGTCGCCGTGTAGATCGCCGAGGGCCACGATCCGGGCCGCAGGCGGGTAACGGAACGCGGGCTCTTCGACAACGGCTTCTTCGCCGGCGACGGTCGTCGGGAACGAGCCGGGTATCCAGATCAGGGCGCCCAGGAGCAGCAGCCCGGGGAATCGGCGGAGCGAAATTGACATCGTGCACCTCGTTTGATGGGGAACGGGCGACCGGTATCATACGCCACCGGGTGTCGGCCGGCAACCGACCGAATCGTTGCCGGCAGGCCGGAACTATTGGAGTCAACTCGCTTGGTAGGCTCTGTTTCGAGGCACCGGCGAAGAAAAAACCGCAGCCAGGCAGGCTGCAAGGGGAAGGAAGAATTACCGGCTCGGGGAGTATCGCAAAGGTCTTCACGTCACTCCCCGGCCGGATCGCGCACCAGGTGGGTATACGTATTAATCGGTAAGTGGTTTCGTACTATTTACTGATCGTCCGGAATCGGAACGGACCGGGGAGGTCGACATCATGGACGCCGGCACACTCATCACCATGTGTGGCCACAATCAGGAATAGATCGCCGGGCGGACGAGTCCCGAGATGCGCATCATCTATCAGGACGAGCAGATCGCCGTGGTGTACGCGGTGTCCGACGGCTTCTACGACATCTGCAATCTCGTCAAGCTGAACGGCGAGTGGAAGATTCTGCAGGTCCTGTGGGGGCGGAACGAGCTGGGTCCTTGAGATCGCGCTGACGGGTGCGGCGTCGAAACATCCCCGGAGCGGGCAGTGTACAAACTGCCCGCTCTTCGGTTGACGTCAGCGGGTCAGATCTGGTGGCTCTTCCAGCTTCCCCGTCGGAAGACGAGAATGCCCACCAGCGCCAGCACCGCCTCGGCGAGGGTGATGGCCAGGAACACCCCCCGCTCCGCCAGTCCCGTGTGATGCGACAGCACGAAGGCCAGCGGCAACTGGAGGCACCAGTAGCAGAAGAAGTTGATGGCCGTCGGGGTCCGGGTATCGCCGGCGCCGTTGAACGCCTGCACGATGACCATGCCGTAGGCATAGAACCCGTACCCGTAACTCACCAACCGCAGACAGCTCCGGCCGGCCGCGACGACTGCCGGGTCGTCCGTGAACAAGCGGATCAACCAGTCGGCCTTGACGATGAAGATCACCGCGATGGCCACCAGGAAGACCATGTTGTACAGCCCGGTGCGCCAGACCGCCTTCTCGGCCCGGTCGGGCTGGCCGGCGCCGAGGTTCTGTCCCATGAGCGTGGCCGCGGCGTTGCAGACCCCCCACGACGGCAACAAGGCGAACACGATGATGCGGATGGCGAGGGTGTATCCCGCCACGGCGTTGCTGCCGAAGGTACCGACGATCCGCACCAGGATCACCCAGCTCGAAGTGGAGATCAGGTACTGGCCGATGCCGCCCAGCGAGACGCGCACGAGCCGCAACATCATGTCCGACCGCAGGCGGATGTCGGCACGGGTGATGTGCAAGCGGCCCTTGCCCCGTCCCAGCATGACGAGCTGGAAGAGCACACCGCAGCCGCGGCCGATGGTGGTGGCCACGGCGGCGCCGGTCAGCCCCAGCTCCGGGAACGGTCCCAGACCGAAGATCAGGCACGGATCGAGCACGATGTTGATGCCGTTGGCCAGCCACAACGCCCGCATGGCGAAGGCCGCGTCGCCGGCGCCGCGGAAGGCTGCGTTGATCATGAACAGCAACAGGATGGTGGCCGCGCCGCCCAGTATCACCCGGGTGTACCCACTCCCGCTGGCCACGAGACTTTCCGATCCGCCCATGAGCTGCAGCAGTTGCGGCGCCAGAATCGCGCCGGGCAAGGCGATGACCAGGGCGACCAGCAGCCCCAGGATGATGGCCTGCATGGTGGCCGTGTTGGCCTCGGCCCGGTTCCGCTCACCGATCCGGCGCGCCACCATGGCGGTGACGGCCAAACTGATCCCCACCGCCACCGCGTAGACGATGGTGACCATGGCCTCGGTGAGACCCACCGTGGCCAGGGCGTCGACCCCCAGGCGCGAGACGAAGAAGGCGTCGCAGATCATGAACAGCGACTCCATCATCATCTCCAGCACCATGGGCACGGCCAGCAAGAAGACCGATCGTCCCAGCGGTATGCTCGTGTAATCGTGTTCGCCGCCGGCGATGGCCTCCTTGACGGTTCTCCAGATGCCGCCGGCGGGTGCTGACGGCTGATCGACCGGAACCGCAACAGGTTCCGCCGCGGAAACGACACGCTCTGGGACGGGTTCGTCGGAAGGACTTGAATTCGTTCGAGAATCTTGGTTCGATGTCATGGTATCCCTTTGGCCCCCGGGAATTCTCACGAAATCCGGGTGTGATATTCCGATCCTCATCTATTCCGAAGGGATCAGAGAGTCACGAGAACCGATGGTCCTGCACAAGACAAGACAAACTTTGTTACGGAGATTCGAGGGGGAGGGGAGAGGAACCGTGATCGTTGACAACGATCAGTCGGGAATGGCTCCCAGGTCCGGACGGCGGTCAAAGAACGACCACCGGTACCCGCGACACAGGCGCAGGTTTCCCCCTACGACGGATTGGTAGTGGATACGCGCATCGTGACCTCCCAGTTGAGCCAGTAGTGAAGGGGGAGTATATGGCATCTGGACAGACCGGGGGCAAATATTTTCGACTCACGCAAAAAATTTATAGACTCCACCGTGAAAGATTCCTCGGGCAGACGAAACAAGGATGATGTGACCGATGAAACGAGTTCCAACAAAGGGGTTTCCCATGCAACGATCGCTAACTCTCGCACTGACCATTCTGATGCTGGTAGGACTGACCGCCTCGGCCGTGGCCGACGATTTCATGCCGCCTCCCTGGCGTGGTGACCCACTGACCGTCATGGCCGAGTGGGACTTCATCAACGATTTCAATCCCGATCCCATGAACATCGATCCTGATTACCTCAACACCATCGGTGATGGCTGGCACCAGCTAGGCACCGCCTATACGCACTGCCACGCCGATGATTTCGTGATGTGGGAACCCGATCCCACCGAGCCGGGTGACGGCCGGGCGACCACCATGGACATGCCGGGCGAGCTGGCCTTCTTCCTGGTCAACTGGATCGATGATTAC
>JBDRBC010000500.1:0-2592 GCA_043823125.1 bacterium | reverse complement strand
CTGTAGAGTGCCGAGTTGCGTAGTCGATTGTGTCGGAGTGGTGCAGCAATAGCGTTGCGAACGAAAAATCGACGGTCTCCTTGGGGAAGAGCACGAATGCTGTTGTCCTCGTTGTTCCACCGAAGGGCGCGATGCAAACTTTGTGGAAGTAGGGCCGCATTGCCCCAAACAGGAGATCTCCCTTGTAAAACCGCGTAAGGCTACTTTGCGCTTCCGCGCCACTCTTACTAGTGGTTAGAAATAAAGATTTTGGTGAGATGCAATCAATAGGTACATAGGGGATGGCCTTAGTCTCAGGGGATGGCTCGGATCGCTCAAGGCGTAGTTGTAATGTACAACCTAGCGCTCCAACTTCCCACCCCTCTGGAATCTCGCCCAGCTCGGAGTTGACGAAGCGGTCGGGGAAGAGGTCGTAGAGATGAGCGGGGAGGCCGGGGAGCGATTGACCCCGCCGCCAGCGGCCCTCCATCTTGGCGCGGGCGGGGTCGAAGTCCACGAACCATGACTTGAAGAGCGCCCGGGCCATGGCCTCCAGCGTTTCGTTCATCCGCCGGTTCAGCTCGATCTTGTCGTCCAGCGTGCCGAGGATGTGGGCGATGGCGCGTTGTTCGGAGAGGGCGGGGGCCGGCACAAGTAGTTCTCGTAGATCAGTGCCGCGAATTCCGGAAGCTCCAGCCCCTTGCTCCACTATCGTCTTGATCAGACAGCGGCCATAGTGACCGCGAAACATGTAGTAGTAATAGAGTGGTTCAGCAAGTGCTAAATCAAGGCGAACACGGATAATGTGGGACTCGAATGTAGCTGGTTCATGATCATCAATGAATATCGAGCATTTGCCGGCTCCCGACAGAACTAGCGACTGCCGGGCGAAGAGGAGATCTCCGGGTTCCAGCAAGAATACTTTAGTTTCTTCGCTCGACAGCGGTGCCCGATCGCAAGCTACGTCAATGAGTCGATCATGAGCAAATATCTCGCCCATATTGACCAGTTTGATTCCGGAACCGCGGACTCGCATGGGCTTTGTTAATCCGTTTCGTGATGGCTCGGAATAGAGATCCCCAAACCGTCTTAAAGACCACTCACCTGCCATACCCAAGCTCCTTCAGATTCGCGGCGACCTCTCTGCCGCGCTCCGGTTGGCCGGTAGCGGCGTTGAGCTTCCCAGTTTCCACGCGGCTCACGATTCCCTCCTACGAGTCCGCGGCGTCGGCTTCAAATTCCCGGATAACTCCGCCTCAATCTCCTCCACCGTCGGCAGCGCCGATTGCAGCTCCCGAGGCAGTGCCCGCGTCAACTCATATGTTGAAATGCCGATGGGCTTGTCGATGCCGGCAAAACTGTATTCCGCCAGCAGCCGGTCGCGCTCCTGGCAGAGGATCAGGCCGATGGTGGGCTGATCATCGGACTGCTTGAGGCGGTCGTTGACCACGTTGCAGTAGAAGTTCAGCTTGCCGGCATACTCGGGTCTGAACTTCCCCTTCTTCAGGTCGATGACGATGAAGGCCCGCAGACGCAGGTGGTAGAACAGCAGATCGATATAGAAATCCTCGCCGCCCACGTCGAGCCGGTACTGCCTTCCCACGAACGCGAACCCCTGGCCAAGTTCGAGCAGGAACGCTTCCAGGTGGCGCACGAGCTGCGTTTCCAGCTCACGCTCGCGAAACGGTTCCTCGAGCGTCAGAAAGTCGAAGATGTAGGGATCCTTGAGGGTCTGTTGCGCAAGGTCGGATTGCGGCGGCGGCAAGATGGCCGCGAAGTTGGAAACGGCTTTGCCGCGCCGGGCATGGGCCTCTGCATCGATCTGCAACGCCAAAACGTTCCGGCTCCAGCCGTTGACGAGGGTTTGCTCCATGTACCAGCGGCGCGTGGGAAGGTCTTTGACCTTCTCGATGAGGACAACGTGATGCGCCCAAGGCACAGACCAGAGCAGGGAATCCTGAAAAAGTGCCACCGGTTGTGGCACTTTTGGATCGAAATGAATTTGTGCCACCGGCTGCGGCACTTTTCCCGCCGCGAGTAATTGTTCAAGCGAATCTAGCCCAACCGCCAGCCGATCGGAGTACTCCCGATAGAACGTCATCATCCGCCCGATGTCCCAATATAGGCGAACAAGTTCGCTGTTAACGGCAAGCACTGCCCGGGTCTGGGCTTCCAGAATGCGTCCCTTCACTTCTGCGAGCAGTGTCGCGAATTCCGTCGTCAGGATGCCCCGGCCTCCCTGCCGCTTACCCGCCATAACCCAACTCCTTCAGATTCTTGGCAATAGCGGCATCCAGCTTCGCGGCCGCCGTCTGCTGCTCCCGCAGCGTCGTGACGAGCCGCTGCATCTTCTCCTCGAAGGGCTCGCCGTCGTCCTCCTGAGCCTCAGCGCCGACGTAGCGGCCGGGCGTGAGTACGTGACCGTGCTTGCGGACCTCCTCCAACTTGGCGCTCTTGCAGAAGCCGGGAATGTCCTTGTACTTTCCGGCGTTTTTCTCTCCCCGCCAAGCGTGGTAGGTACGTCCGATATGCTCGATGTCCTCGCTAGTCAGCTCGCGGTGGGCGCGGTCCACCATCCGACCGAGTTTGCGGGCGTCGATGAAGAGCACCTCG
>JBDRBC010000499.1:0-2956 GCA_043823125.1 bacterium | reverse complement strand
ATGGTCGAGACCAGCAGGCCCAGCCCAATGCTCGAGATGTACACCAGGTTCTCGAAGTCGAGGACGCACGACTCCTGGATCGAGTCGAAGAATTCCCTGGTCTTCTCGGCGTGCGAGGCGTCGAGCTTGCCCGAGAAATAGTAGTGTCCGTCATCTCCGTGGCTGATCTCGAACATGCCGCTCTCCCCTGAGAGGGGGGGTGTAGGATTCGACCCGGTGGCGCAACGGGGGTGTTGTGATAGGTCCGTCTTCGATGGGTCGTATGGCATGTAAGTCGCGCCGGGGGACCGCGAAATCATTCTATCCTATACTTCAATACTATGCAAACGGGTACTGGGGGAAGTGGCTTCCTCGACGCACACCCCCGAGGTTGTTCCCGACCGTTCCAGATCGTCTGATGCCTTCCTGCGGCCACCTCGACGCCACCCACCAGCTCTCTGACTAATCGCCCAGACAGGAAAAAAATCCGCAGGCTGACCCGCGACGGCATTGTGCGCATCCACAACCAGTGCCGGGGCGCGGTTTCCCGATGAAGGTCGGAAAATCATTCTCTGGACGTAACTCGGGGCAAGGCCCAGGGCATACGCCGTTTTCTCCTCTGCAAACATCGACATCCTTTTGCGCATGCAGGTGTGACGGGATGTCGCACTTGTTCCCCTCGATCCGAATCGATCCGGATCGAACGCGTAAAGGAGAGAGCCATGAATACCCGAAACAGCTGTCCCGACCGTGAAGAGCGCGCCCCTGGCCGCTTCCTTGTACCGTTCTCGGAATTCGTTGTCCTTGCCGTGGTGCTGTTTCTGCTCTGCACACCCTGGTTGGCGCGAGCCCAGGTGTCCACCGTGAGCAACATCACCGGCCTGACCAGCCAGATGATGGAGGAGATCGGATCGGTGCAGCCCGGCGCCCTGACCAGCGACACCGACATCCGGCTCTTCCTGGAACAGGGCGATGTGCTGCTGGCCGCCCCGCTGGCCGTGGACATCACCCAGGACGGCACCTACGGGACGCCGCTGTCCCCGGGCGTGATCCCGGCGGGCGAGATCGTCACCAGCGTGGCGATCCATGCCGATCGTGCCAGTCCAACCGGGGTCTCCAACTTGCAAGGGAGTGTGGAGTTCAATGCCGAGATCCTCGGCGTCATCGTCGGGGATGCCCGACTGGACGCCTCGGACGGTGTGCTCGGTCTCGAGCTCGTTTTGTACCCGACGGCCGTCACGGAGCGCGGTCTGGAACTCGGCGCCCTGTTCCATCGGGATGAAATCGTGGTGGCGGGGAATCGGGTCGAGCTCGACCTGGTGGTCGACAACGTGCCCGACCAGATCCGGGTGATCCTCCTGGGTTCTGGCGGCGGCGTGTCCTTCTCCATCGACTGCCAGGGACCGACACACGGCGCGGCGCCGGCCTGGGGCGCGGCCGCCATCACCGCCGGTGATGTACTGACGCCCGGCGCCGGTGGTGCGCCCGGACCCAATCGACCGGTATTCGGCCCCACCATCAGGCCCGGGGTCATGCTCACCCCGGCGGATCTCGGCATCACGTCCCCGGGCGTGAGCGGCGTGTTCGAGGTGGACGCGCTCTCCTTCGGCAACGACCGCGGCGGGCGGGTCCGCTTCTCGGTGGACGAGTTCGCCAACGGTGCCGCGGGGTATACGGCGCCCGACGTGCGTTCCGAAGGTGCCGCCGGCAACCTGGAAGCATCCGCTGACGTGTTCGCCTACCGTGGGCCGCTGCGTCCGACCCTGCCGAGCTTCGCGCCCGGCAATCGGGCCATCCTCGACGGCGACGGCGTTGCTCCCTCGGGACGTCCGGGCTTCGGCCTGGAAGAGGATAACCCGCCCACCTGGAAACAGTTGCCGGACGACGGCGACAACCTGGACGCGCTCGACCTCGGGACACGGCCGGCCGATCTGGAGGGATATGTCTTCTTTTTCCTGGACGCGAGTTTCAGCGACCGGACCGAGATCATGCCGCCCGGCACGCCGCCGAACTACGCCACCGCCGCCGCCAACCTGGTCTCCGCGGCGGATGTGCTGGTGAAGTACCAGAGCTCGTTGACCAGCATGCGAGTCTACGCCCACGCCGACACCGACCTGGGCCTCGATCCCGCGGGCGACGACATCGACGCCCTGATGATCTACGACGACGGTGACGGCGAGTACAACAGCAACGTGGACAAGATCCACTTCTCCCTGCGTCGCGACTCGGCTTCGCTGGGCACTATCTGCCCGCTCACCGGCCTGGAGATCAGCGAGGCGGATATCCTGGCGCCCGGTCCGGTCATCATCATTCCCGGCGAGTCTCTGGGGCTGAACACCCGCACCAGCGGTGATGTGATGGACGATTTATGCGCCCTCGACCGGATTCCCTCGCGCCGCGCGCCGGTGGGTCAGGACGACCAGGTCGAGGTGGAGCCGGATATGCCGTCGGTGATCCCCTGTCTGGTCAACGATTTTCCCCTGGACGGAAACCTCGTGCCGTCGAGAGTGGTGATCTTTGATCCTCCGGAATTGGGCGTCATCACCCATATCGATCCCGTCACTGGCGACATCGGTTATCGGTACGACGGCGACAAGTCCGGCAGCGCGGACTCCTTCACCTACATCGTCTTCGACGACAACGGTGAATGCAGCGAACCGACCACTGTGTCTATCGCTGTGGCGACCCTCGCCGACGTGGAGGACCTGGCGCTTCAGAGCAGCCTGTTCTCCTTCGCCGACCCCAATCCGTTCAGCGGCGGCACGACCTTCATGTTGCGTCCCATCGCCTCCGGTCCGGCCACGGTGGTGGTCTACGATCTGATGGGGCGCCGGATTCGGACCCTGCTCGACGAGAGCCTGGTCGCCGGCGAGGTCCGCTTGCTGGCGTGGGACGGCAATGACGAATTGAGTCGGTCCACGGCCGCCGGCGTCTATCTGGTGCGGATGCGTTCGGTGGGCCAGGAGAGGAGGTTGCG
>JBDRBC010000498.1:0-4452 GCA_043823125.1 bacterium | reverse complement strand
CTACCAGTGCCCTGATCCCTACCGGATGGAACGTGATGCCCAGCGTCCCGGTCTCCCCGTCATAGTCCACCTGCTGGATCAGGAGGTGGATGATTCGGGCTCGCTCCTGGGGGAGCAATACGGTCCAGATTTCGCTGAATGATTCGAGGGCGATGCGGAGGTCGTCGGGGTTGATGGTCTGGATCTCGAGGTCGGTCGCATGCCGGGTGAGTGAACCCAGCCGGTCCTTTAGGGAGGAGGATTCCTGGGCGATGTTTTCCAGTCTCACCGCCGCTCTCTCAGCCGCCTTGCCGCCGCGACCGATGACCTGGAAGACCTGCTTCTCTTCCGCCCTGAGACGCGCCAGATCGCGCTCACAGGCGCGGATGTCGCCCTGGACTAGCCGGTGCTGCTGGGCGAGTTGGTCCGTTGCTGCTTTGACTGTGGCGCGGACGAGCCGTCTGTCTTTCCCGATCACCTGAATGCGCTCGACGATCACCCGCTCGATCTCGGTGGCCGGGATTGATTTGGTTGGGCAGGAGTCCCAGCCACATTTTTGCGCACGGGTGCAGCAGTAGTACCTGTAAAGCCGGGATCGTTTCTTCGTGAACGTGTGCGTCATCGCAGCATCGCAATTGGCGCACCGGATGAGTCCGCGCAACAACGCCCCGTGCCGGTTTTTCGCTCCGCTGCCACCGGTCCTACCATTGGTTGTAAGCAACCGCTGGACCCGGTCCCAGAGATCATCATCGACGATTCCCTCGTGGAGTCCGTCGTAGACCTCTCCTTTACAGAGAACCTGCCCACGGTACGTTACGTTGGTGAGCAGTCGCCGGAGCGATCCTTTCTGGAACGGCACGCCCTCACGCGTGTGGCCCCGTTTGGTCGTCCAGGACTTCGTCTTCCATTGTCGTTCACGAAGTTCAGCCAAGGTGCCGGTCAGCGATTCCTGCTGGATGTAGAGCCGGAAGATGGCCCTGACCCGCTCGGCCTCGTTGGGGTTGACCACCAGCCCTCCGCCTTCCGGCAGTAGGTCGTACCCAAGGGGCGGAATCCCACCTGTCCACCGGCCCCGTTTGCGGGCGGCGATGACTTTGTCGCGAGTCCTTGCGGAGATCAATTCCCGCTCGAACTCCGAGAAGCTGAGCATCATGTTCAGGTGGAGTTTCCCCTGGGGAGTGGAAGTGTCGAACTGTTCGGTGATGGAGACAAAGGCACAGCCATGCTGATTCAGGTGCCGGATGATCCTAGCAAAATCGAAGATGGGCCGGGAGATTCGGTCCAGGCGGTAGACCACGATGGCGTCGACGAGTCCAGCGGCCACGTCCTGTAGGAGGCGGTCGAGTGCTGGGCGGTCGGTGTTCGATCCGGAAAAGCCGGCGTCGTCGTACTGGGTCGTGCTTACCACCCATCCGTTGCTGGCTTGTCCTGCGATGAACGACTCTCCCGCCTCCCGCTGATGGTCGATAGAGCTGAACTCGCCCTCGGCCTGGTCCGGAGTGCTGACTCGCGTGTAGACGGCGCCCCGGACGGATTCGGGGGTGGATTGCTTTCTACGGGGAACCACGGTTTTCACCCTTAGTGGATTCCGGTTCTTTGTCCTGGGATTCCTGGCGGGCCACGATCACGGCGAGGAGATCGTTCAGGCGGGAGAGCTGGTTGACCAGTTCGGGTAGGGTGGACTCGTAGAATCTCCTCCCTACCCGAGTCTGGAAAAAGCGGACTTCGCTCATGATATTTTCCTCTGCTTCAGCCCGAAGAACAGCGGACCCGACCAGATCGAGCCGGTGATCGCCTTGGCGACGGCGCTGAGCGATCGGAACCTCCTACCGGAGTACTCGAAGCCCCGGTCCAGGACGGTGACCTGATGGATTTCGCCTCGGTACTCGCGGGTCAGGGTAGTGCCGGGTTTCATGGGCGTACCACCAGATGGCTGGCGCGGAGGTGTGGTCACCCTCGGCTCTCGCGGCGGCAGGAACCGGGCGTCGAGGTCATCTGCGATCTCCTCCGCCCGTCGCTTCGCCCTATCGGACAGTCCGCCGTACTTGAGCTCCTGGATTCGCCAGGCGAGCCGTTTGAACAGCTGGTCCTTGTGGTGGCTTCTCGTCTCCGTCCCGTAGAGTTCCAGGTGCTTCTCGCGTAACTCGGCCAACGTCATACTCCTGAGTTCCTGGATCTGCACTGCTATACTCGGGGTACCCATCACGACTCCTTCTTCGCCTGGGCGGGCTTCGGCTCGACCAGCTTGAAGAAAACCGGCCCGCTGATTCCGTAGCCGGTGATATGCCGGGCGCAGGCGCTGATGCTCTTGAACGTCTTGTCCTTGTATCGGAAACCATCCTCGGTCACCTCGACGACGATGTCCTTACCCTTGAACTGCCGCGTCAGTGTTGACCCGACCGCCGGCAACCGTGGATCGCGCTCAGCCTTCGCGGACGCCTTGGGCTTGGCCGGGTCCTTCTTCTTTACCGCTGTCTTCACGGCTGCTTTCTTGGTCGTGCGGGTCTTGCTGGCCTTGGTCGATGTGCGTTTGGTCGTCATGATGGTTCCTCCAAGTTCTCGATTAGGGTTATAGCCCCATGCTCAGGGCCAACGACTCACTGTAAGCTACCGGACCGGCCGCGATGCACTCGAGGGCGGTCTTCACTTCGGCGGCGAACTGCGACACGGACAGCCCATCGAGGCAGCCGTGCTCCAGTCGCATCCACGCTTCCACGTGCCGTGGGTCAGCCGCGCCGATATGGCCAGCCCGCGCCATCTCCTGTCGAATCAGTCGGCAGTAGCCCATCACTCGTCCTCGCCTCCCAGGTGGATCTGCTCTGCGCGAGAGAAGCCGACCCATGTCCCGTTGCCGTCGACCCCTCTGGCGGCGAGCTGTTGTCGGGCCAGCCGGACAGGGTCGATCAGGCCGTCGTTGATGGCCAGGAGCAGGGCGGTAGCGGTCATCGAGAAGAGATGGTCGGGATTGGTCTCGTCGCGGCCGCTGGCGAGTTCTGCTTCGACCTGTCGGCGGGTGGCAGGGCTCATGTGATCGTCGGGTCGGCGGGCGGGCTTGTCTGGCACGGTTATCTCCCTTCGGGGCAACAGGTTATGGTTCGCGACACATCGATTCATCACTCTGCCGGCGGGACATAGCAAGTGGATTGATGGCGAGTGAGGCAGATAGTTTCGGCTTCTCGACTTGTGGCTTGGCTTCTACGCTTCCGGTGGCTTGGAGGCGGAGGTAGCCGGTGGCGAGGATCAACGCAAGGGCCGTCAAATCTTCGGCCTGCCGATCCAGATCAGGATCAGCGAGAGGTGGATTTTTGGTCATGATACCTGCCCTGGATAAGCGATAGATGATAGAATACGCTTCAGATATATGAGCTCGTCTAGCCGGCAATACTGCCATCACTTATAATATACCGGAAACATTTGGAATCTGTCGGGTGTAGGTGTTCTGGTTGATGACTTATTGCTCGGGTGCAAGCACACGATGAAGGGACTGCAACGCTTTGTCAGATGAGCCAGCCAAGCCAAAGAAGCGCCGTTCAATCGCTGAGCAGATGAGAATACTCGCCGAAGCAGAGGATTCCATTCTTAATCCAGTACTAGATAAACATCGTCGGGACCTCCTCAGACTAGACAACCTACCGGCCGTCAAAGCAATCCGAGAAAGTATAGGCAGCGTACGAAACGTGCTGGACAAGCTCGGCCTGTCTGAATGGCAACGGGATCACCGCCAGAATCAAAACACCATGGAGCCAGATGAAAAGGTCCTTCTCTCTGTTGGCGAACCACGGCAGCTGAGCAGTGTTGAAAAGCTGATCAAGAAGAAGTCTTCGAAGGCAACGACCAAGGGATCACTGGAGCATTTCCCCACACCAGCGGGTACGCAATGGAAAGACGTCACCATCAAGTTTCGTGATGGGCACACGGTTCAGATCACCGCTGGCGATAAAAGGCGAATCTACAACTACATACAGATGGGCATTTACAACACACGAAATTCCAAACCAACAGTACAGTGGAATCTGCTGTACGCATTTGCTGAAGAGCGGGGCGTGATTGATTGGGAAAGTAAGTTCGCCGACAGAAAGAACCAAAAACGAAAGGAAGATCTCACGAAGAACCTTCAGGCATTCTTCCAGATTCCAGGCGATCCGATCATGTATGACCCGGAAATCAAGGGATATCGGACTCGTTTTAGCATTGGTCACGATCAGTCCTAAGCTTTCTCGGCGAATTTTCAATTCTGGCTACGAAAAAAGTGAAATATTTCTGCTTCTGAGGCCTGTAAAACTTTATGTGAAATAGGCAGTTACAAATCACTTGCAAATATCTTCCATCCTCGGGCGTTTCCCATCGAAATTTCGACATATAAGGGTAGGGGCACATGATGACGACCTGTCCCGGGCCAGTCATCACCGCCCAGCCATATCGATACAAGTTTTTCAAACAGAATTACAAGGAGGTCCGCGATGGAAACGGCGC
>JBDRBC010000497.1:0-5751 GCA_043823125.1 bacterium | reverse complement strand
TCAAGGGCGTATCACGCCGGTTCCAGAGTGTTGGGACTTGCAACGGCATCGAAGTGATCGACGACTTCGCCCACAATCCGGACAAGATCGGCGCCGCCCTCGCCGCGGCCCACTCCCACCTGGACCGCTCCACCGGCGGCCGGTTGCTGGCGGTGTTCCAGCCTCACGGGTATGGCCCGACGCGGTTTCTGCGTGACGCGCTCATCGAGACGTTCAGCCTGAAGTTACGCGCCGTGGATCAGGTGTGGTTGCCGGAGATCTACTATGCCGGCGGGAGTGTGACCCGGGATATCTCGTCACGGGATATCGTGGAGGCGGTGTCGGCCAGCGGGGCTACGGCTCACTTCCAGGCTCGGCGTGAGGATATCGTGGGCGAATTAGCCGACGTTGCGCAACCGGGCGACCTGATCCTGGTCATGGGGGCGCGGGACCCATCCCTCACCGACTTCTGCATGCAAATCGTGGATACACTGGCGCGGCGGCACGGTGCTGGCGACACAGCTCCTTAGCTGGAACCCCGGGCAGGGACTACACGACGGTTATCGCGTCAGAAGAGTTCGTACTTGACGAGACGACCGTCCAGCCCACCATTGGCCAGCGGCTTCTTCCAGGTGGACCTCAGCCCGATCTTCTTGATCAACTCCCTCTTGCCGAAGTAGATGTACGCTTCGCTCCCGGTGCAGCGTTGCTTGAGGAAATCTCCCAGCTCCTGGTAAAAATCGCCGATGTCCCCGGGCCCCCTTAACCGCATCCCGTAGGGCGGGTTGCACAGGATGACCCGATTTTCGAGCTCCTTCAGGGCCCGGAAGTCCCGGGTCTGTACGCGCAGCTCGTCGCCGTAAGGCAGCGGGGTGTTGTTACGCCGGGCAATCCCAACGGCCTGACGGTCACGGTCACTGCCCCGGATGTGTCCGCCCGGAATCTCGCGGATCCGCTCATCGGCTGTCTTCTTCTCGGCGCGCCAGATCTCCGGGTTGAAGTCAGGCAGCATCATGAAGCCGAACTTCCGCCGCAGAAAGCCTGCCGGGATGCAACAGTATTTCAGCCACGCCTCGCTGAGCAGGGTACCCGACCCGCACATGGGATCATACAGGGGCCGAGTGCCATCCCAGCCTGAAAGCTCCACGATGGCGGCGGCAACGGTCTCCTGCATGGGGGCCTCGACCGATTCCTGGCGGTAGCCGCGCCGGTGCAGAGAGCCGCCCGAGGTGTCGAGGCTCAAGGTGGCGCAATCGTCCGCCAGGTGCAGGTTGATCCAGAGGTCGGGCTCTCGCGGATCGACATCGGGTCGCCGGCCCAGCTTATCGCGAAACAGATCGACGATGCCGTCCTTCACCCGCAACGCGGCGTACTGGCTGTGGGAAATCTTGCTACCGGACACGTTGGCGAAGACGGCGAAGGTCTGATCCAGGCGCAGCAGCGACGGCCAGTCGATCTGTTTCGTCTTGCGGTAGAGATAGTCGTCATCGTGGCACTTGAAGGTGACCAGCGGCGCCAGCACGCGAGAGAGCAGACGCGAGCGATAGTTTATCCGGTACAAAACGTTCGGATCCGCCGTGAAGTGGAGTCCGCGATGGACCGGGTGGATGTTCGACGCACCAAGGTGACCTAGCTCCGCGGCGCCGAGGGCCTCGAGACCACCCGCGATCTGGGCGAAGTAACGGTTGGATTGCTGGTACAGGAACATCATCCACCTCAGCCGGCCTGCTGTTATCAGATCACTTCGTGGCATAGGTATAGCAGAATCGTGAACCCGGGGCAAATCGATTGGGCGTGGTCACGCGGAGTGGCTCAATCCCCGATTCCTGAGACTTTGAGAGGGTTTTCAGACGAAGTTGAGACGAGAATCCCGCTCTCGCGGGTCTCTGTTTGAGCCTGAACCGCTGTCAATTGGTCGGGATTCGTGCCATCTGTTTACCGTTGAGGGGCTTACGAAACATGATATCCGGGCAGCCTATCTGACCTCTCAGGTGTTTTTCCGTGACTGAAAGACTTGGGTACCAAGCGTGACTCTGTTCGGAATGTTCTGAGTATTTCTCTTGGATATGAACTGAAGACAGGTCATCTCCAGCGATCCGATGTCTGCCACCAAACGATCGCGCTGCTACTCGGATAAAATATTCAGAAGCAACAACCTTAAGCGATTCGGCTACAGTAGCAAGCGTGGTCGATCAGCCAGGCCTTTTGGGCTCGGATCGATCTGTACGAAGATCCCTACGCTCAGCGAGAAGGACGCATTGGCGCCAGTGGTCACCGAGGGTTCGAAGAAGAGGGCCTGGCCTATCGCACCAGCGCCATCCGCTTTGTCTCGGTGTGGGGGCCCGCGGTCAAGCGGTAGAAGTAGGTGCTGGAGGCGGCCGATCTCCCGGTGTCATCATTGCCGTCCCAGACAACTTGACTGCGTCCCGCCCCGACAGATACATCACTCATGAGCATTCTCACTAGTCGGCCGGAGAGATCGAATATCCACAGGTCAACCCTTGAAGGCATCGGCAGGTCGAATGTGATCGTCGTCGAGGGATTGAACGGATTGGGCGCGCACTGGTGTAAGGTAAAGTTCAGCGGCTCAGCATCAGGAACAGCGGACAATGCATCCACTGCAGCCGCATCGCTCTCGTTACCAGCATAGTCAGAGGCCGTCAGCAGGAAGAAGGAATATGTCTGTCCGCTTACGTCCAGGCTGGTTTCAATTGTGTAATCAACCAGGACTGCGGTCTCGTCGAAGTGATCGACCGCCGAACCGTAGACCGTATAGTACTGGAAATCCGGTTCCAGCGAGGCGTCCCAGATCAGGACAGAGTTCTCCCCCATCATGAAACCTCCCGGGATCGCCGGGGCAATGTTGTCCACGGAGTAGCCGCTGTCCGGTGGGCTGCAGTACCAGATGGAAGGTGTTGTGGTGTGGGCAGTAACACAGAAGACTGACCAGGGAATTCCCGCCCCTGAAGAATCAGTCAAGGTCGTTACTGGTGTCAGGTAATGATCTTGCTGGGTTGCCGAGAAGCTGCCCACCGCCTCCCAGACTCCAAGAGGAAATTGCCCAAGCGCTTCACCTTGGCCGCCGATCATAAAAATTCGATCACCAAGAGGCCGTAAGTACGAATCAAACACCTCAGAGCCAGCGGCCGGTCCCTGCGTGTCTCGAAGTATGTCGAGGTTTTTGCGGACCGACCGATCATCGACCCGGCGCCACAGGCAATAGTCATCGATGGGCAAGTCCATCTCATCGGCAAAATCGCGACCCGAACGGGAAAAACCGATACGGACCTGTCCCCCCTGGTCGGCCGGAATGTCGACCACGTCGTCGATGGTCGGACAATCGAAAAGCCACCCGATGGTGAGTTCCGAACAGCTGGGATTCACGCCCGGGCTCTCGTGGACGTGGGTCGAGCGCCAGCGCAGGTCACTGCCCACCGCGGCCATCCGCTGCCAGGTGAAATCAGGCAACAGTTCCTGCCAGTCGACGCCACCGTTGGCGCTCATCTCCCACTGGACGGAGTCGGTCTGGGCAGCCGCGAGTCGCACCCGCGAGATCGAATCGTCGGTTGCATCAATGGCCAGCGACTGCCCGACCGGGCGAGCCGGGTCGAACTGGCGCCATAACGCCTGGACGATATCAAGGCCTGACCCGCACCGTGCAAAGAGATAATCCCCGGCGAGGGCGAATGTATAAATATTCCCCCCGCTACTTGAATTATAGGTTCCCACCAGTACTGGGTTCGTTGGATTGGAAATATCGACCACGAGCAGGGAGGAGTTCGGACCTCCGAGGTAGGCGTAATCGCCCGCAATCTTGAAGAAATTGATACTCATGCCTACCGGATCGTAGGTTCCCAGGAGGGTAAGGTTGGTGGGATCGCTGATGTCTACCACATGCAGGCCCCAGGAATCCACAAGGTAGGCGTGATCGCCAGCGACGGCGAGACGGCGAGAGGCGCCAGGGGTGACATCGCTGCTGCCCAGATAGGCGGGATTCGTCGGGTCGCTGATATCGAGCACTACCAGATCGGTAGCATAGCCGGCAATGTAGGCACGGTCGCCGGCGATGGCGACGTCCTTGGGCCAGCAGCCCCCAGGTTCATAATAGCTCCCCACGTTGACAGGGTTGGTGGGATCGGCGAAATCAATCACCTCCACCCCGAAGTCCTCGTCATCCGCGATAAAAGCGTAGCGATCAGTAATGGCGACCGCCAACCCAGAACCTGGTGTTTCACAGTTTCCCAGGTAGACCGGGTTGACGGGGTCACTGATATCCAGTATCAGGAGTCCGTAGTTGGCGCCTGACAGGTAGGCATAATCACCGCTGGCAACAAGATCATAGACATACGGGAAGCCGTTGTTCCAGACGATTTCAGGACGGCGCAGATCGCTGATATCGATCACCTGCAGGCCTTCATAACCTACCGAGAAGATGTGATCACCGACAACGATCAGATCTCCCAGACCGGATGCCTCAAGACTCCCCACCCTCCGGGGAGGAAGAACCGGATCGGCAACCCGAACTACCTGCAGACCGCCCTCACCGTCTGCCAGGTAGGCCTGGTCGCCGGCGATGGCCACTTTCATCGCGAGCCCTGGCGTATCGAAGACGTCAAGGAGAATGGGGTTGGTCGGATCACTGATGTCGAGCACACTGAAGCCGCCATCGTAGGCGGCCATGTAGAGATAATCGCCGGAGATGGCGATGGTCTGGGCGTCACCGGCAATGCCGCAACTTCCGGCAGCAAAGGGATTGGCCGGATCGCTGATGTCGATTACCTGAAGACCGGAGCCTCCGTCGGCCATATAGGCGTAATCGCCCACGACGGTCAGCCCCCGAGCGCTACCGGGAGTGTCCAGGCTCCCCAGCAGGAACGGATTGAGGGGATCGCTGATGTCGATCACCTGCAGGCCGGAGGACAGGTCCGCCACGAAGGCACAATCGCCACCGATGACCACATCGTAGGCCCAGCCGGATGTATTGTAGTTTCCAGCCGGAACCGGATTGGTGGGATCGCTGATGTACATTATCTGCAAACCACTGCTGCGATCGGCCATGTAGGCATAATCACCCACGACAGCCACATTCCGGAACATATCGCCAGGCATGTCCCACCCCCCCGCGTAGATGGGGTTAGTGGGATCACTGATGTCGAGTACCACCAGGCCGGACCCGTAGTCCGCCACATAGGCATGATCGCCGGCGATCGCCACCCCGAAGGCCCGGCCCGAGGTGTCGAAACTCCCCAGAAACCCGGGATTGGCCGGATCGGTGATATCAAGGATCTGCAACCCAGAGCCGTCGTCAGCGATGAAGGCATAGTCTCCGGCGATGACCAGGTCACGGGCAGTGCCGGGGGTGTCGTAGTTACCCGTCATGCTGATCTCGAAAGGGAAAAGCTTGATATCCCCTGCCCCGGTGTCCCACCAGGCCGTGGTGGCCAGCTGGTCGCAATATTCAGTGCTGGAGAAATCCTCGACGAAGGTAGCCGCCTGCAGGCCCGCAGAGAACAGGGCCACTGCCAGGAGCCCAACCAGACCAGAACGAAATGAGCTGGTGAACATGGAAAACCTCCTCGATAATGTGGGCCAAGTATACCATAGATCCCCCGGAAAATATTAATCTGGCATGGTGTGTCTCCTGTTCATCCCAACCCCTTCAACCCACAAACAACTGTTTCCTTCTCGGTGGATCGATCGCAGAAAGTTCGGATTGCCGTCTTTGACATGACCGGTCGTCAGGTGGCCGTGGTCGCAGACCAAGTCTATGGA
>JBDRBC010000496.1:0-3073 GCA_043823125.1 bacterium | reverse complement strand
GGGCTGGTGATGGCGGAGGGATCGCCGGCTGCGAGGATCACCAGGCCACCCTTGACCCCCAGGTAGGGCATGGTGGAAAGGGGATCTCCGGCGTAGCTGAGGCCGAGGTGTTTCATGCCGCACATGGCGCGAGCACCGGTGAGGCTCGCGGCGAAGGCGATCTCGAGGGCGATCTTTTCATTGATCGAGTACTCGAAGAGGATCTTGGCATCCTTGGCGATGCGGGCGAATGTATCGCCAACCTCGGAGGCGGGCGTGCCGGGATAGCAGGAGAAGAACTGTACTCCGGCTTCGAGGGCTCCCCGTACGATGGCCAGATTGCCGAGCAGGCAGGCTGTATTACCCGGGCCGACTTGCAGGACTTCATGGGTCAGTGAGGTGCTCATGTGTTGTCCTTCGTCCTCACTTGGCTATCCGGGCGGCTCACCGGTGCCTATCATCAGGTGCCAAGAATCTAGATTCGAACCCCGACTTTGAAGCCCTCGTGTACGGCCTCGCAGATGTTGCGCGGTGTGACGGCATCACCGATCGTGTACAGCTCGTCACAGCTGAAGAGCAGCTCCCGGGACAGGGCATTGACGGACGTTCTCGGTCCGGCGACAACCAGTCGGTCGAACGACCTGACGCTTTCCTCGCCGTCCCGGTTCTTCAGGCGCAGGCCCTGCGGGGAAACCGACACGATCCGGGTGTTCTTGATGATCTCGATCTCCAGCTCCATGAGCCAAGAAACATGGCGCCATTTGAAGGTGGGGATCACATCCGTGGCGATCTTGCGGCCCTGATCCACGATCGCCACCTGGTTGCCATCCTGGGCCAGGCGCTCCGCCACGACGAGGCCGGCCCGATCCCCGCCGATGACGATGATCATCTCGCCTTTGGCGATGTCGTTCTCGGTGAAACGATCGGCGTAGATTACCCGATACTTTTCCAAGCCGGCCAGTTCCACGTCGGCAATCCTGGCCCCGGTGGCAACGATGCCCACGTCCGGTCTCGTCTGGGCGATCATCTTCCAGTCAGCGGTGGTATTCAGTCGAACATCCACCGCATATTTCTCCAGCTGCACCTGGTAGTAGCTCATCAACTTGTTGAAGACCCGGCCGCCGGCGATCTCGGTGACAGCCGCATTCAGCTGTCCGCCCAGGCGGTCGGACTGTTCGAGCAGTTTGACCTGGTGGCCTCTCTTGGCGGCGGTAACGGCCGCTTCCATGCCGGCCGGGCCGCCTCCAATGATGAATACAGTTTTGGGGTGGCTGGTGGGCTCGATCCGGTATTCCGATTCGTATTCGTGACCCAGAGCGGGGTTTATGGAGCAGATATAGGGAAGATTGCGGAACATCCTGGACAGGCACGTCAATCCGCCCACGCAGGGCTTGATGTCTTGCACGCGATTCTCTCTCGCCTTGACGAGCAGTTTCGGGTCGGCCAAAAAGGGGCGGCAGACTTCCCAGAAGTCGATGACGCCGTCGGCCAGGGCCTTCTCCGCCAGGACCGGATCGCCGAAACGGGGCCCGAAGGCGAGGGGGATGTCCAGCTCCTTCTTGGCGTTCTCGGCGAGATACAGCCAGTGGTCGGTGGGAACGTCCCTGCCCAGAGCCCCCTTGGTGGATTCATGCCAGCCGATGACCACGCTGATGCCGTCCGCCCCGGCATCCTGGGCCATCTTCATGTAACCGAGGCATTCCTCCTCTGAATTGCCACCGCGGTCGTCCATCAGCTCGGTGGCGTTGAGGCGAATCCAGAAGGTGCGGTCGCCAATCTCGTTCTTGATCGCCTCGATCAGTTCCAACATGAAGCGACCGCGCTTCTCGAGGGAGCCGCCATACTCGTCGGTGCGATCATTTGTGAAGGGGGAAAGGAAAGTGGCCAGCAAATAGCCCATGAAGGCGGTGATCTCTATGCCGTCGAATCCTGCGCGGATGGCGCGAGCGGAAGCCTCCGCATGGTACCGGATGCAGGTTCGAATCTGCTCCCTGGTCATTTTCCGGGGTGGGCGGAAGTGGGGCAGGGTCTGTGGCACCTCCGATGGTTGCAAGCTGTGATCACTGTGAATCCCACCATAGCGACCGGCATGGAGAATCTGCTGCACCGCCAGAGCACCGGCGTCGTGGATCATGTTCGCGATTCGTTCGAGACCGGGTAAGTACCTATCGTCGGCGATGGATATCTGACGCAGATAGGCCTTGCCCATCCCCTCCGGGTCGGGGTAGGCGCCCTGGTTGGTGATGATTCCCGCGCCGGTATCGCAGATGATCTGCATGCGCGCAAACTCGCGCTCGGTGATGGACCCATCCAGGTTGTTGAAGTTGGAAACCGAACAGGCCGCGTACTTGACCGAGTTGGGCGCCGTGAACCTGCCTATTTTTCGCGGTTTGAAGAGATGGGGAAAGTGGGGGTTGCCAGCCTTGCCGTCAGCCATGGAGTCGCTCCAGACGAATGGGGTCCGGATCGACCCAGACTATCGGACAACCGACCTGAAACCGCTCGGGGGATGGCTGTTGCATCTACGCTGCCTGCGCGATCCTGACGATGCGACGGCTCGGGTGTCTGGAGCAAGGAGGCGCAGCAGGTTGTCCATGTCATCACGCAAGCGGGATCGCTCGGCGATCCAAAAGTCCGGGCCAGGGACAGTCGCGATTGCAGCATAGCATATAGGGGGGCAAGGGAATATCCAAATGCTCGGGAAGCACAACTTTCCCTCTCGGCTTTTCCGGAACGCCTCCTGTTGCCAGAAGGTCCCCCGTTTCCAGAACCTTCCCTGGGCGGGACTCTGCCGTGGGGGTGGAACCGCTTGTGGAGGTACCTGGGCCCTGTTAGAATGTGGTCGCGAAGGCACGGCTGAAAGAGGGGGATGACCATGAAAGTCCATGTATATCATTGCACTGCCACCGTTCACGAGGATATCAACTCGCAAGTCCAATCGCTCTGGAACCTGGCGATCGAGCAGGGATTCCTGGTGGAGAAGACGTACCGTGACAGTGGCATCAGCGGAGCGACCCTCGATCGTCCCGGGCTGAATCAACTGCTGGAGGATGCGCGAAACGGGGAAGTGGAAGCGGTCCTGGCGAGCAGCCCC
>JBDRBC010000495.1:0-8331 GCA_043823125.1 bacterium | reverse complement strand
GTGATGTCCTGAAGCACAGCCGCGGACCGATCGCGTCCCTCCGGTGAAGCGACGGTACTGCTTCGTGTGGACGGCGGCGGCGCCGCGGCTGCATCTTCCAGCTCATCTCCCAACCCCTTATCGGACTCATCGTACAGCGGGACCGCCAGTGCCAGGTCAGGCTCCAGCTGTTGTTCCAACCGCCGAAGTTTCGCCATTGGCGCATCATCCGTTTCGCGCGGGGTACCGTCAGCAACCCGGGGGACACCACCCTGCGCCAGATCGAGCGGCTCCGTCTCCCGGCCGGAATCCGGAATCGGCGACTCCGAGTTTTCGTAATCCGACGCGGCAACGGCCGGTTCGGGAATGTCCTCCCGAATTTCGCGTGCCGGCGACTTGAAGAGTGATTTCATCTCCCCCGGATCGATAATCAGCGTATCTCGATCTCTGATGAGCATAAAGATGAACAGCCCCGCCACCGCGACGGTGACGGTCACAACCGCAGGGCGGAAAAGCCAGCGCGTCGGGGTCGGCCGCTGCCGGGTCTGAGTTATCCGCCGCCAGACCTCTTCCTGCTCCGTCTCGCTCATCCGATAACCGGAATCCTCGAACAGCTTTTTCATATCTGCTGCCCTCCCATCTCATCGGCAAGCGCCTGATCTCCTGACCGTGTCAACAGCTTGCGCATGTTCTCGCGGGCACGGTAGTGATGCACACGACAGGTGGCCTCGCTGCACTCCAACACCTCGGCAATCTCCCGGAAGGAGAGTTCCTCCATTTCCCGCAACAGCAACGCGGCGCGTTGCTTGGCGGAAAGAGTGGCCAGGGCCTGCCGGAACAGCTTGCTCTGAATGTCGATGCTGGCATCTCCAGGATCATAGATCGGGTGATCGGTCTCGAAGGCGAGTCGCTTCATCTGCTTGATCCGTCGCCAGACGCGACGTTTCCAGTCGAGGCTCTTGCGCAGGGCGATGGTCCGCAACCAGCTCAGCAAGGGGCCCTCGCCGCGGTACCGCTCCAGATTCGGTAGCGCCGAAACAAAGGTTTCTTGCAACAGGTCCTTGGCCACGTCCCGATCACCTACCTGATAACAGAGAAGATTGTAGAGCTGTTGACTGGTCGCCTCGTACAGTTCGCGCCAGGCTTTCTCGTCACCGCTTGCGGCTCGACAGGCCAGGCTGACATCGTGCCGATGATCTGATTGGTGGTTCACCGTCGCCTCCTCCGGGACACCAGAACAGACGTGGGCCGGGGCTGATTCGTTTACCAATATGTTCAGCTGAACATAGATCTACTCTGGGGGCGACGTCCAGCATCCACTCCACAGGCGGCAAAACGCGCCCAAAGGAGATAGGCCGCACCCGTGGCACGAAATATGGTATTCTCGAACCGTGTCTCAAGGGAAACGAATAACCAACTCGAAGGGGATCGGTATATTCGAGACTATCAAGCAACATATGCTGATTTCAGCGTTCGGCGTCTTCTCTGTTCTGGCGATGACCTGTCCCGCTGGGGCCGCACTGGATCTCGGCCCCGAAACGATCGTTCAGGCGGGTGGCGTCGACTTGACGGTCACGGGCTACTCCGTGCCGTCGTTTGCGGATTGGGACAACGACGGACTGTGCGATCTCGTGGTGGGTGAAGGCGGTGACGGTATCACCGAAGCCAAGGTGCGAGTCTATCGCAATCTCGGCACTGTTCAGGAACCCGCCTTCGATACCTACTTCTTCGTCCAGGCCGGCGGCGGTGATCTGATCCTGACCGCCTCGGGATGCCTCGGGCTCTTCCCGCGCACCACTTACTGGGACGCCGACGCTCGCAAGGATCTGCTGGTGGGCACGGCTCAGGGGAATGTGCGTATCTATCTGAATATCGGCAGCGACGAATCACCGATCTTCGACGCGGGCACCACGCTGCAGGTCGGCTCCCCCGGCACCAAGGTGGACATCAGCGTAGGTGGTCGCGCCTGTCCCACCCATGTCGACTGGGATCACGACGGCATCCGCGATCTGGTCGTCGGTGGGCTGGACGGACGGATCTACCTTTTCATCAACGAGGGCAGCGAAAATTCCCCCGACTTCCTGGCGACGGCTCACGCTCAGACCAGCGGCGGTGATCTGTACGTCAGCGGCACCCGCTCGAGTCCGGTCATCGCCGACTTCGACGACGACGAACTGGCGGACATCTTGACGGGTAATACCAACGGGCAGCTCCTGCTCTACAGCAATACCGGCAGTGAGACGACCCCAATCTTCGGAAGTTATGTGGCCATCGAGGCTGACGGTGTGCCTATCGATCTGCCCAGTTATGCGCGTTCACGGCCCTTCATGTGCGACTGGAGCAACGACGGGTATCCGGACGTTGTGATCGGCGCTTATGGCGGCCGGTTGCATCTGTTCGAAGGTGAAGAGAATCTGAATCCAGTCCCGATCCCGGAGTCGTTGCTGACGCTGTCCGAACCGTGGCCCAACCCGTTCAATCCACGAGTGAACCTCACCCTCGAGCTGGCCGAAGCCATGCCCATCCGGGTGGTGATCTTCGATATTCGCGGCCGTCAGGTGCAGGTTTGTACAGACAAGAACCTCGCCACCGGTTCGACACGTATAACCTGGGCGGGAAATGATGCGCAGGGTAGAAAAATGCCCGCGGGCGTGTACTTTGCGCAGGTACAGGCACCGCGGGCAACACTCACCAAAAGACTTGTGCTGGTGCGCTGAACGGCAACCAGCAGATCAGCGGACGAGCATCAACTTGCTCGTCTGCTCGACCTCAGCAGATTTCAAGCGAACCAGGTAAGTCCCGGAAGCCGCGGGCTGGCCGGAACTATCTCGCCCGTTCCATTTCACGAGGTGATCCCCCGTCGCATACAGTGCATCGACCAGCACGGCCACCCGCCGACCGGTCAGGTCGTACAGGGAAATGGTCACGTGCTGGTGCTGCGCCAAGCTGAACGGGATCGTGGTCCGCGGATTACACGGATTGGGGAAATTCGGCAACAACCTGGCCGGACTCGTTGGTGTCGTCACACCTGTCCCGGAGAGGTCGGTGTATTCATAGGCGCCCACATCGGGACCGTCACCCTCAGGCACAGTCGTACCCTCGATGTCCGTGAGAAAACCGAGGTCCACTGCCTGATCGATACACGGGGCACCCGCCTTGAGGTGCGGATTGTCGGGCCAGATGAACGGACTCTCCAGCAGGTCGATGTGTCCTACCGGAGTCACACCGGGGCAATCGAATTCGCCACTGCCGAAGGCGCAGTTCGTGACCTCGGAGAATCCGAGCGAATCGGCGCGAATCTGCAGGTCTATACCGTTGTCACTGTAAAAGACCGAGTTGATGAGCACGCACTGCTGCGCCGGATCCAGCAGCGGACCACCCTCGTCGTAGTGATATATCGCATCGCCAAACTGGGTGCCGCCACCGCAACGGTTGTTCATGAAAGTGCAGTTGATGAATTCACCGCGCGGGTAGTGCCGGGTCATAAAGGCTCCACCACGACCGTGGTCCACGAGCGGTACGCCCGCCTGGTCGTAGCCAGCGTCGTTGCCGATAAACTCGCAGTACTCATACCGAGCCACCTCGCCAAGACATTCCGGGAATGCGCCGCCCTTGTTGGTGGCGCCACCGTCGAGCAGTGCCCGGTTTCCATCGAACCGGCAACGCTGGATGAGTCCATTGGAGAAGCGGCCCACGTACAGTCCCGCTCCCTGGGCGTTGTAATTGTTCTTGAAGATGGTGTTCTCGACAAACACGTCGTAGAGATGGTCCTGGTCCCAGCCCTTCACCAGAATGCCCCCGCCATCGCCGGCATATGGCATCTCCGCGGGGAGCATACCAGTGTTACCCTCGAACCGGCAGCCGGAAACGGTGAGCAGCAGATCTTCTCCCGGACCGCTCGGAGCTTCATAGAACCAGCGCCGCAGGAAGACACCCGCACCGGCGGCCCAGTAGGACATGCCGCTGGTGCTGTTGGTGATCTCACAATCGGTAAGAATCAAGCTGCCGTTCTCGATGAAGATGGTGCCGCCGGGACCACCAGCCTCGTTGCCGTCGAGACGACAGTTCGTCATGGTCAAGGTTCCCTCGGTCTCGATATTCAGCACGGCAATGGCGCCACCCGTACTGCTCGTGCCGGTGAAGAAAGTAGTGTTGTTCCAGAAGTCGCAGAACTCCAGCTGCACATCGCCGCAATCATCCAGCAACAAGGCCCCGGCGCCGATGGTCGAGGTATTGTCCTCGAAGATGCAGTCGCGGAAAGTGATATCCGAGGTCCGAATAAAAACCGCGCCACCACGCCCGGCATCACTCGATCCAGCGGCGAGGCCGTTCCGGAAGGTGATTCCCTCCACGACGGTAGACGCATCGGCATTCTCGCAGAATAACGCCCGTCCCAGACCGGCCGCATCGATGATCACATCCTCCGGAATTCCGGAATAGCTGCGGAGGTAGACTCCCGGCTTGAGCGTCAAATCGTATTCGTTGTAAACACCGCTAATGATCTGTACGGTATCAGCTGCTGCTGACGAGTCGATCCCCGCCTGAATGGTGGGTGCCGTAAACGGCACAATCCACTCCTTGGCAGCCGCCGAGCTGACCAGGAGGAGTGGAAGGATCAAAGAAGTGAGTCGCGTCCGCACGGCACTCCTTCTCAGGTTAGTGTCCAACCGAGCCACATCTGAAACACAGCGTGGCTAAACATCAATTATAGTGGATTTTTTGCACTATTTCAATATCAAAGATTCATGGCACCAGTATACACCATCTCGCTGAAAAAGTCCACTCGGTAGAACCAAACTCGATCTGTTCCCTTGCCGCCTCCAGTGTAAGTGGCGACAGGAAGATTACGGGACGCAACAAATCGTTTCGTAGCGGGGTAAACGTCGCTCGCCAGTCGAGGCGGACGACGTTCACCCGGGGAAAATCATTTGACCATCATCATCCGCTCGGTGGCGCGGAAGGTGCCCGCGTTCAACCGGCAGAAGTAGGTGCCCGATGCCACCCGTTGACCGTTGTCGTCGGTCCCCGCCCAGACCACCGTGTGTTCACCGGCAGCCAGAGATTCACCCTGCTGAATGGTCCTGATCAGACGCCCGGTGATATCGAAGATACTCACCGTCACGGCCGCTGGCTCGGGCAGGTCGAAACGGATGGTCGTCTGCGGATTGAACGGGTTGGGATAACTCGCATACAGACGGTAGCTGGCCGGCACGTTCACCGGATCGTCGACCGGACTGAGATCCTCTTCGACGATTGTGATCACCTGATCCGCGGCGACATCGGTCACGTACTGCACCGTGCCGCTGGGCCAGGTCACCTCCACCGTATCGGCCGTCGTTGCCCACCAGAGCCCGAATTCCACCGTTGGCGAGTTCTGCGAGAAGTAGCCTTCGCCGCAGGCGACATGCCGGTACTGGGTACGGAACCCACCCACGAGCCGCACCTTGGCGCCGATGGCGGACGCGTTGGAGAGCGTGCCCTCGAGATTGATGTGCAGCCAGTGATTGCCACTGCCCAGCTCGTTTTTCAGCAGCACATTGGTCTGACCGTCGTTGGCGACGTAGATGTCCAGATCGCCATCACCATCGTAATCGCCACAAGCAGCGCCGCACCCCTGGCCTTCGACTTCGGTCCAGCCGAGCAAGATGCGAGTGAAGATGTTGCTGCCGTCGTTGCGCAGGAACAGGTCCGACTGACCGTACCGCGAAACGAACAGATCCTGATCCATGTCGTTGTCGAAATCGCCCCAGACCACACCCCGGCCGAAGCCGTTGTCCTCCAGATCGCCACCCATGACCACCAGGAAGCCACCGCCGTAGTTCTTCGCCAGGAGGTCCTGGTTGCCGTCGTTGGCCAGGTAGAGATCGACCAGGCCGTCGTCGTCGTAATCGCACCAGGCGATTCCGGCCCCGTTGTACTGACTCGCCATGAAACCGGTGCCGGTGTCGTCGTAGAAGCCCTGGCCGGCATCGAGCCAGTTCTGGAACAGATAATTCTCATCCCAGGCGACGGAGACGTAGAAGTCGTTGTCACCATCATTATCGTAATCGGCCCAAGCAACATTGCAGCTTTCACCATCGATAGCCGTCGGCCCGGAATCGTTCACGAAGTACCACTGCCCGGCAATCTCCCCCATGGCTCGCAAGAGTACGTTGGACGCGCCCCGGTTGGCGACATAGACATCCAGTAGCCCATCGAGGTTAAAATCCGCCCAGCCGATACCGGCGCCGGGGCCGGAATCGTTAATGCCATAAGTGCTGGCGTCGACGAAGAGACCACCGCCGTCGTTACGTACCAGCACGTTGGCCACGTTATCCCGCGAGTGATAGCAGTCAAGATCGCCGTCGTTGTCGTAGTCGGCCCAGATGGTGGCGTTGTTCGGTCCCGTATCGGCCAGCAGTCCGCTGGCGGCGTCCACGAAGACATCGCCACCGTCGTTCCGCAACAGACGGTTGGCACTGTTGTAGTTGGTGACCTGGATGTCGAGATCGCCGTCATCGTCGAAGTCCACCATGCCGACGCCACGGCCAGGACCGGTATCCCCGAGAGGACCGGTGGTGACCAGTGCAAATGGCGGATCGGTATAGGCACCGATGAAGGTGATGGTATCGTCCGCCGCCACCGTCAGCACTTCGGGATTGGGAACCGGATCGCTCCAGGCCGGAATCGAGGACCAGGTCAGAGTGTAATCCCCGGCCTCCCACAGGGCAGCGGTCAAATCGCCGTTGCCGAGTCGTTGATAGCCGTTGGGACCGTCGAGTTGCCAGCCGGCATCGAGACCGTCCGGTTCCGCGTCGATGACCACCGTGGCGGCATAGTCGGGAGTGGCCAAGCCGGCCTGCAACACCGCCTTGTTCCCGGCATGACTCTGGACGAACACGATGATGCTGATGTCCTGCTCGTTCCAGGCCGGATCCCAGGTGAAACTCCGGTTGAGATTCACGTACTGGCCGATGCTGGTCAGCGTAAACGTTTCATCGGCAAGGGATTCCACCGCGAGATTGACCTGATTGTGCAGGTTGTTCTCGCAGATGACGAAGTGCACGATGTTGCTGCCGGTGGTGATGGCCTCCGTCACCTCGATCCGGGCGAAGACGGTGGCGTCCAGCCCCACCAACCCATAACTGGCGGTGATGGCCAGCGGGCTGGGATCGGTCAGATGACTGGCCACGATGGGGTCGTAGTCACTGAACATGGAGCCTGAGGGCAAACCGCCTACCAGACTGATATACCCGTCGAACCGCGCACTCGGCGTGCCCGTGAAGGAGTACCAGTTATACCGGGCGGTTCCCATGGGGATATTGTAAACACCTGACGTGTACCAGGTTATGGAGAGGAATTCATCATCGGTATAGGCCTGCTCGAGCTCTCTGAATCCCGCGACCGCGGAAGGACAGTACGCTCAGCCATCCCGGGAGAACAGTTCTCCCAGGACCACCCGGTCCGTGGCCAGAGCCGGATTCGGCCCACCCAGAATTCCCAGTGACAGCAAAAAAAGCAGGCAGGCAGCCCACACGGAGTTGTTCAGGAAGTACCGTCGAAGCATGGATTCGCTCCTTTGGACAGGACGGGCGAGACCAGAAATTAAGCAAGCCCGCGATATCCTCCGTCCTGGTATGGTTTTCCAGGCACGGTCACGATCAGGTCATCACGAGCCGGACGATTTGTGTTCTCATAATTTTACCATATATGAAATTGAAAAGCTATTGCCGGAGACAATTCCCTGTAAATAAATGGGAAATACTTGACCGGATCAGCCCAGTATTACCAGCAGGATGCCCCCCAGGGCCAGGACGGCCGCCACGGCTTTGCGGCGGGTGAACGGCTCCCGCAGGAAGATGGCGGCCAGAATGAGCAGATGAATCGTCGTGGTCTGATTGAGAATCGCGGCCGTGCCCACCATGGTGTACTTCATCCCGGCGATCCAGCAGAGCAGCGCCAGAACCGAGCCGAGCAAGGTCCCACCCAGGGTGAATCGCCAGGATGCCGCCGGTCGGAAAACCGCCAGGATCTGGCGTCGTTGCGGCGAGAGGAGCACGATGGGAATCATGACCAGGAGGCTACCATACTGCCGCATGGCTGTGGCCCAGAGCACCGGCGTGCGATCGAGAACCGGCTTGGCGATGACGATACCCAGGGCCATGGTCGCCATGGCCAGGGCGCCCCAACCGATGCCCATCAACATCTCCCGGGTGCGCATACCGGGCGGCGGCTCGATTTTTGTGGTGCTCAACACCCCGGCTAAAACCAGCACCATACCGAGCAGTTGCCAGCTCCCCATCCGCTCCCCGACGATCAGGAAAGCGAACAGGACCATAAACGGCGAGTAGAGGCAGTCGACGATGGCGGTGA
>JBDRBC010000494.1:0-12846 GCA_043823125.1 bacterium | reverse complement strand
GCCATCCGGGCCGGCTCGAACTCGCTGATGGTCATGCCGAGTACGATGGCGGCGAACTGCCCCAGGAGTAGCAGTAATAATAGCAAGACTGTGCGTTGCCCCAGCAATCGGTGCCGTATCACCAGCAAGCCGGCCACCAGGATCCAGAGGAAACCCCAACGACTCGGCTTGAACAGTTCCAGGAGCAGGTATCGGGCGCTGGCCAGCGCGCGGTTCAAGCCGTGGCTACCGAGGACCTCGCCCCAGATGATGGGCTCGCCGGCGAAGGCGCCCGGGAAGTGGCTCTTGTAGACGGCCTGGAGTAAGAAGGAGGCCACCAGAATCCCCGTGAATCCCGCCGGTGACAACAGGCGCCGCCACCGTGTCAACACAGAGTCGCCTCGCGGTGCGATCAGGGAGAATCCCCACACCACCACCGTGGCCACTCCCGCGAAGGCCAGCCCTTCCCGTTTGATCCAGATGGCGCCCGCGGCCAGCAAGGCCGCCAGGAGCAAGTATCGCCAGTCGCGCCCTCGACACCATCCTATCAGCAAGCCGGTGACCCCGGCGATGAACAGCGCCAGCGGCACGTCGGCATAGGCCGTGGCAACGCTGCCGGCCGGGAAGGGCACGATGATTGCCGGTAAGGTGGCCGGCACGAGAAGCAGCGCCAAGGCGTCGGTCGAACTCACGAATCGGCGCATACCGGCGTGGATGCAGATCAGCATCGCCAGGTACAGCAGCGGCAGGTGCAGCTTCACCAGCAGATCGTCGTACTGCCCCATGCCGAGGTGCAACCAGGTCTGCGTGATGGAGTAGAGCGGCGGGCAGTGCGACACCCCGGTCAAACCCGCGCCGCCGAGGGTCATGAACGGCGAGAACACGGTGCGATCGTAGAAGTAGATCTTGGCGTGGAGCGCCCAGTGGGCCACGGCGTCGGTCTCGGCGATGGGTTCGAGCAGGCAACCTAGCGTCACCGCGACTCCGGCGGCGATCAGGATGGCGAGGCTGTACGGCCGGGGCAGGAGGTTGGACCCGGCGTCGCGCGGCGCCATATCGGCAGGCTGCAGGTCGTTATCCGGTCCGGCGAATGCCGTGGTCTTGTCACGCCGCCTCGCCAGGAAATGCAGCCCTCCGGGCAGGAGCAGCAACGGCAGGAGATTCAGGAGCGAAAACCGGATCTCCGCCAGGCCGTACAAAACCACCGCGAAATTCAGGATCGTCATGCCGAGCGGCAAACCGTACGCCAGCATCGTCAGGCGCGTGGCTCTTCCGCCTGGACGCCCGAGGATCAACCGCACCGGGCCGTACCCGAGATAGACTAGGCAGACGCAGGCGAAGACCAGTCCGAGCAGCTTGATTGCCATCACTGCCGGACCTCCCGCACCGAGACGGAATCCCCGTCGAAGGTCACGAAGTTGTACAGGGAGTCGTCGTCGAGATATCCCGGCGGCAGATCGGTCACGTCCCACACCGGCGTGGGGTAGAGCAGGTAGCGGAGGTTGTAGAGATAGATGCCCAGCTCGTCTTCCACCACTACCGGATACCCGGACACGATCTGTGGTACGGTGGCCGCGGCGGCTCGCCACTGGGGTGTCTCGAGGTTGTCGCGGTAGCTGAATAAATGGCGGGCCGGCGAGTGGTCGCCCGGCAGGATCGCCTCGGCCACCACGAGCAGCACGATGGCCACCGCGGCCAGGGACCAGAGGAACAGGGCCGGGCGCACGAGGAAGCGACGCCAGAGCAACGGATCACGGAACAACACGGCCCTCCGGGAGGTCGGTGTATGGATTCAAGGTGGAGGCACCGCCGCACGCGGGCCCTTTGACATGGCGCCAGCGCGGCAGACCGGGCCATTCTACGGTGTCCATTCCGCGCCGTCCAGCCACAGAAGCAGGCAGGTCAGGACCGATCCGGATAAATTCCGGTAGAGAAATGGTTGCCGAGTTCCGGCCGCATCAGCAATATGTCAGTCATTCCCCGTCACGAAGCGACCACGGCAGATCGAGCCCGGAGAGCAAGCAACACCGATGGACCGTCAGGAAATCACCATCATCGCCGGCAAGCCGGTCCGCTACCGGATTCGCCGCAGCAAGCGGGCGCGTCATATCACCCTGAGCGTGGACAAGCGGGACGGGCTCGTGGTGGTGATGCCGCAGCGGACGACGCTCGCGGAAGTCTCGCCGGTACTGGCCGAATACGCCACCTGGATCGATCGGCAGCTCGAGAAGCACGGTGTGCGTTACGGCCCAGTGCGCAAGGAATACGTCTCCGGCAGCGAGCTGAGGTTCCGGGGGCAGCCGCGCCGGATCGAGATCCGGCCGTTACCTGCCGGCCGCAAGCGGAGCCGGGTGGATCTCGCTGAAAATGGGTTGGTGGTGGCTCTCGCGCCGGAGGACGGATTCCGGGTCAAGGAGGTCCTCGGCAAGTGGCTCCGGAAGCAGGCGGGTTTCATCATCCGGGAACGAGTGTGGGACCTGGCCAAGACAATCGGCCTTTTCCCCGCCAAGGTCATCGTCGGTGAACGCATCAGCCGCTGGGGAAGCTGCTCCCCCCGGGGCACGCTGTCCTTCTGTTACCGTCTGGTCATGGCGCCGCCGCCGGTCCTGGACGCTGTTGTTGCCCACGAGCTGTGCCACTTACGACACCTGAACCACAGCCCCAGGTTCTACCGCCTGTTCAGGCTGGCCTGCCCCGACTACCGACGCCACGCCGAATGGTTGCGGGATCACGAGGACGATCTGTTGCTGTGAGGCAGTACACCCGGCTACACTCCGAGTGGCGCGCACCGTGATCGAGTGCACGCGGGTACACCGGGCAGACAACGCCGAGGCCGGGGCGAGTGCACCCGGGTGCACTCACTGCGAACGGGCCCGATCCAGAACCGCCGATCCAGCCAGCGAAGGGAACGATAATGAGCGATCTCCACAACCGAGCCCACGTGCTCGTCCTGCTGCACGAGTATACCGAGAGCCTGCCGCTGCGCCGTCATGCCTATGCTGTCGAAGCCGCCATGCGCGCCGCCGCCAAACGCACCGGCAATGACGAGGACGAGTGGGGCGCCGTCGGCCTGATCCACGATTTCGACTACGAGAAGTATCCCCAGGCGCCCGATCACCCGCTCAAGGGGGCCGACATCCTGCGCGAGAAGGGATATCCCGAGCAGTTCGTGCGCACCGTCCTGTCGCACGCGGCCTACACCGGCGTGCCGCGCGAGACCGACTGCGCCAAGTGGCTGTTCGCCGTGGACGAGCTGTGCGGGTTCTGCATGGCGTGCGCCATGGTGCAGCCGGACAAGAAGATCGCCTCGGTGCAGGTGAAGTCGGTGAAGAAGAAGCTCAAGAAGAAGGACTTCGCCGCCAAGGTGAATCGCGAGGAGATCGCCGAAGGGGCGGCGGATCTCGGTCTGGAGCAGCCGGAAGTCATCGAACACGTGCTGACGGCGCTGGTGACCGTGGCGGATGAGCTGGGTCTGTAGCCTGTATCGATATCCTGTCCCGGCAAACGCCTGGCCTGCATTCGACGGAAGGAATCCCCATGTCCCACCACTGGCCGAGTCACCGTATCCAGAACCTGCTCGGCATCGAATACCCCATAATCCAGGGCGGGATGATCTGCAACAGCGGCGCCAAGCTGGCGGCGGCGGTGAGCAATACCGGCTGTCTCGGGTTGATCGGCGCCGGTTCCATGCGGCCGGACCTTTTCCGTGATCAGATTCGCAAGGCCAGGTCGTTGACCGGCAAACCGTTCGGAGTGAATCTGCCGCTCATCTATCCCCACATCGAGGAGTGCCTGGAGATCGCTTTGGAGGAGGGGATCAAGATCTTCTTCACCTCCGCCGGCTCGCCCAAACGGATCGTGGGACTGCTGAAGGAACACGACTGCGTTTGCGTGCATGTGGTGGCCAGTCCCGAGCTGGCCAAGAAGTGCGAGGACGCCGGCTGCGACGCGGTGGTGTGCGAAGGGTTCGAGGCGGGCGGACACAACGGCCGCGAGGAGATCACCACCATGGTGCTGGTGCCCGAATGCGTGGAGGCGGTGGATATTCCGGTCATCGCCGCCGGCGGTATCGCCACCGGGGCGCAACTGGCGGCGGCGATGGTCCTGGGCGCCGAGGCGGTGCAGATCGGTTCGCGGTTCGCCATCACGCAGGAGTCTTCGGGCCACGACAGGTTCAAAAACGCCGTGGTGGAGGCCGGGGCGGGGGACACCCTGCTGGTATTGAAGGCTCAGGTTCCGGTGCGTTTGTTACGAAACAGATTCAGAGACGAGGTGACGGCCCGCGAGGCTGCCGGCGCGGGCCGTGACGAGCTGGCCGAGTTGCTGGGCAAGGGCCGCGCTCGGCTCGGTATGCTCGAAGGTGACCTGGACGAGGGGGAGCTGGAGATCGGGCAGGTCTCGGGCCTGATCGACGATGTTCCCACCGTGGCCCAAGTGGTGTCGCGCCTGCTGGCGGGATACGACGCCGCGCGGGAGCGGCTCACTGCCGGCGGGCCAGGTGCAACGTTTTGAGGAAGGCCAACCCATATCATGTCCGGGATTCGGGTCCTCACCATCCTCGCGCTGATCGCCACGCCGATACTGGTGTTGGTGCTCACGGCGCCGGGATGTGACCAGCCCGAACCGACCGATTATCTCGTCCAGCTCGATACCCCCGGTTTCACTCGCGATCTGGCCCTGGTGGAGACCACCTTGGTGGTGGCCGACGGGCCGGGTGGCCTCCGCTTCGTGGATGTCGACACGCCCACCAAACCGCAGGTTCTCGGCCAGTTCGCCACTGCTGGTTCAGCCAACTGTGTGGCCGTGGAGGGGAAAATGGCCGTGGTGGGGATGGGGTACGCGGGCCTCGTGGTCGTCGACTTCAGCGATCCGCGGAATCCGGTTCAGCTCGGTCGGTACGACCTGAAGAATGTGCGGGATATTCTCGTTCGAGATGCCCTGGCCTTCTGTGCCGCGGATCAGCTGGTGGTCCTGGACCTCTCTGATCCGGCCGCGCCGGTGGTGGTGTTCCAGGAGGAGGTGCGCCAGCCGCAGCAGCTGGCTCTGGCCGGTTCCTACCTGCTGCGCGTGCGGGCCTCGCCGGACAGTCCCGGCACCACGTTCGAGCTCCTCGATTTCACTGATCCGGCGGCGCCGGAGCTGGTCTGTACGGTTCGATTCGGTGAGCTGGTGACCGCACGGAACCTGGCCGTGACGGGGAATCGGGCCTATGTCGCAGGCAGTGGCGCCGTTGTTACCCGGCGAGCTGCTGCTTCCGCTTGGTTGAACGCCCTCGATATCTCAAATCCCGTGGCCGTGGCGAAGCTCTGGCAGACGCCGTTCAGCGGGCGGGCCGTGGGGCTTGCCGTGGCGCAGGACGAGTTGTTGCTGGCCACGGACACCGGCTGGCTCATGCTGGCCGATCTCCGCGACACGGACAATGTACGCTGGTTCGGTTCGGTGCCGTTTGCCGATCCCTACGATTTGCTGCTGCACGATGGTTTTGCCTTCGGCGCCCGGGGCGCTTCGGGTGTGAGTATCATCGATCTGACATTCCTCCGTGATTCCTCCCTCGGTTTCTAGCCGGGCGTTTTCGTGGTCCGCTGCCGGTTGGTCTGGTGCGCTGGACAGCCCGGCCTCACCGCCGGAACGTGAATTGCTGGATCTGATCCCCACCTAGACGCTACATTGTTAGCGGTCGGCATCTCGAGCAGATACCTTCGTTTTCACCCCGACCCGTCGCGGGAGGACTCATGACCGAATCCAAATCCATCTGGCGCCGCTTTCCCGGTGCCTTCTGGGCCGCCAACTGCATGGAGATCTTCGAACGGATGGGCTGGTACGGCTTCTACGCCGTGAGCAGTCTGTATCTGACCGGTGAGACAATCGACGGTGGGCTCGGTCTGAGCAGTGAGGACCGCGGGGTCATCCAGGGACTGGCGACGTTTTTCCTCTACCTGTTCCCGGCGCTGTTCGGCGCTCTGGCCGATCGGTACGGCTTCAAGAAGATGTTCCTCGCCTCGTGCGGAGTGATGATCCCCGGGTATCTGCTGCTCGGCATCCCCCATGGATTTTGGGGATTCCTGGCGGTGTACTTCCTGGTGGCGGTGGGCCACGGCATGTTCAAGCCGGTGGTGATCAGCACCGTCGCCAAGAGCACCACCGAGGAAACCGGCAGCATGGGCTTCGGCATCTTCTACATGATGGTCAACATCGGCGGGTTCCTCGGCCCCATCGTGGCCGGCATCGTCCGGGGGTGGGACTGGCAGTTCGTCTTCTACTGCTCGGCCGGCTGGATCGCCTTGATGGGTGTCATCACCCTGATCTTCTACCACGAACCGCCCCGCGATGTGGCCAAGGAATCGCAACGTTCCCTGTCCGAGGTCTTCGCCGGCATGGTGGAAGTGGTGGGCAACGGGCGTTTCTTCCTGCTGGTCGCCGGGTTGTTGCTGATCCTGGTGATGGGATCGAAGTGGTTGCCGTTCTCCCTCATCGCGCCGGTGGCGCTGGGCTGGCTGGCGGTGAACCTGTTGCTGGATCTGCTGATCCGCCGCTCCGGGCAACCGGAAAGCGACAGCTGGTGGGCCCGACGGATGCAGGTGGGCGAGGGAAGATACCTCATCTTCCTGCTGCTCATGGCCGGTTTCTGGACCAGCTTCAACCAGATCTTCATGACCTTGCCCGAGTACATCCGTGACTATGTGGACACCTCGGATCTCATCCGCACCCTGACCCCGGCGGCGGCCTGGGTGGTGGGGGTTGCCAACTCGCTGGGCCTGGATACGACCGAATGGGGGCGGGCCGTGCTGGAGCACGAGCAGGTCAAGCCGGAGCACCTCATCAACCTGAATGCCCTCGGCATCATCATCGGTCAGGTGGCCATCGCTTACATGGTGCGCAAGCTCCAGCCGCTGACCACCATCATCGCCGGCAGCTTCATCACCGTGCTCAGTTTCTTGCTCTATCTCGTGGGCCAGGGGGGCTGGATCATCGTGATCGCCGTGCTCGTGTTCTCGGTGGGCGAGATGCTGGCCAGTCCACGTTCCAAGGAGTACGCGGGACGGATCGCACCGCCGGAGAAGGTCGGCATGTACATGGGCTACTTCTACTGGTGCGTGGCGCTGGGTAACCTGTTTGGCGGATTGCTGAGCGGTGTGACCTACCAGCATTTCGGCCCGGTGGAGCGCGGTGGTGTCGACCAGCCGAGTGTCATGTGGCTCATCTTCGCCGGTTTGGCGCTGATGTCGGCACTGCTTCTGTGGGGATACAATCGCTGGGTGCAGGATCATCCGGTGCAGGACTGATCAACGGTCGAGAACCAGACACCCCCAAGAGAAGGGGCGGTTGCGGAAGTGGCGCTCCAGATCACCGGTTCGGCACTGCAGGACCATTTTCGGGAGCATTGCCCCCGGCGCGGCATCGACTTGGCGGGGGCGGTGGCCTTGCCGTGTCCGTTGCCCCACGAGCAGAGCTGGCTCGACTGGATCGCCGCCGGCAGACATGCCGGGCTGGAGTACCTGACTCGTGATCCCGCCGGTCGCGCCGATCCCACCTCGAAGTATGCCTGGGCTCGCTCCGTACTGGTCTTTGCGCAGCGGTACACCACCGGCTGGGCCTCCGCCGACGAGATCGCCACCCAGGACTCCTCGCTCCCCGACTGGCAACGTGGCGTATCGCGGTACGCCCGCGGCGTCGATTACCACGACCGGTTGCTGACCGACGTGCGGGAGGTGCTGGCGCCGCTCGCGAAAAGGTTTGCCGCTTTGCAGATCCATCCCGCTGTGGATACCGGCCCGTTCCTCGAACGGGAGTACGCCTGGCTGGCCGGCCTCGGGTTCTGGGGCCAGAACTGCTGTCTGATACACGAACGCCTCGGGTCCGGCCTCTTCCTCGCGGTCGTCCTGACCAATCTCGAGATCAGCGATCTGCCGCGGCCGGGCGAACCGGCCGCCGAGCCGTTGTGGGGAATCGTGCCCAGGACATCTGTCGTCAACAGTGATCTGCCGGCAGTGGCGTCCCGTTGCGGAACCTGCCGTCGCTGTCTGGAGGCCTGTCCCACCGCCGCCCTGTCTGCACCGTACCGTCTCGACGCCGGTCGTTGCCTGGCGACCTGGACCATCGAGTGGCAAGGGCGGGCGCCGGTGGCGGAACGCGCGCGACAAGGTGAGCAGCTGTTCGGCTGCGACATCTGTCAGGCGGTCTGTCCCTGGAACCGGAAGGCGTGGCGGAAGCGGGATTCGGTGCCGGCGGGCGTCGCAGGCCGGGAGGTCCCATCACCACTCGAGGCCTATGCGCCGCTGCCGGCTCACGCCGATCTGGATCTGTCCGATCTGCTCACCATGGATCCGGAGGAATTCAGGCGCCGGTTTCGCCGGACGCCGCTCTGGCGGGCGCATCCGGAAGGGATGCGGCGTAACGCCATGACGGTGGCGGCCAACACGGCCCGCGTCGACCTTGTGGAACAGCTGGTTACCGCCAGCGAAAACGATCCCGATCCGGAGGTGCGCCAACTGGCCCGCTGGGCGCTGGCGAGGTTACGGGAGGACAGATAATGACCAGGGAAGCACTGTACTGGCGAACGGAAGGCGCGGATGCCGTCCGTTGCGAGTTGTGCCCCACCGGCTGCCGTCTCAGGCGCGGGCGGGTGGCGCCGTGCGGGAGCCGGGCCAACGTCGATGGCGCCATGTTGCCAACCCAGTACGGTCGTGTCGTTTCGGCCGGGGTCGATCCCATGGAGAAGAAGCCGCTCTATCACTTCTTGCCGGGAGCGCCCATCCTTTCCATCGCGGCCAGCGGCTGCAACCTGCACTGTCAATACTGTCAGAACTGGAACATCAGCCAGTGTGAGACCGGCCGCGCGGAAACCCGAACGCCGGAGCAGGTACTGGCTCTGGCCCGGCAGCACAACTCCTGCGGAGTCGCCTACACCTACAGCGAACCGCTGGTCTGGTACGAGTTCGTGCGGGACACGGCGGAGCGGATGCACGCAGCGAATCTGAAGAACGTCATCGTCAGCAACGGTTTCTGCAACGAGGCGCCGTTACGGGAGCTGTTGACGCTCATCGACGCCGCCAACATCGACCTGAAGTCCATGGACGAACGGTTTTATCGTAGAGTGTGCAAGGCGCGACTGGAGCCGGTGCTGACTGCCATCCGGCTCTGCCACGAACTGGGAGTGCACCTGGAGGTGACGAACCTGGTGATTCCGGGCCAGAACGACAGCGACGAGCAGATCCAGCGGCTGGTGGATTTCCTTGCCGATCTGGACGAGTCGATCCCGCTCCATCTGTCGGCCTACCGGCCGGCCTACAAGTTCACGGCGCCGCCCACCAGTCCGGAAACACTCCAGCGCGCCGCCGAGCTGGCCCGCCGCAAGCTGCTGTATGTTTTTGTCGGGAATGTGCTGCTGGATGGCGAGTCCGACACTGTCTGTCCCCACTGCCGGTCGCGGGTTATCGAGCGGTCCGGTTATCGCACCGTAAATCGACTCACCGCGGAGGGCGCCTGTCCGGATTGTGGACACCGCCTGCCCGTCGTTCTCGAGTAATCAACGGTATCGCCGCCTGGTGGCGGTCAGTCCTGCGGCTCCCAGTCAGGGGAGACATGGCTGACGGTCACGATGGTGGTGATTCCGCCCCGCACGAACCACTCACCCCGAATCTCCATGAATCGTGGCTGCCCGGCCGACACCAGATCGTCCAGGATCTGGTTGGTCACCGTCTCGTGGAAGGCGCCCTCGTCCCGATACGACCAGAGATAGAGCTTCAGCGACTTCAACTCCACACAGAGCTGATCCGGGATGTACTCGATGCGGAAGTGAGCGAAGTCGGGCTGCCCGGTCAGCGGGCAGAGGCAGGTGAACTCGGGACAGTCGAATTCGATCTCGTAGTCGCGCTCGGGTTGGGGATTGGGGAAGGTTTCGAGCTGGCGGGAGGGCTGGGTCGGCATGGCGAGTCCTTTCGTCGCTGGTTGGGTTCGGGACCATTTTAGCTTAGCCGTGCACTGGCCGCAAGAAAGGCCCCGGGTGGGTACCCGGGGCCTGAAATGAAGCTCAATTGAACAGCGGTATTATTTCACCAGCGCCATCTGCCCGGTGTGTTCGTCCTGGCCGCTGCGGACCTGGTAGAAGTAGACACCGGCGGCCACCTGGCGGCCGCGGTTGTCGTCGCCGGTCCAGACAACGTCGTGGGTGGCGGCGTCGAGTTTCTCCTGGATCAGCGTCTTCACCAGCCGTCCCGAGATGTCGAAGACCCGCACCGTGGTGTGGCTGGCCTTCGGCAGCGAGAAGGTGATGGTGGTGGCCGGGTTGAACGGGTTCGGGTAGTTGTCCTGGACCTCGAAGACCTGCGGGACCGTATCGTCCACCGGGGCGCCGGAGAGGCAGCCGCTGGGGGCCAGGGCGCCGATGAGGCCGCAGCCGCCGCTGTGGGCGGGGGCGCACGGCGAAGCGTCGTCGATGGTGAAATCGTACCCGGGCAGGTCGCAGAAATCCGGATCCGCGGAGATATTGCCGTTGACCCCGGTCTGATCGGCGATGCCTCCGTAGTTGCCGATGTCGTTGTTGTACGAGTCGTTGCAGAAGAAGGTCGGCGACCCACCGGAGACGAAGAATCCGCAGGCCTGGGAACCGGTGCCGGTGTTGAAGGCCACGATATTGTTGGTGACGGCTGCGGTACTGTTCAACAGGTACAAGCCGCCGCCGCCGCTCAGGGCGCCGTTATTGACTGCGATGGTGTTGCCGCTGATCGTCCCGCCGGCCACCGTGTTCAGACTGAGTCCACCCACGTAAATGGAGGCCTCGTTACCATAGAACAGCGAGTTGCTGACGTTGACGGTCGTGGCGTTGAAGATACCGCCGCCGCCATGGGCGTGGGCGTCGTTGGCGTAGCACATCACCCCGTCCAGATCCGCATCCGTGTTGGTGATGTAGAATCCACCGCCGTTCATGAAGGTGGCGCTGGCGGTCTTGCCGTTGTCGTGGACCTCGTCGCCGAGCATGGAGATGAAGGTACCGTTCATGTAGATGCCGCCGCCGTTGTCCTTGGCGAAGTTGTCGTAGATATCGTTGCCGGCCAGGGTCAGGTTCGTGGTCAGGCCCAAATTGACGGCATAGATGCCGCCGCCCTCGATGAGATCGTCATGGCCGCTGATACGACAACCGGTGAAGGTCGGGTCCCCGTCGGTGACATAGACGCCGCCACCCCGCGGGGGATTTGAGATGTTTGCGGTGATGCTCGTGTTGTCGTAGATCTCGCAATCCTCGAACGTTGGCGAACCGCGGTAGACAAAGACTCCGGCGCCGAAGATGCCACTGTTTCCGTGGATCAGGCACGACTGCAGGATCGCCGTGGAGTTGTTGAGGAAGATACCACCGCCGCCACCCACTTGACTCGACGAACCCACCGAGTTGCCGGTGATGTCGATGTTGATCAGTGTCGGGGACGCGGCGTTGCAGACTATACCGCCGCCGAACCGGCCCGAGAACGGAGTGGAGAAGACCGAACCACCACCGCCGACGCAGCGGAAGCCGTCCACCACGGTGAGGTTGCCCACGTTGCCCTGGAAGTTTATGGCCGGCTGGGTGGCGTTGGCGGTGATGACCGTGGGCGTGTTGACAGGGTCCCGGCTGCCGTACCCGGCCGCGTACCCGCCGAGGATGTTCACTTCCTTGGCGATGATGGTCTGGGTGCCGGAGAGGGCCACGCTGGCCAGCAAGGCGATGGTATCACCGTCGCCGGCCTCGTTCATGGCATCGAGCAGATACTCGAACTCGTCCGGAATCTCCTGGAACGTGTCACCCAGCGCCTTGAGCAGGTTGATCCGGCCGTCACCCAGCTTGCCGGCGTAGGTGGGGTTGACGTCGTCGATGGGATCGGCCGTATTCCGGATGTGAGTCCTGACCGAGACCGCCGGCCAGGCTGGATATGCGGACCAGATCAGGCCGAGGGCGCCACAGGTCAACGGCGAGGAGAAGGACGTACCCTGGACGCTGCTGTACGTATGCGACATGGTGGTCTGGTCCCACCAGGTGGTGTACATGCTGACACCCGGGGCCGAGAGCTCCACCCAGTTGCCGTAACTGGAGAAGTCGGCCTTGATATCGCTCTGATCGGTGGCGGCCACGGAAAGGACGTCGGTGCGACTGCTCAGGTAGCTCGCCACCTCGTCGTTGTCGTTGCCTGCCGAGGTGACGATGATGGCGCCTTCGCCGATGGCGTAGTCCACGGCCCACGACAGATAACTGGTGCTGCCCCAGCTACAGTTGATGATGTCGGCGCCGTTGTCGGCGGCGTACGAGATACCGGAAGAGGCGAAGTCCATGCGGACCACGCCGATATCAGAGCCGTTTGGCAACCAGCCCACCCGGACCGCCATGACCTTGCAGCCGTGGCTGGCGCCGGCGATGCCGACCCCGTTGTTGGTGATGGCGGCGGCGATACCGGCACAGGCGGTGCCGTGACTTTCGTAATCCATGGGATCGTTGTCCGGCGTGTCGTCATCCTCGTCGGGATAGCCCTGGCCGGGCACGTGCACGAAATCCCAGCCGCGGATGTCGTCCACGCGGCCGTTGCCGTCGTCATCAACACTCGGACTGCCGTGGTACTCGGTCCAGTTGGTCCAGACGGCGCCGTTGACGTAGTCGGGACCGCTGCCGCCCAGATCGGGATGCATCCAGTCCACACCGGAGTCGACAATGGCGATGACCTTGTTGGAATCACCCACGGTTTCGGCCCAGCCGCCCACGGCGCGAATGTCCTTGTTGCCCAGGACGGTGTTACGCAGGTACCACTGCTGCCCGCCGGTGAGTGCCGGGTCGTTGGGCAGGGCGTGCATCTTGCAGATGTCCACGGCCCACGCCTCGGCCACTTCCGGCAGCGCTTCGTATGC
>JBDRBC010000493.1:0-13579 GCA_043823125.1 bacterium | reverse complement strand
AGCCGGTGAGCAGCAACACCGCCAGGGTCAGCGAGGTCAGGATCATCAGGCTGGTCGGGCTGGTCGGGGTCTGCCTCGTCATGTATCTCGTCTCCTCGTCAGGTTATATGTGGCCGATCACATCCTGTTCAAACAGCACTTCTTGTACTTGAGTCCACTCCCGCACGGGCAGGGCGAGTTGCGCCCGAACCGCTGGGGCCGGTGTTTGATCGCGTGACGCATGGCCATCAACCGGCCACGCAGGTCCTGACCGAAGATCTGCTGCATCATGGCGAACAGCTCCGGATGTTTCTGCTGCATGATGTCCGGCCGCTCGAACAGATACTCGGTGGCCACGGCGAAGAACTCGGCCTCGTTGGTCAGGGCGTACCGGTTGAGATCCGATTTCCCCTCGGCGATCTCCTGCATCTTGCGGTGGACCAGCTCGATCCACGGCCCGATGGTCTGCCGGTCGAGTCCCACCGCCGGGATGCCGTCGATGACGCCGTCGGACTTGTCCACCAGGTGCGCGAACTCGTGCAGACCGACGTTGCGCTTGTCGCCCGGATTCTCGAAGCCCTGGATCAGATCCGGCTTGGACAGGATCATGATCCGGTTCAGGGTGCCGGTGCCCACCATGCCGAGGGTGTTCTGCCCGCCGCCTTCGAGGTTGAAGTCCGGACCGAAGCGATCCGGGTAGACCAGGATCTCCGAGATCTGATCCCACTCCCACTCGGGAAATCCGAAGATGGGAATGACCGCGCTGGCCGCCGCGAGCACCAGGGTCCGGGTGTCGATGGTGGTCTTGATCCCGGTGATCTGTTTCTCGCCGATGAAGGTCTGCAGCTCACGGCGGAAGCGCACCTTTTCGGCGGGACCGAGAGCGCGGAAGAAGACCACGTCGCGCTGGAGAATCGCTTCCCATTCCGTCGGGAACGGCTGGGCGAGTATCTGCCGCCGCCGCCTGATCTTGCCGGTCAGGCCGCGATAGATCGTCACGGCCCCGATCGTCGCCGCGGCCAGCCCGAGCCAGAGCGGGAATCCGGGGCCGTGCAGCAGCCAGGCCAGCCCGCCGGCCAGCAACAAGGTACTGCAGCCGGCGAAGGCCGCCATGCGGGTGGTGCGGCGTTCCCAGGCGGTGCGGAGGGTGGGTTCTGGGGTATGGGCTGGTGTGGTTTCACTCGTCGTGGTCATGGTAGTCCTGTTCGGGACGGTGGTGCGATAACTTCGCTGTCATCCCACGAAATCGATGATCTCGAGGCGGTGGTTCGCCTCGGGATTCTTGTCGGACGGGCCCTCGATGAGCAGCACGAGGTCGCCCTCGATATGGTGCTGTTTCAGCCACGATCTCGTGTAGGGCTCCCAGTCGGCGGGAGGCTCGGCTTCGAATATCGGGTGGACTCCGTAAGAGAAATGCAGCTCCTGGCAGACCGATTCGTACCGGCTGACGGCGGTGATCCAGAGCGGCAGCCGGTAGCGGGCGATCCGTCGCGCCGAGGACCCGCTTTTCGTGGGAGTGAAGATGGCGGCCGGTGGATTCTTCTCCACCATGATGGCCACGCTCAAGGCCACCAGGTCTTCCGGGCTCTGGGCCTCCCTTTCGCGGGAGATCCACAGCGACCGCCGCGCCGACTGCCGTTCCGCGTACGGCTCGGTGCTGGCCGCGATCCGGGCCAGCATCTTCACCGCGTCCACCGGATACCGCCCGACGGCGGACTCGCCCGACAGCATGACACAGTCCGTGCCGTCCAGGATAGCGTTGGCCACGTCGGTGGACTCGGCCCGGGTCGGCCGCCGGAACTCGGTCATGGTCTCGAGCATCTGGGTGGCCGTGATCACCGGCTTGCCCAGCTTGTTCGCCTTGCGGATGATCTGCTTCTGGGCCACGGCGATCTGTTCGATGGGAATCTCCACTCCGAGATCGCCCCGGGCCACCATAATGCCGTCGGCGGCCGCGATGATCTCGTCGATGGCCTGCCGCGCCGCCGCCCGCTCGATCTTGGCGATGATGAACGGCGTCTTGCCGCGCTCGACCGCGAACGCCCGCACCGCCTCGATGTCGGCGGCCGATTCCACGAATGACTGGCTCACGGCGTCCACGTCTTGCGAGAGGGCGAACTCGAGATGTTGCCGGTCGCTGTCGGTGAAGGCGCTGATGCCGAGTTCGATGCCGGGCAGGTTCAATCCCTTGCGCGAACGTAACTCGCCGCCCACCAGCACCCGGCATTCGACATCGGGGCCATTTACCTGCTCCACCCGCAATTCGATGAAGCCGTCGTTCAGGTACAGGGTTTCGCCCGGTTTTACCACCTCGGGCAGTTTCTGGAAGGTCACGGCGACCCGCTGGTTGTCGCCGACGATGTCATCGATGGTCAAGGTGAACGGATCGCCGGCCTGCAGCTCGATGGGTTCCCGGGCCAGATCACCGATACGCATCTTCGGGCCGGGCAGGTCGACCATGATGGCCACGCGTCTGTCGAGGGAGCGGGCGACCCGGCGAATGTTTTCGATACGTAGCCGGTGGCTCTCGGCGTCGCCGTGGGAGAAGTTGAGTCGGGCCACGTTCATGCCGGCCAGGATCATCTGCTCCAGCAGCTCCGGCGACTCCGAGGCCGGCCCGATGGTGGCGACGATCTTGGTCTTGTTCATGGGGAGCGTCATGGGGTGGTCCTTTCTCCTCAAGGCCAGCCGGCGGTGCGTCGAGCGCCTGTCGATTCGCTGGTGATTTCGACCGCCGATCCGGACAGGTCGCGACCGGTCGCCCGCCAGGATGATCCGGCCCAGCTGAAACCGGTGATCTCGTATTCCGTGAGCGGTAGCATCTTGTCATATTCCCAGTTGGTGAAGCGGTAATGAAGGTGGACCCGGCGACGCTCCGCGCCTGCGGGTATAGCGAACATCGAAGGTCCGGACAGTGCGGACTCGAGTCCCATCTCGGCATAGATCGTGTTCGGAATGTCACTCAGCTCCACGGGGGCGAGCGACATCTTCAGGGGGCCCTGTTCATCGACAGGTTTGACCAGCACCAGTGGCAACGCGCTGCGGATCACCACCTCGCTCGGTACGGAGTCGGCAGGCGAGAAGTCGATGTCCACACCGAGCTCTTGAATCGCCTGCTCGTGTAAGCCCACTTCGTCGTGATCGGCGCTGCCGTGATCCCCGATGATGAAGATGAGGCTGTTGTCGTACACGCCGAGTTCCCGCAGGCGCTCGCAGACGAGATGCATCAGTGCGAGCATGGCCTCCGATTGCGCACGGTAGGTTTCGCGGGTGATCGGTTGGTTGCCGATATGGTTGAGGTCCCGGTCCAGGTTGAACGGCATGTGGCTGCCGTTCAGGTGATAGAGCCGGAAAGCCGGTTTCTCGCCATCGGCCGACAGGAAGGCGAGCAAGCGATCGAGCTGGGCCAGGTCCCAGACATCATTACCCCGGGAGTACACCCTGTCCTCCTCGCCCGGATGGTAATATCCGTGCGCACCCGATTTCAAGAACAGCGTGACCCTGACCAGGAAGTTGTTGTCGTTGTATACCCAGGGCTTGGCCGGCGAGGGTGCCAGCCGGAACAGGGTCAGGTTGTACAGTGTCAGGAACTCGTTCTGGGCCATCCACATCCGGCCGTCATAGGAGGCCTTGGTGACGATGTTGTCGGCAACCTCGGGATGGGCGACGAACGGCAGCCAGATGAATGAACTGTAGCGGATATCGTACCCGTTCTGCTTCAGGTTCTTCGGAGCGCTGGCGCCGAGATAGGCATCGAGCAAGAAGGTGGAGTATGGTTTGGTGTTATCGTACAGCACATCGCAGAGCAGATTGGGAATCGAATTGTAGGTCTTGGGGTAAGCGCTCACCGCATCCGGAAAATACGTGAATCCCGCGAATACCTCCCGCCATTCCGGTTGCTCCGCGAGGATTTCGGCGAAGGCATCGGTCTGGAAGGTGTCTAGGATGAAGAGCAGAACATTCTTTTCGGCCGACAATTGAAAGATGCGTTCTTCGGTGAAGATATGCCGGATGTCCGGTTCCGCGCGTTTCCGGTCGGTCATGAAATCGGGATACATGTTGAGCAGCGACACCATCGACAGCAGAGAAGTAATGAATCCGGCGTGCCGCAGGAGGCGGCTGCGCAACCGTAGCGCGAGAAACAAGAGGATCGCGGCCAGCACAAGCTCCAGGCCGAGCAGATAGCGGTTATTACTCCATTCGGGTTCACCGCCCTGGAAAGCGCCGAAGTTGCCGACCAGAAACGTACCTTCCGCCCAGAGAAGGATTCCGATCAGGAGCAAGCCGACCGAGATGCCGGTCCGGACCCGCCGGGAGCCGAGGTACTGAACCGCGTACAGGATTCCGAAGTACGCCGCACCGAGGACGAGCAGGGGAAGGATATGCACGGAGAAGGGGAGAGTGAAGTTGCCGGTGTTCAGCAGGTACAGGTGGCTGAAAGGCAACCACAACCCCACCAGGACCAGAAAAAGGCTGATGGCGACAACCTGCAAACGGCTTCGCTCGGATCGACTGTTCAACAGAGAGACCACCAGGGTTGTGATCGCCAGAGTGCCTGCGATCGACAAGACACTTTCGACATCGGTCAGCCAGGAAGTCCTGCTCCGCTGGCGCGAAATCACCATCCTCTCCGAGCAGTGGGAGCAGAACGGATGACGGCATCCTGATCGAGAGGAGAACATAGTACAGGAGCCATATCGTGACAACCGACGAGCACGGAATACACTGTTCCAGACGTTCCCGGCGGCCTGCGGCCAAGCCATTCTGGTTGACTGTGCGCAGACGCGTCGATATCGTTCGGCCCGGAGAGGGTCTGGAATCCCGAACCGGAAAGGACCATGAATGGTCTTCTGCGCCTATCTCGATCCCGGAACCGGCAGTTTCATCTTCCAGGGCATCATCGCGGCCGTGGTCGGCGCCGGGGTGGTTATGAAGATCTACTGGAAGCGCATTGCGGCCTTCCTCACGGGCAAGAATATGGTGGATGAGGATGAGGACGACAACGAAACCTGACGGTTTGCTGAGCTCATCCTTTCGTGATCCGGGCGGCCTCCTCTATCGTCACGAGGGCCGCCTGCTCCGTCAGATAAATAGCACCAGCGAGGCGGACTTCCGCCAGCTCATGGATTCGGGGCTCTACGACTCGCTGTGCCGCAAGAGATTGCTGGTGCCCCACCGCGAGGTGGAGCTGGATCTGGCCGCGACCCCTGGCGCGGCCGTCGTCATCGAACCCGACGAACTGCCGTTCATCAGCTATCCCTACGAGTGGTGCTTCTCGCAGCTGCAGGATGCGGCGTTGTGCACCTTGCGGCTGCAGAAACTGGCCTTGCGGAAAGGGATGGCGCTCAAGGACGCCTCGGCCTACAACATCCAGTTCCACAACGGTGCGCCGCTCCTGATCGACACCTTGTCGTTCGCCGGCTATTCCGAGGGGGAGCCCTGGGTCGCCTATCGCCAGTTCTGCCAGCACTTCCTGGCGCCGCTGGCGCTGATGGCCTATTGCGATATCCGTCTGGGTGATCTGCTGTGCACGAATATCGATGGGGTTCCGCTCGACCTGGCCTCCCGGCTCTTGCCGTGGCGGACACGCCTGCGTCCCGGCCTGTTCATGCACTTGCACGCGCACGCCGCCAGCCAGAAGAAATACGCCGATCGCCATGAATCCGGACGCACGACGAAGGTCGGCAAAAAAGCCCTGACCGGCATTCTCGACAGCTTGCGCAGCACTGTTGCGAGCTTGCACTGGCGGGCGGCCGGGACCGAGTGGGGCGAGTACTACAGCGATACCAACTACAGTGACGAGGCCGTGAACGCCAAGCGAGACCTGGTGGCGGCGTATCTGGACCGTTGCGGTGACGGTCCGGTCTGGGATCTGGGCGCCAACAACGGATTCTTCAGCCGGATCGCCAGCGAGGGGGGGCGGTCGGTGATTGCCTTCGACGTGGACCCGGTAGCAGTGGAGCAGAACTGGCGACAGTGCCGCCGCGAGGGTGAAGAGAAGCTGCTGCCGTTGCTGATGGATCTCTGCAATCCCAGCCCGGGGCTGGGCTGGGACCATGCCGAGCGCAGCTCCCTCCGGGAACGCGGGCCTGCCGACACCGTCCTGGCGCTGGCGCTGATCCACCATCTGGCCATCACCAACAATGTCCCGCTGGATCGGCTGGCGGAATTCTTCTCCTCGTTCTGTGAGTTTTTGATCATCGAGTTCGTGCCCAAGAGCGACTCGCAGGTGCAACGCCTGCTGGCCACGCGCGAGGATATCTTCCCAGCGTACACCCGGGCCGGCTTCGAGGCGGTTTTCGCGTCCTTTTTCGAGATCGTCACCCAGGAATCGATCACTGGCAGCGAGAGGCAGCTGTACCTCATGCGCCGGCGTGCGAGTTCGGGATAGCGGATGAAGATCACGGTGGCAGGGAAAAGTCTGCGAGTACCGGCTGCGGTCGATATGGCGCCGGCGATCCTGGTGGTCTGGTTGCTGGCGGTCCAGTTGAGTACGGGCGTCGCGGAGATCCTGCTCGCTGCCTGTCTCGTCGCCACGCTGCTGGCGCGACGCTCCCCGATTTCCGCCGAGAGCTGGCCGCTCGGCTGGCGGAGCCTGCTGACGGGAGGTCCCGCCACTCGCTGGGTGCCGTGGCTATGGCTGGCCTTCGTGATCTGGTATCTGCTCTCGGTCGTGTTCAGTGTCGAATTCGCGTCGAGTCTGGCCAAGACGCCGAAGCTGTTCCGGTACGTGTTGTTTTTTCTGCCGTTGGCCATTCCGTGGCGGGGGCGGCACTGGCGGGCCGCTTTCTGGATCCAGCTCCCCCTGATGGTGATCCTGGGCTGGTTCGCCCTGCAGTCGCTGCGCGAGGGATCCGATCGGGCCATCACCTACAACATGCACTACAACACCCTCGGCCAGATGTCCGCCGCGATTTCCTTGCTGTTGCTGGCTGCGTTCCTGTACGGTCCGGTCAGCGCCAAGCGTGAACGGTATCTGTTTTTGCTGGGGAGTGCCGCGTCCGCTGGAGTGATGATCGTCACCCTCAGTCGCGCCGCCTGGCTGGCCTGGTGGCTGGGAGTGGTGGCGCTGGTCCTGTTTCGCCTACCTCGACGAGTCGCCCTGATCGCCTTGCTGATCCTGGTTCTGCTGCCGATAATCGCCATACCCGTCATGCAGGCCACCCGCGCCGACATGTTCGATCTCTCGGACCCGGAATTCACCCGCCGTTACGACATGTGGCGCATGGCGATGGCGGTGGTCAAGGACCATCCCTTGACCGGCCTTGGCCCGGGGAGCCTCGATCTGGTGTACGATGAATACAAAACCGGAGTGCTCGTGGGTGATGACAAGCAGTGGCTCCATTCGCACAACGATATGTTCACCGTGGCCGTCAGACACGGCATCCCTGGCGCGGCGATCTGGGTGATTCTGGCGCTGGTGGCGTATGTGGTGTTCGTGCGGAGATTATGGCGTTTCCCGCGTAGCCCCGGTAGCTGGCTGAAGGCCGGCTTCGCCGGCGCCGGTGCCAGCTTGCACCTGTTCTACCTGTTCGGCTGTGTTCATGACAACTATCCCATCTACATCAAGGCCAACCTGTTACTGCTGCTCTACGGCGTGTACGTTGCCGCCGATCGGAGTCTCGCCAAGCAGCCCCAGGAGTGACCCGAGTTACGCGGTCCACGGTATTTCGTTGGCCAAGGCGGAATTCCGGGCATTGAACTGGCAGAGCCGGAAGCGCAGTGATTTGTGGATGTCGATGTCGAACCACTGTGAAAGGTAGTGGAGCAATTCGAAATCGCGGTGGGAATGGAGTTCGCCTACGATCCAGCGCACGTTCTCGAGGATTGCCGGGTCCATCGTGGTCAGGATATCGAACTCGGCTCCTTCGGTGTCGATCTTGAGGAGATCGACCCTGGTCAGGCCGATTTCCCGCATCAGCGTGGCGACGTTTCGCACCTCGATGGTTCGGGTCTGGTCTGGATCGCTGTCCAGACCGTAGAGCGTGTACCCCCCCTCGTTCCCCTCTTCACGACAGGCGTTGATACTCGCCGTGGTGTCTTCCTTGCCCAGGGCCACCGGGTAGGTGGTCACGTTCGCCAGAGGCTCGGTGTTCAGCTTCAGCATCTCGAAGTTCTCGGGAACGGGTTCGAAGACATGGATCCGCGCGTCCGGGAACAGATGGGAATAGTAGACGGTGGTCAGGCCCACGTTGCCGCCGATATCCAGAATCACTTGCGGCGCCACCTGCGGTGGCACCCAGTATTCCATCCGGCTGCGCGTGCGAATGAGGCTCTGGGGGCTTTCGTGGCGAGACGGTCGGAGCAACACATCGTAGATGAGATTGGCGTCGCTGGTGCCCGGCCGGTAGTGAACCGTATGTCCCTGCCAGCGGAAGGTCCGGACCGGGCCCGGGCGATTGTAATTCAGCGTGTAGTCCCAGGATCGCGAACGCAGAAGTCGTTTCAGTGACAGCACGGGTTCCCCTCGGTGGCGATCAGGAGCGCGGCTGGCGGTGTCCGGATCCGACACCGCGATGGCAGCGAGTTGGGGCGTGATCCGGCGGAATGCTAGCGGCTGCGTTACCGGTGGTCAACGTCGGACATCTCGGGTCGGACAATCTCGAGCCGCCGGCCGGCTCGAGTTGTGGGTAAACTCCTGTCGGTCCTTCTCGTGGCTATCTGACGAGTGTCACCTTCTGCACCATCACGCGGCTCCCGGCTTCCAGCCGGGCCAGGTAGACTCCCGACGGCATGGCCGCTCCGCTCTGCCCCCTGCCGTCCCACTCGATCTGGTGGGGACCGGCGATCTGCTGCTGGTCCACGAGGGTGGCGATCCGCTGCCCCCGCACGTCGAGGATGGAGAACCGGACCGGCGTGGGGGTGGGCAGCACATACCGGAAGGTGGTGAGCGGATTGAATGGATTGGGCAGGTTGCGCTCCAGGGTCAGGATGAACGGTGTGGGGCTGGCTGGACCTTCTGGATCTTCCGGATTATCCGGATGCCCGACACTGACCACCGTGGAGATCATCTCCACGAGTTCGCCCGGCTCGAGGTCGCCGTTGCCGTTTCCGATGGGTGTCTGCGCCGAGAGCGCTCCGCCGTCGCTGGTCTGGTAGCCGACCACGGCCACGAGCAGGCTGCCGGGCACCGGGGGGACTCCAGGCCAGCCGGTCTCCAGCTCGATCAGACCTTCCAGCACCCGGCCGTGGGCGCAGCGCAGGCCGTCGCCGGTGATCACGTTCTCGAGCGGATCGAACCAGCCGCACCAGCGGTTGCTCTCCTCGCCGGCCAGGAACCGGGACCAGGGCGTCACGAGGCCGGCCTTGCCCCACGGCGCGGCCTGGAAAACCGTCGTGTCGCACCCGGCGAGAATGAAGTGGTCGATCCCGCTGGTGCTGTCGGTGGGGGTGGCGGCCAGGTAGAGGGATTGGCCGTTGAGTACCCCCCAGAGATTGAAACTGGGGCCGCTGGCCAGCAGCTCGGCGCTCTGGTCCAGCAAGCCGTCCAGGACGAACCCGCCGCAGGGACCGTCCACCGCCATGTGCCAGTCGGAGCCGGCGTTGTTGTCCCAGAGCGTGTCGCCGGCATTGAACACGAAATCGATGGTGCAGACATCGTCGTGCACGGCGAACTGTCCTTCCCAGAGGCCCTCGCCGCCGTTCCAGCTCATGGGCACGTTGGCGGCGTCCTCCCACCCGTTGAAGCCTCGGTGCAGGTTGACCGCCGGGGCGCCCTCCAGGTCCCGGCCGGCGGGATCGTACTTCACCGTCACCGTCTGGCCGGCGATGGGCACGGCGGGTACCGTCCAGGCGGCGTCCTCCCAGCCGGGCTCGATGCCGCGGACGAGCATCTCCACCAGGGGATCACCGGAGCCGTAGATGGCGTCCACCGCATACCAGGTGGTGTGCGAGTCGTTCCAGCCGTAGTTGATGTGGTACAGGTCTATCCCGCCGGTGTCTGACCAGCCGTCGCAGACGATGGCGTGACCGGTGATGCCGTAGACCATGGGGCGGCCGGCGTCGATCTCGGTGCGGATCAGGTCGAACCAGGTGGCGGCGGTGTAATCTGCGCGGTTCTCGCGGGCCGTGGTGTTGCGATAGCCGAAGAAGGCGGGCAGCAGATGGGCGGCGTCGTGGGGGAAGGCGCCCGAGCCGCAGACTCCGTAGTGCATCCAGTGGGCGATGCCGACCTCGTAGCACAGCTCGGCCACGGCGTCCTGCTCGGCCTGGGGACTGCCGAGGGTGCAGTTATCCGGCATGTTGGCCCAGTCGTACGTATCGTTGAAGTCGGCGAACAGGTGCCGTCCTGCCGAACCGCCGCCGCAGGAACTGTCCCCCGGCCAGTAGTAGGTTTTGGTCAGCCGGCCCGCCGGCGGCCAGGCGTGGTACCGCATGACCTGGGCAGTTGCCGTGGCCACGCACCCCACCAGGCAACGTCCGCCGTCGCCGGGGGGGCAGTCGTTGTTGTAAGGGGCGGACTGGTGCCAGGTGGTGGTCAGCAGGGGACCAGCCCCGGCTCGTGCGGATTTGTCAACGCGGGTCAGGGAGGCCTGGAATTCCGCCGGCGGTAGACTGAGGCGGTTCCAGGCGGCCCGATTGCAGCGGTCGAATTCCGGGTCCTGCGTGGCGGTCGGGTCGGCATCCAGGCTGCCGAAGGAGATGGCGAAGGCTTGCGTGCGTTCAGCCAAATCCTCGCGGAGCATGCCGGCGAAACCGTCTTGCTGGCTCAGGTCGAGGTCGTTGCGATCCGACCAGGCTTTCACCGGGGCGAGGGCCTGGAGGTACGGCACCACGATGTACCCGCGCAGAGAGATCCGGTAGCAGCGGGCGAGGAGTTGGCCGTCGTGCCGGATGTCGTCCACGCCCGCGATGGCGGGAGAGGATGAGCCGGCCCAGGTTCTCTCGGTGGCCAGTTGCTGGGTAAGCCAGTTCTCGGCGACACGGTCCATTTCACCGATGGCAGCGAGCTTGGCGCTGGCGGGTGCGGTGACGAAGACGAGGGTGACCAGTAACCCGAGCAGGCATACGAATCGGGTGTAGGAGTGTCGCATGACGGTTCTTTCTCCGTTTGACAAAGTGTGTTTCACGGCCTCGATACCGGAAGTCGGTCAGCGCGCGGGCATCGGACTCGCAGGAATATCCTGCGATGAGATGAAATTGCTGCGCTGAGTATATCATGTCCCGGTGGGAGAAACCACGCCACCACTCACTGTCGCCGCGCCGCCATCGTCTCCAGATACCGCGACTTCAACTGCTTCTGCGCCAGCCACCGCTTCACCGGCGACAGCTTCAGCACCGAACCCAGCAACGCCGCCAAAGCGCGATGGCTCCACAACACCCGGTTGTCGAAGATCAGGTCCTGCAGCTTGCCCCGTTCGGTGGCCATGAGCACGTAACGGTGGGCGCTGTTCAGCGGGGTGATGATCCGGCTCTCCCGTTCTTGCATCGTCAGTGCTTCCTGGGGGCAGGCCCGCGCGCAAACGCCGCAGCCGAGACAGACCGACTCGTCCAGTCGGGTGGCCATTCGTCGGGGCTTCGCCGGATCGTTGGCCGACAGCAGGGAGAGGGCCTCCACCGGGCAGGCGCGGACACACTTGCCACATCCCTTACAAGACTCTGAATCAGTCACCGGCAGCCAGTTGGAACTGTGCACCGGGTGCAGGTGGGCGAATCGGCGCTGGGCCGTCAACGCCTCGCAGCAACAGCCGCAGCAGTTGCAGATGAAACTCACCCGGCGTTGCACGTTCTCGCCGAACTGCACCAGGCCGCCCTCGTAGGCCTGGTCGAGCAGGTCGAGGCATTCACTGGTCTCCACCGCACGCGCGTGACCGTGGCGGGTCAACGATTCGGCCGAACTGTTGAAGGTCATGCAGATGTCCAGCGGCTGGTCGCAGGCCTGGCCCAGGTGCTGCTGCTTGTGCCGGCAGTAGCACAGTCCCACCCCGATGTGGCTCGCCGTCCGGATGACCTCGCTGGCCCGTTCGTAGTCGAGCACGTGGGCCGCCTGCTCGCTGGTCAGCACCGGTTCCTGCACGAAGACCCGGCCGAGCTGGGTCTCGCCCGTGGTGAACAGCTCCTTGACGAAATCCTCTTCCACGTTGAGGTACTGGTGGAACAGCTCGCTGAGCAGTTTCTGATCCAGATCGCCCCGCACCCGCATGAGTGAGAACTCGAAGAAACCGGCCATGGGGGGCGGCAGCACGTAGATCATGCGGCCCCGGCGCTCCATGTCCACCAGCAGTGCCCGGGAGGCGAGCGTCTCGCACTGCTTCTGCGCGGCGGCCTCGTCCAGCTTCCAGATGCGGGCGGCCTTGCGGGCGGTGAATGGCCTGATGGGCAGCAGCGACAGCAGCGCCGCTTCCTGCTCGTTCATCAGCAGGGCGAGGATCTGGTTCAACAGCTCCGAGGGCGGCGCGCCCGGGGGCGCGCGGTTCAGGCGGCCGACGAGCTGGGAATAACCGGATTTCACGGTGCGATGCGCCATGGCAGATTTCCCCTCCAATGAGATTCTTTCGCCAATGCTACGATTTCCAGCAGTCCAAACAAAGGGTTTTCTCCGCCCCCCCAGAATTCAGCCCAAATCCCTGGATTCGACTTCACGAGTGGGTTTGTATTGGGCGCATTCATGGGTTAGATTGGGGGGGCTATTTTCACAACCGCCACGATCTCCGCGCTTGGCGGGGACATGAGTAGTTACATAAGGGAGGCAGAGATGCTGGAACTCAAGAAGGGTATCGATATCCTTTCCGATCTGGGATAAGCAAAATCAACCACCCATTCCCCTCCGTACCCACCTCCGAATCCTGATCCTACCACACTCAAGAAGCCGCGACCAACCTCCGACAACCGCGCCGCCCCGGCCGTCTGATCCATCTGTGGCCACGCGTTCTGTTCGACCATCTGGTCCACCTGATCGAAACCCAGTTCCGCCTGCGGTGGCCCGCGCGCCGGCAACACCTCCGGTGGCGCAGGCGGTTCCCCTATGTGACCCAAGATCCGCTCGATCACCCCCCGCCTGAGTCTCGCGTTCGGCGCCAGCACTCTGCAGTACCTGTGCTTGTGGCGCATGTGCCACCGCACTCGCTTCGGAACCGACAGCACCCACTGTTGGCGGAACGCGACCCGGGGCAGCACCCGGTCGACCATGTGAGCTGCGGCCTCGACCATGCGACGCGTGGCGCATGAAGGGCAGATGTCGCGGCCCTTGCAGGAAAATGCGACCAGGAAGTCGTGGCAGCAGCCGCTGTAGTAAACGCGGGCAAAGCCGTGGCAGAGGATGCCGCATTTTGGCGCATCGTGCGCGCGGCGCTCGCGGATCAAGTGGGGTCAACGATGCGATCGCCACCGACGCGTCCGGTCGCGACGGCAAGATCGTCGGCGTGCTGACGGCGACGCAGTCGCTGGGTTCGCGATTGGAGCAGGTCATGCTCGGCCTCGGCATCAACGTCGCCGAGCGGCCCGGGATCGAGCCGACGGTCTTCAGGCCGCGGGTGCTGAGCTTTGCCGACGTGACAGGTGGCGGCGCACCCCGTCTGGGGGCGGTGCTGGCCGCCGTGCTGGCCGCCCTCTCCGCGCGTTACGGCGCCCTGCTCGCCTTCGGCCCGGCGGGACTGCTGGC
>JBDRBC010000492.1:0-5974 GCA_043823125.1 bacterium | reverse complement strand
CGACGAGATCTTCCCCACCAAGAACAAGCTGTTCCAGCAGCTGGCATCCAGACAGGCACCCAACGCGCTGTTCGTGACCTGCTCCGATTCGCGTGTCGTTCCTGCCGTGATCACCCAGACCGAACCGGGCGAGCTCTTCATCGAGCGGAACGTCGGCAACATCGTGCCGGAGTACGACGACGAGCCGGTCGATGCCTCGGCCAGCATCGAATATGCGGTCACGAAGCTCGCCGTTTCCCACATCATCATCTGCGGACACTCGGACTGCGGCGCCATGACGGCGCTGCTGAATCCGGATTCGCTGGGAAGTATGCCAGCGGTGGGGCGCTGGCTCCGGTATTCGGAGACAGCATTGCGGCGCGCCGAGCGGTTGTTCGAATCCGGCGACAGGCGTGAAGAGCTGCAGTTGCTCATCCGTCAAAACGTGATCGTCCAGATGGAGAACCTCATGACCCACCCCGCCGTACAGCGGGGGGTCGCGGCGGGACAGCTCCGGATTCACGGCTGGGTGTACGAGATCGAGCATGGCCGGTTGTGGGCCTACGAACCGGAGAGTCGTGACTTTTTACCCTGGCCCGCGTGAAGTCCGGGTACGAACTTTCTCCGTGGCTCGGTGAGTATCGAAAAGCACCACGCAAGGCAGTGGCTGACGGCCGCCGCCTGATGCGACAACTTTTCGTGCCGTTCGGCAACATCGGAGTGTAGCGAAGTGGCTGTATCCCAGAAAACCGCATCGAGGATCGTTCTTGGCATATTTCCGTTTCTGCGCTGGTTCCAGCGCTACACGTGGCTGGAGATGCAGGCCGACTTCGTCGCCGGATTGACGGTGGCGCTGGTGCTCATCCCGCAGTCGATGGCCTATGCGCAGCTGGCCGATCTGCCCGCCTACTACGGTCTGTATGCCGCGTTCCTGCCGCCGATGATCGCCGCCATGTTCGGCTCGAGCAACCAGCTCGCCACCGGTCCGGTGGCCATCGTGTCGCTGATGACCTCCACGGCGCTGGCGCCGCTGGCGACGGCGGGCAGTGAGAGCTTCGTCGCCTACGCCATCTTGCTCGCCGTTATAGTGGGGGTCTTCCAGTTCCTGCTCGGCGTGCTGCGTCTGGGGATCGTCGTCAACTTCCTGTCTCACCCGGTGGTGAACGGATTCACCAACGCCGCCGCCATCATCATCGCGACCTCCCAGCTCCCCAAGCTGTTCGGGGTCGAGGTGGACAAGGCCGAACATCACTACGAGACGGTCTACCGCACCGTGCTCGCGGCGATGCACCACACCCACGGGCCGACCCTGCTGCTCGGCGGGCTGGCCTTCCTGGTGATGGTGGTGTTGAAACGGCTGAATCCCCGGATTCCCAGCGTGCTCTGTGCGGTTGTCCTGACCACCGTGATCTCGTGGGCCATCGGTTTCGAGAAGAACGAGTCGGTTGCCCTGGATCGGATCCAGTCTCCTGAGTTCGCCGGGCTCGTAGGCGAGTACAACACCTGCATCGTGGAGCTCGATCACAAGATGAACATGCGGGTGACCGTGCGCGCCGAACTCCAGGAGACGGAACGGCTGTTCGGCCAGCAGTCGATGGAAGCGATCGGAGTCCGTGCGCAGCAAGCGATTCTGAGTGTCGAGGTCGAGGAGCTCAAGGAGAGAGGCAGCCTGCTACGCGGTCGCCTGCGAGAGTTCCGCTTCGCGCAGATGGGCGAGGGGAGTACGGCCAGCTTGCAGCCGCCCGCCGGGCTGTCGGCGGAACAACGCCGCCGAGGGGGCTCGTGGCATCTGAAGGTCTCGAATCGCCGGCTGGACGAGGCGGCCTTGACGATGATCGGCGGCGGCTCGGTGGTCGGTACCATCCCGCGAGGTGTGCCGAAGCTCACGGTGCCGAAGTTCGACCTCGCCGTCATACGCGATCTTTTCCCCATGGCCATCATCATCTCCCTGCTCGGTTTCATGGAGGCCATCTCCATCGCCAAGGCCATGGCGAATCAGACCGGCCAACGCCTCGACCCGAATCGGGAGCTCATCGGTCAGGGACTCGGCAACGTCCTGGGTGCGTTCGCTCTCAGCTATCCGGTATCCGGTTCCTTCTCCCGCTCGGCCGTCAACATTCAGGCGGGCGCCATTACCGGCCTGTCGAGCGTGTTCAGCAGCGTCGTGGTGCTCGTCACTCTGCTCCTGTTCACGCCGCTGCTCTACCATCTGCCGCAAGCCGTGCTGGCCGCCATCATCATGATGGCCGTCATCGGGTTGATCAACATCAAGGGTTTTGTCCATGCCTGGACGGCGCAGAAGTACGACGGGATCATCTCGGCCATCAGCTTCTTCTGTACGCTGGCCTTCGCTCCACACCTGGACAAGGGGATCCTCATCGGCGTGGCCCTGTCCCTGGCCCTGTACCTCTTCCGCAACATGCGGCCCACGACCGCGGTCCTGTCCCGCACCACGGACGGCCACTTCCGGAACGCGGACAAGCTCGGCCTGGAGAGATGTCAGCACGTCGCCGTTATCCGGTTCAACGGCTCGTTGATCTTTGCGAACGTCAATTACTTCGAGAGCGAGGTCTTGCAGGTGGTCAGCACCTCACCAGGACTGAAGCAGGTACTCCTGGTCGGCAACGGGATCAACGAACTCGACGCCTCCGGCGAGGTCATGCTCTCATTCCTGGTCAGCAAGCTGAAGGCTGCCGGCATCACCATATCGTTCTCGGGACTGAACGATCAGGTGATCGATGTGTTGAAGCGAACCCATCTCTTCGAGAAAATCGGTAGTGAGAATTTCTTCGCGGACGCCAACCAGGCCGTGGCGAGGATTCATGCCGGCCGGTGTCTGGGTGACAGAACACACGAGTGTCCTTTGCTGCGGGGAACGTCGGGGGCGGAGAACGGCGCCGATGGCTTGATCACGGGCTGACGGACGGTCGGAGCGTAATTCCGGCCTGAACGAGCGATCGGATGCTCGTCAGGCAGTGCCCTGCGAGTTCGAGAGGAATTGAATCATGGCGATCATCAGCATCATCAGCGGCTCGTTCTGTCATGGCGACGAGATCGCCGACGCCGTCAGCAACGAGCTGGGTTTCAAGCGGATCGACGGGGAATTGCTCCCGCTGGTCGAACAGCGCTTTGGCATGTCGGAAGCGAACGTGCAGCGGGCGATATTCGGCTCGCCTCCTTTCTTCAACAAGTTGACCCACGAGTGGGAAAAGAGTCGGGCTTCACTCAGGCTGGTGATGGCGGAGCTGATCCAGCCCGACGACCTGGTTTTCCACGGTCTCGCCGGCCTCCTCTTGCCCCGGTCGCTGTCGCACGTGCTCAGGGTCTGCCTGATCGCGAACATGGAGTACCGGGTCGACGTGGCGATCGCGCAGCAGGGGCTCACTCGCAAGCGCGCTGTCAAGCAGATCCTCGCCGATGATGCCGGCGGGAATCACTGGAGCCGGTTATTGCTCGATCAGGACATCTACACCGAGCACCTGTACGACATCTTCCTGCCGAGGCACGATTCCTCGATGGAGGTGGTAGTCGCCATGATCTGCGAGAATGCCCGGAAGCAGCCCGTGCAGACCACACCGCGCTCTCGCCAGGCGGCCCAGGACTTCATTCTCGCCGCGAGGGTGAATCTCGCCCTGGCCGAGGCGGGACACGATGTCGAGGTGAGCGCCGAGGCCGGTCAGGTCACCATCGCCATCAACAAGTACGTCACTCGGCTGGAGCATTATCAGAAGAAGATCGAGGCGATCGCGAGCAAGGTGGACGGTGTTGTGAGCGTCACCAGCGCTCCCGGCACCAAGTTCGTTCCACCGGGGCTCTTGCCGACCCTGGAACTGGACGGCCCCTCACGGGTCCTGCTCGTGGACGATGAGCGGGAATTTGTCCAGACGCTCTCGGAGCGGCTCCAGACTCGCAATCTGCCGTCCGAGGTGGTGTACGATGGCGAGCAGGCACTTTCCGCCCTCGAGAAAGATCCACCGGAGGTGATGGTGCTCGACCTGAAGATGCCCGGTATCGACGGCCTCGAAGTGCTGCGCCGCGTGAAGCGTGACCACCCTGACATCGAGGTCATCATACTGACCGGTCATGGTTCGGAGCGGGAGTGCATCACCGCCCTGCAACTGGGCGCCTTCGCCTATCTGAAAAAGCCGGTGGATATCGATGTGCTGGCGCAGACCATGAAAGACGCCTACCGGAAGATTGGCAAACCGGAAAGACCAGCTGGCGATGCCAGTGATTGAGAGAGTTTGACGGCCCTACGCGTGGTATCGCGCTCCGAGCGGCGTGCTTCGCCGAGGCCGGGAGAGTATGATGAACTTTTTTCTGTTAATGGCCCTCCCGTGGAAGCTGAAGCGAAATGCGGATGGCTGGGCGCACCTCGTCCATTATCGGCGACTCTGGCGGACCATGGTCACGATGACGCTCTTCATTTCCCTGATGCCGCTGCTTGTTATGATCGTCGTGAATTTCTTCCTCTACCGCAAGAACATCAAGGCCGCGACCGAGTACGACATCTCTCGCAGCGTGACGAACATCTCGCGCGCACTGGAATTCACCATTGAGGATTGCATCTCCGCAATGGAATTCCTCGTGCTCGACCAGACCAGAGAGTCACTGGCGAGCGCGGAACACATGACCCAGGCTTTCAACAATCTCAAAACGGCCTTCGGCAACTTCGTCGATCTGGGCTTGATCGACGCGAACGGAAATCAGGATCAATACAGCGGCCCCTACAATCTGCGCAACACGAACTACAGCGATCAGAGCTGGTTTCACGAGGTGACCCTGCGGAGGGTCTACGTCAGCGAAGTGTTCCTCGGTTATCGGCAGTTTCCGCACTTCGTCATCGCCATCAAGCACGATGTGAATGATGAGAATTTCTTTGTCTTACGGGCAACTATCGACCTGGAGCTGCTCGGACGCCACATGGCCGTCCCGATCAGAGGGCGTGAGAGCGATCTCTTTCTGATCAACCGAGACGGGATTCTCCAGACCTCGTCCCGGTTCCATGGCGAGATGCTCCAGACCTGCTCGGTGCCGCTGCCACCCTACTCCCCGGGTATTGAGATAATCGAGGGGCGTATTGAGCGGCAGGAGACCTATGTCCTGGGGTATCGTTACATCGAGAACACGCCCTTCATCCTGATGGTGATCGAGAAGCGAGTGGGGGTTTTCGGCGAGTGGCTGAGGACTCGTACAGTTCTCTTTCTGTTCCTGCTGATCAGTATCCTGTTAACATTCCTTATCGTCCTGTGGAGTTACACTGTCCTGGTCCAGCGTCTCCGGGCGGCGGATCTTCAGCAAGTCAAACTCATGCACAATGTCGAGTACACCAACAAGATGGCCGCCATCGGCCGGTTGGCGGCGAGCGTCGCCCATGAGATCAACAATCCCCTGGCGATCATCAACGAGAAGGCCGGACTGCTGAAGGACATGTTCGAGGCTCCATCCGATTTCATCCATCGGGATAAGACCCTCGGTGTGGCGGATTCCATCATCCGTTCCGTGGATCGATGCAGTGCTGTCACCCACCGCTTGCTGGGTTTCACGCGTCGCCTGGAGAGCCGCACGCAAACGATCGATCTGGCCGACTTGCTCGAGGAGGTACTGAGTTTCGTCAGCCAGGAAGCCAGCCACCGCAACATCGAAATCAAGACGGTTTTCCAGCCGGAAACACCGAGTATCCAGAGCGACCGTGGACAGCTGCAGCAGATCTTCCTCAACATCATCAACAATGCGGTGTCCGAACTTTCAGAACACGGCATACTGGAGCTCCGGCTTCAGCCTCTCGGCAGCCATCAGGTCCAGGTTTCGGTGGTGGACAACGGCGCCGGCATTTCCGCCGAGAATGTGAAGCTGATCTTCGAACCGTTCTTCTCCACCAAGGGGGAGTTCGGGACTGGTCTCGGGCTTTCCATCACTTACGACCTGGTCAAGAGACTCGGCGGCAATATCTCGGTGTCGAGCGAGATCGACAAGGGTACCCGTTTCGACGTGG
>JBDRBC010000491.1:0-15525 GCA_043823125.1 bacterium | reverse complement strand
AATCCGGATTGTTGCAGGCAGCGAAGTTGTAGTCGAAATTCCGGTTGAGGTCGACGGCCGCCCGACCCACCGGGCAGTTGCGTCGCCAGAAGTCCAGGTCGGTCGGGGTATCCCAGGCGTCGGTGATCACCTGCCAGCCGTCCGGATTGAGCACCGGCGCCACGATGATCTCGCGACTGTCCAGCAGGAACGTCACCTCCGGATCGAGGCCGTACCGTTCCGCCCAGTCGCAGAGCAGGCACAGGCACTGCATCATGCTGCTGGGCTCCCGGGCATGGATCTGGCCGTTGATGAAGATGCTGGCCATCTCGTCGCCTGGGGCCGTCGCGGAGAGGCGGACGTACGGAATATCACGGCCTCGTTCGCTCTGCCCCAGGCGGAGCTGTTCGCCGAGGGCGTCGGTGGTCTGGATCAGATCCGGGTAGGCGGTTTCCAGTTCCAGCAGCTTGTCCAGGATCTGCTCGAAGAGGTAGAAGTCCGTCCGCGGCGAGGCGAAACCGAAGTAGGCCGGTGTCGGATCGCCGCAGTCGACCCAGTACCGGGGCAGACTGTTGACCTGGACCAGCCCGTCCGGCCCGTGGACCTTGTCCCCGTCGGTATCACTGGCGGAGCCGGGTGCGGTGACGGTCTGGCCGTGTTCCGCTCTGGCCGGGGCCACGGGCAGCAGGAGCAGCATGGTCAAAACGATTATCTGAAACTGTCGCATGGTTGACTCCTCGTGGTTACCGGTCAGGAGGTATCCCCGGCCGCCTCCCGAGGAGACAGCCGGGGAACCCGGGAAAACGGATTACCGGGTGAACGAGTACTTGGTGGAAATAGCTCGGTCCTGGCTGACCAGGCGGGCCAGGTAGGTCCCGCTGGCCACCCGCTGACCGAACGTATCGCTGCCGTCCCAGACGACGAGATGCTCGCCGGCAGAGAGCTGCTCGTTGACGAGCTGCTTCACCAGGCGGCCCCTGATGTCGTACAGGGTCAGGCTGAAGTGGCCGGTCCCGATGGTACGGAAGGCCACCTGCAGTCCGTCGCCGGCGGCTGGATACCGGTGCGAGAGGAAGGAAAGCGTCATTTCGTTCTCGTTCATGATGGCCGGAGCTTCCGGATCAGCACCGGGCGTACCGGCCTGCGCCTTGGCCTTGGCCGGCGGCCCGCTCAGCTTCGGTAAGAAAATGATACCGTAAGCTGGCGGATTGCCTTCCAGGACCAGCAGCTTCTTCTGGATCGCCTTGTCACTGGTGGTTCCCCACCAGTTCTCCAGGGCCAGGATGTCACTGTCGGGGTCGAAGGCGCAGATGTGCCACGTGTTCAGATGGCCGTCTCCGGCAAAGTCGTTCAGGCCCGATTGCTGGTAACTGCCCAGATCGGGGACCGAACCGGAGTCCATGGTGCGCACGCCGACGTTGTTGTTGTAGATGGTGCATTCGCGCACCACTGGGTCGCTGCCGCTGGTGCAGCTGATCCCGTTGGTGTTGGTCCAGAACGTGCAGTCGGTGACGCTCGGCGAGGCGCTGATCAGGTCAAGACCGGTCGCCGAACTGGTGAAGGTGCAGCGCAGCACGGAATCGTTGTTGCGACCCTCGATCTGCAGGCCGATGTCGTTGCCGTCGAATCCGGAATCCTGCAGGTACGCCGCCTGTGGTCCGAGGAGGTGCAGTCCCTTCAAGGCGTCCGAGATCTCGGTGGCGTTGATGATGCTGGGATAGATGTATCCGGAATCGAGGTAGACACCGCCCCAGTCCGCGCTGCCGGGATCTTCCGAGCGCAGCACGGCGGGATTGCCGATCACCCCGGAGAGCACCAGGAAACCCTCGCACACCAGCTCGACCTCGCCGGGCACCGGATCGAGCGCGCCGCCGCCCTGCGTCGGCACGTCGGCGGCCACGATCTCCGATCCGGCCTGGGCCACGAACTGCGAACTCGCGTCGATATACAGATCCGCGTCGAGGAACAGCTGGCTGCCGTCCTGCAGCATGAGGTTGCCGCCGTTCGCCACGCTGGCCGCGCCGCCGAATTGCAATGTGCCGGCGATGAGAGCCCCGCCCTCGATCTGGATCTGGCCGCCGGATTCGATGATGATGCTGCCACCCGGCTCGACGGTCATGTCACCGCCACCGTAGACATACAGGACCTGGCCGGGGCCGATGGTCAGGCAGCCGCCGTCGGCGAGGTAGAGATCGCCGCCGTTGTCCACCGTCACGCTGGCGTTCACCGCGCCCTCGATGGTCAGCTCGCCGCCGGCGCGAATTTCCTGCAGCGCTGCCAGGTTACCCAGATCGGGGCCTTCCGGCGACGTGGTGACCACGTCGACACTGCAGAAGTCCGTCACGACCAGGGACTGTCCCCACGGAACGTACAGGTCGCCCCGGAGCTCGAAATCGTCCGAGAACTCGGTGGCGGGGTTGCGTACCTCGGGATAGGTGTCGAAGTAGCGCTCGAAATCCTCCGCTTCGAGGGTGCCGTATCCGCTGGCGTACACGAGGGCCTTCCAGCCGCTCAGGATGCCGTAAGCCCAGACATCCGACCACGGGCCGTGACTGGTGGGCAGGTCGACGCCGGTATGGATGGCGAAGCTGCCGTCGCGGGGGCGGTAGCACGAGGAGAGGAGGTAGTCCAGGGTCTGGTCGATGTCGACGTAACCCAGACGGCTCTGGACGATCCCGGCCACCTTGGCGGCGATGCCGGCGCACAGCGGAGTGGAATAGGAGCCCGACTCGCCCTTGCCCGACACCTCGCACTCGAACATGGGCTGACACGCAGGGTAACTCGGACCGATAGGAGAGGCGATCACGCCGGACAGCCAGTTGGTGGCCATACCGACACGGGCGAAGTTCGGGGGGTCGCTGATGGCCACCGTACTCGAGCCGTCCACGAGCATGTGGTTGATGGTGAGGATCTTGTCGCCGATGGCCTTGCGGCTTTCATAGCTGGCGGGATTGAAGGTGGCGGTGGCGCCGACGAGTAGCAAATGGCTGTTGTAGGCGTCGTTGATGGCATCGATGTCGGGCGGGCGGAAGAGCAACGGCCCCAGCGACAGGTTGCAGACGGCTCCCTGTGCCGAGACATAGGGGAGGATATCGGCGATCCATTCGTGGATCATGCTCCCGGTGCCGGTCTGGAATTCATCCGGATTGGCGGCCGCGGTCAAGCTGAAGTAAGACTTCACGACCTCGCCGTGGGTCGTGCCGCCGCCGCACTGGGCGGGATCGAAGTTGTCGTAGACCATGCAGTCTGCCGACGGCAGTGACGCGAAGCCGTCGATGGCGAAGTATTCCACCAGGTCGAGGTCGAGATCCTGGACGCAATCGATACAACTGCCGACCGGTCCCGGATTGATGTAGAAAATAGGACGGGCATCGTACATCGATGGTGTATCGCACTGAGCCTGGACGAGGGAACCCACTCCCAGCAAGCAGCAGACGATGAGCCAGAATAAACGCCGGCGGCGTTGGGTGAATTTCATTGTGATACCTCCAACAGAGTACACGAGTCATGAAGTTTCGGATCCAGTTGTGACATCACTTGAAGTGATTACTGTCGCTGGATCCGGGTGAATGTTCGATACGTTTTCGAATACGAATATTACATACGGTTCGCGATACGGATCAGGCGCGGTCAGTTCTCGAGTTCCTCCTTACCATGTTTCCCGAGTGTTCGTGTTGCAGGGCGGACGCAGGCAACCATGGAATCGCCGGCGAGCCGGAAATAAAAAATTCTTTTCGATTATTACCTACCGGTAATTGAAAAACACCGCCAAGGTCAAGAAGACCGCCGCCAGCAGCATCAGCTGTCCGAACAGCGGCAGCATGAAGCGGAGCCACTTGCCGTAGGGGATCCTGGCCAGCCCCAGCATGGCCATGAGGATGCCGCTGGTGGGGATGATGGTGTTGGAGAAGCCGTCGCCGCAGGTGAAGGCGAATACCGCGGTCTGGCGGCTGATGCCGAGGATGTCGGCCAGCGGCGCCATCAACGGCATGCTGACCGCCGCCTGGCCCGAGCCGGACGGGATGAAGAAGTTGAGGAACGATTCGTAGCCGAGCATGCTGATGGCGGCGACGTTGCGCGGCACGGATTGCAGCACGCTGGCGGCGCCGTAGACGATGGAATCCAGAATCTTGCCGTCCTGCATCACGATGGCGATGCCGTAGGCCCAGCCCACCACCAGCGCGGCTACCACCATCTCTTCCATGCCCTTGACGAACGCCTTGACCGCCTCGGCCAGCGGCAGCCGGGCGACGATGATGGCGACGATGGCCATGAGAAAGAAACCGCCGGCCATGTCCGCCATCCACCAGCCGAGCTGCTGCATGCCGTAGACGATGACGCCGAAGATGGCGATGCAGCTCAGGATGATCCAGGTGTGGTGCGGGCGGTAGGCGACCTCTTCCGCCTCCAGCTGCAGCGGCGGTTCCGGCTCGTCCGCCAGCAGCGAGGCGCCCGGGTCGCGCTTGATGCGGGCGCCGTACCGCAGCATGTGCACGATGGCCAGGGCCAGCGCGCAGGCCAGGAATATGAACCGCAGGCCCATGCCGCTATACAACGGCACCTCGGCGATGCTCTGGGCCACACCGACGGTGAAAGGATTGGTGGTGGAGGCGGCGAAGCCGGTGGCGGCGGCGATCTCCACGATGCCCATGCCGTAGATGCGGTCGTAGCCCAGGCGGTGGGACACCAGCAGGAACACCGGGATCAAGGGGATGAACTCCTCGCCCATGCCGAGGGTCGAGCCGCCGATGGCCAGCACGATCATCAAGACGATGGTGAGCAGCGGCCCGGCGTTGCCCAGCCGTCGCAGCAGCCGCTGGATGGCGGCGGCGATGACCTTGGTCCGCTGCAGGACACCGAACACGCCGCCCACGAAAAAGATGAAGAAGATGATGTCGGCCCGCGCCTCGAGGCCGCGGGGGATGGCGGTGAGAAACGTGTACAGTCCCACCGGGGTGGCCTCGCCGTCCACCTGCCTGCCCAAGAAGAAGCCCTCGATGGAGAAGTGCTTGTCCATCCGCTCGTAGGTGCCCGGCACGAGCAGGGTGCGTTCGTGCCCGTCCACTTCCCGGGTCTCGCGGCTATAACTGCCGGACGGCACCACGTAGGTGAGCGTCGCGCAGGCGAGTATCACGAAGGTCAACAGGACGAACACGTGGGGGACCTTGATCTTATTCATGTTCTAGAACGCCTCGTTCATGGTGATGTACATGCCGCTGGAGTCCTCGCCGTAGCCGAAGTCCAGCCGGAGGTTGATCTTCTCGTCGGAGGTCATCTGGAAGCGGAGTCCCCAGCCCACCGTCGTCTTCAGATCGCCAGTGGTGAACCGGTCGATTTCGTTGGCCACGTCGCCGACACCGCCGAAGAACACCACCCCGAGCCGCCGCCAGAGGGGACGGCGGTATTCGGTCTGGAATACGATCATATGCTTGTCGCGAAAACGTCCCTCGTAGTAGCCCCGCATGGTCTCCATGCCGCCGAGCAGGGAGTAGCGCTGAAATGGCGGCGAACCGCCGATGAAATGCGCCAGCCCCCGGAAGGCCAGTACCTGGTCCTGGCCCACCTGCCGGTAGTGGCGCAGGTCGAGACTCAACGTTGAGTAATCGTAATCGCTCCCCAGCGCCGAGCCGTACCAGGTACTCAGCAGTTGCCAGAGGTTGCCGTTCAGGGGATAGAAATTATCGTCGCGGCTGTCCCAGTCGGCCACCAGCCCCAGGCCGAGCAGATTGCCGCCCTCGTGGCCCGGCACCGTGTCGCCGGCCAGGAGCCCGTCTGCTTCCACCTCGATGATCTCGCTGTGGGCGTACGCCAACCTGGGCCCGACGTACAGGTTGGGGCGCACCTGCTTCTGGAAGATGGCCTCGAAGTACCTGGTGCGCGCCGTGAAATCCTCCTCGGCATCGCTGTCGGTGTCGTTGCCGATGCCGTAGAAGAAATCCGGAAACTTCGAAAAACCCAGGTTGCCGAGCAGGTGGCGCCTGTCGTTCTGCCAGTAGACGTCGAACGGCAAGAACGCCAGGACCTGTTTCCGGGTGGTGTAGATACCGATGAGTGTGAGGCTGGAAGCTCGGCTGTCGAGGTCGCTGCCCGGAGTGCGGAAGACGCGCATGAGCATGCCGCCGAATCCGGTCTTGGTCTCCGGGGTGTAGAAGATGATGGGGAGCGGCAGCCACGAGTTGCCCTTCTCGGCGAGGCTGTCTGCAGCGGCCTCACCACCATTCGTCGACTGCGGGGCCTCCGACGCAGCTCCCTCCATCGCAGTGGTGGTCTGGCCGGATCCTGTCTGTGGCCAGCAGGCGACGATCAGCATCAAGCAGGCGATGGTGAATCCTCGAGTTGTGCTGAACGGCATCGCGCCACTCCCGGAACGAGACGGTCCTCTTTGGCAATCGTGGCATTATCGGAGCTGAGGCCGCCCCTGTCCAGTGAGCGACCGGGCCCTGTTTCCCCTCGGCGTCGTTTTCCAGGGATGGACAGGGGGGGGTAACCGACTTAGCCTGGAGAATCGGAGCGGGTTGGCGAGTACCGGCGGTCTGACCCAAACATTCTTTAAACCCTTGGCCGCGTTCAACCGTCGTATCAGAGCGGATCACGGTAATCAGCTCCCTCGGGGAGGACAGTCTTGAGCGAGGGTAGCGTTCCCGATAGTGTCACTGACCGTGAGTCAGCCGGCCTTCCCGAGCTGGTGGCCGCGGCCCAGTCTGGTGATGCCGCAGCCTTCGAGAAGTTGTACCGACAGCACGTGGGAAAGGTCTACGCCATATGTTTGCGGCTCATTGCAGAACCGGTGAAAGCAGAGACCCTCACGCAGGATGTCTTCGTGCGGGCCTGGCAGAAGCTGTCCAGTTTCGCGGGAACCGGCTCCTTCCCTGGCTGGCTCAGCCGGCTGGCCGTGAACGTGGTTCTGGAGGATCGGCGGGTCGTGAGTCGGCGGCGCCAGATCATGGAACCGTTGCCGGATCAGCTCGACAGCGGCTCGGCCGGCCGCGATCCGGATCCAGAACGATACCGTGGTTCGGTGCCCCAGGGGGGGACGGTCGCTCCGGCCGCCACCGAGATCGGCATCGATCTCGAGCGAGCGGTGGCCGGACTCCCGCCCGGAGCCCGTACGGCGTTTGTTCTGCACGACGTGCAGGGATTCAGACACCAGGAGATCGCTGAGATGATGGGACTGGCAACAGGCACAGTCAAGGCGCAGCTGCACCGCGCCCGGATGCTGTTACGTCAGACGCTTGGTGACCGGAGGGAGGTAGGCGAGGCATGAACCACGAGGAAGCTCGCGCACTCCTGCACGACTATGTCGACGGTGTCCTGTCGGACCAGCAGCGTCAAGCCCTGGAGGCGAGACTCCAGAGCGATGCGGAGTTGCAACGAGAGCTGACAGCGATACGCGATCTGCTGGCCCAGGCGGCCGAACTCCCGGAGAGTATCGAACCGGAGCGTGATCTCTGGTCGGGGATCGCGGCCGCCATCGCTGAATCCGAACCTGCCGCGACCGGTGCTGATCAAACCGAGAGCGTGGAGCAGGAGTCGGCCGGTTGGTGGCCACGGTTCCGGAGCTGGTTCACCGGTTCCGGAGGTTCTGGAGGTTCCGGCAGTTTACGTCGCCCCGTGTTTGCCGCGGTGGCGATCTGCCTGGTGCTGCTGCTGCTCGTGGTCTCCACGCGCGATCTGTCCGAATCCCCGGTGGACGCACCGGCTGGTTCACCGTTGACCGTCACCGACCAGGAACCGGATCCGGGAATGGATCCAGTGGCGCTGGCTTATCTGGACGCCCTGGATCTGGACTGTCCCGGCACCACCACCGAATCGGCGCTTTTCGTCGCCGAGAACGAAGACGACGAAAGCAGCCCGCTGTTGAATCTGATAACGCATAATCTGCGCATCATCGATCTCGCCATCGCTGATGTGCGTGAGGCCTGGAGCGCCGACCCGGACAGCCCCCATCTGGCGCGGCTGCTGGCCTCGGCTTATCGGGCCAGAGCGGTATTGCAACGCCAGGAAACCCGGGTGGTTTCCCGGTTGTAGGGCTGCCTCGAAAAAGGAGAGAGCCATGAGAAACAAAAGGATCTTGACGACCACCATCTCCACGCTGCTGATCCTGTTGACGGCCACCGTCGCCGCGGGCTGGGAAGACGTGGACGAGACCCGTGAAGCCTCCGCCGACGGCACCGTCACCATCAAGAATATCTCGGGCTCCGTCACCGTGGTGGGCTGGGATCGGGACGAGGTGCACGTGGGAGGCACGCTGGGCGACGGCACCGAACGCCTCGATTTCGAACGCCGGGGTGACCGGGTGAGGATCGAGGTCGTCGTGCCCAGACGTTCCCACAACGTGGAGGGGAGTTTTCTCACCATCCACCTGCCCCACGGCAGCGAGCTGGACGTAGCGACGGTGAGCGCCGATATCGATGTGAAAGAGGTGACCGGCGTGGTGTACCTGGAGAGCGTCAGCGGCGATATCGAAGTGGTGGGCGAGATGGCGGAGTTGGAGACCGAATCCGTCAGTGGCACCATCGAGTTGCGGGTCCAGTGTGCCGAGGTGAGCGCCGGCACCGTCAGCGGCGACATCGACCTCCGGGACGGGCTCGGTGATGTCTCGGTGCAGTCGGTGAGCGGCGACATCGAGGTGGAGGGCGGCCTGTTCGTCCACCTGGACGGCAGCACGGTCTCGGGGAACATCGTGTTCCGGGGCGACCTCGCCGGCGACGGCAGCTACAGGTTCGAGAGTCACAGCGGCGACATTCGTCTCTACCTGCCGGAAAAGCTGGATGCCGACTTCGAGGTCTCCACGTTCAGCGGCGACATCGACAACGACTTCGGCCCGCGGCCGAGCCGGGTCAGCAAGTACACCCAGGGACTGGAGCTGTCGTTCACCCAGGGATCCGGCGACGCCCGGGTACGGGTGGAGACCTTCAGTGGTGATGTGGAGTTGCTGGTGCGGTGAGCCGCCGTCGAGGGAGACATTTCTGGCGACGAGATCCAATGGAAGCCACGAGGCCCCGCCGACCGGCGGGGCCTCGAAATGTCGGTCACTTGGCCAGGATCAGCTTACGGGTCTCGCTGTGTAATCCGGCGTCGAGACGATACAGATAGATGCCGCTCCCGAGTGCCTGGCCGGATCCGTCCCGGCCGTTCCACTGGATGGTGTGCACACCGGACTCGTGGCTGCCGTCTGCGAGGGTGCGGATCAAGCCGCCTCCCAGATCGTAGATCCGCAGCGACACCCACTGCGTCGAATCCAGCTCGAAATCGATACTGGTGGTGGGGTTGAACGGGTTGGGATAATTCTGGCGCAGCCGCGGCGTCGGGGGCACCAGCGGATCGTCCATCCCCGCGAGCAGTTGGGCATACTGGAACAGGAATTCGCACAGGGCCGGCCCCACGATGGAGTTGGCCAGCGGGTTGGGGTGCGAGTCGTTGCTGTAGTGGCTGCGCTCGTATTCGTACCGCAGCATGTTGCGGGTCTCGGATCCGTCGTCGGGTTGGGCCAGCAGATCGAACAGGTTGAAGCAGACCACATTCCAGTGCCCGAAGCGATAGCTTTCGCTCGAGAGCCAGTCGGCGAAGGCCCGGGCATTGTCGGCCTCGGTGAGGTTGGTGTCCAGCCGGTGGAGGGGCGGCGGCGTCATCACGATGAACAGCTTCTCCGGATGCTGGTCGAACGTTTCGCGCATCCGCAGGTACCAGACGATGTAATCCCGAAGCTGTGAGAGTGTGGCGATGTGTGAAGCCGGATAGCACGACTTGAAGGCGATGGCCTCGTGGTTGGCCAGGATGGCGTCGCGAGCCGGGTTGGGAGTGATCCAGAGGGTGAACAGACCGTCGGGATCGGTGTTGTCGTCGGGAATGTCGTAGCTGTACCCGAGCAAGGTCCCGTCCGGCGCGCGCAAGCCAATGGAGTTGTAATCATGGTCCCAGAAGGCGTAAGCTGTGCCGGCAGCGGAGTTGTGGTCCTCGATGTACGCCCGCACGCCGCCTTCCGCGATGATGTTGCGGCCGGTGGAGTGGTGCAGGAAAAAGAGGTTGGTCTGGGTCTGGCCCGGGACCTGGCTCGCCATACCACATATGAGCACCAGCAAGACCAGTACGATCTGTAAACGGCGGCTCGGCATGGACTCGGCCTCCACTCAACCAGGTCGGTAAAAAAAGAAGGTGCTAACGCACCATGAACCGGATCATCCATTGTACACCATCGCTTAAAAAGATTCAATACAACAAAATGCTGATAATATGTGAAGCCAGCTCGGGACTGTATAAGCCACTGTTAGGGTAGGACTTGAAGGAGTGGACATGCAATTGAACAAGCTGACGCGATTCCCCCTGATCCTGGGCGTGATGATCCTGGCCGCCACTTTTTGTCGAGCAGAGGACCCGGATTGGCGCACTCCGTACGAGCTGTCCGGCGGCCGGACGACACCGAGGTACGACGCTACCATCAATTACTGCCAGCGACTCGCCGCGGCCTCGGAACAGTTGCTGTACACCACCTTCGGCCGGAGTCCCCGGGGGCGCGATCTGCCGCTGCTCATCCTCGATGGCCACGGGAACTTCACCCCGGCCGCCGTACGCGATAGCGACAACGTGGTGCTGCTGGTGCAGGCGGGGATCCATCCCGGCGAGATCTGCGGCAAGGACGCCGGTCTGATGCTGCTGCGGGATCTGACGGTGAACGGAAAGTTTCCCGGGTTGCTGGATCACGTCACCGTGCTGTTCATCCCCATCTTCAGCGTGGACGGTCACGAGCGGTTCGGCCCTTACAACCGCGTCAATCAGAACGGTCCCGAGGAGATGGGGTGGCGGGTCACGGCCCAGAACCTGAACCTGAATCGCGATTTCCTCAAGGCCGACACGCCGGAGATGCAGTGCTGGCTGCGGTTCTTCAACGCCTGGCTGCCGGACTTTTTCATCGATATCCACTCCACCGACGGCGCCGACTATCAGTACGCCATCTCCTACGCCATGGAAGTGCACGGCAACATGGATGCCGGCGTGACGGACTGGGTGCGCGACACCTACCTGCCGCAGGTCGGCGACGCCATGTTGGCGTCGGGTTTCCCGCTGACCCCGTACGTCACCTTCCGGCGCTGGCACGATCCCACCAGCGGCCTGCGGAGCTGGGTGGCCAGTCCCCGTCTGTCCGAGGGATACACCGCCCTGCACAACCGGCCCGGCCTGCTCATCGAGACCCACATGATGAAACCGTATCCCGTGCGCGTGGACGCCACCTACGAGATGGTTCGCCACACGCTGGAGCTGCTGAACCGGCAGCATCACGAGCTGCGCGAGCGGATTGAGACCGCGGACCACGCCGCCGCTGTCGGCGACCTGTTGCAGGAACCGTTGCCGGTGCGGTTCGAGTTCGATCCCACGGACAGCGTGATGATCGATTTCCTGGGGGTGGAGTTCGAAAAACTCGCCAGCGATCTGACCGGCGGCAACTGGTTCCGCTACGGTACCGAGCCGGTCACCTACCGGATTCCCCACTTCAACCAGCAGCGGTCGACCCTGTCGCTGGACCTGCCCGAGGCGTACCTGATACCGGCGGAGTGGGCCGAGGTCGCCGACCGGTTGGTTTTACACGGCGTTGCGATTCGCCGTCTGACCGAACCGGTCACCCTCCCCATCCGCACCTACCGCTTCACCGGGTCCTCCTGGCAGGCGGAACCGTACGAGGGCCGTCACCCGGCGACCTTCCAGACGGAGCGGATGACCGAGGAGCGGGAGTTCCCGGCCGGATCCTATCTGGTGGACATGCGGCAACGCGCCGCCCGGGTGGCGGCCCATGTGCTCGAACCGGAAGCGCCCGACTCCTATGTGTACTGGGGATTCTTCGACGCCGTCTTCACCCGGGCGGAATACGTGGAGTCGTATGTCATCGAGGAGATGGCCCGCCGGATGATCGCCGACGATCCAACCCTGCTCGAGGAGCTGGAGGCCGCCAAGGCGGCCGATCCCGAGTTCGCCGCCGATCCGTGGGCCATCCGGTACTGGTTCTATGCCAAGACCCCGTACTACGATCAGCGGGTCAACATCTACCCGGTGGGATTGATCGACGACCGCGTTGTGCTGGATTCGTTACCGCTCAATTGAAATGACGGAACCGGTCCCAGACGTCTGCGAGGGATTCCCGCGGCCAGCGGCAGAGGTAGACCGGCAAATCCTGCTCGTAATACACTGCGTGGGGGTGGCGGACCTTGTGGATTTCCGTCACCTCGGCGTAAACCTGCCGCAACAGATCCTCCAGCGGACCGACGGCCAGGCAGACCTCCCCGCGGGGGCTGCTCGGGGGAGACTCCAGCAGTTCTCGACTCCAGAAGTAGTAACTGTTGTGGCCACAGATCACCGGAGGTGATTCGCTGCCGCTGGTGGCCGCCGACTTGTCGCCGAAGAACTCCAGCGCCGCGGCCTCGCCGTAATTACCCGCCAGCACCAGACCACGTGATCGATCGGCCGCGGGCAGCGTGGACCAGAGACTGTCCACTGTGGCCGCCAGCTCCGGCCAGCCGAACATGTCGGCGTAGTGACCGGCCAGCACGTTGGTTTCCCGCTGGCCGGCCGAGATGGTCCGGCAATACCCATCCATCTGCTGGATGGGCACCACGGGCAAACCGAGCGGCGCCAGTGCCATGCCGGCCAGGACGAGCCCGGCGCCGTACAGGGTGGCAAGCCTGACGGCGCTCCGGGCCTGTCGTTTGGCGAGCCACTGTTCGGCCGCCACCGCCCCGGCGGCCATTAGCGCCGGGTAGACCGGCGCCAGGTAGTAGATCTTCCCTCCGCCCACGGCGTAGGTGAAAAACGCCAGCAGATAAACCCAACCGAGGAACCGAAAACGTGCGGCCGCCCGACTCCGCAAGAGCCAGATCAGCCCGGCCAACCAGAGCGGCAGCGCCAGCGGGTTCAGCAGCAACACTTGCCCGGCCACGAACTCCGGCAGACTCACGCCGGTCAGCACGCCTGTCCGCAGATTCCGGAGGAACTCCAGCGTCGGCCAGCCGTGCTGCAGCTGCCAGATCAGATTGGGGGCCAGCAGGGCCAGTGCCAGCAGACAGCCGCACCACGGCCAGCGAGATCCGAGTAACTTCCGCGACGGGGCGGTGGCCAGCATTCCGGCCAGGGTCGCCACGGTCAAGAAGCCGAAGTTGTACTTGTTGAGCAGGCCGACGCCGGTGACGAGTCCCCAGAGCAGCCAGAGTCGATGGTTCTGATGGTCCGTCCCCCGGGTCAGCCGCAGCAGCAGCAAGCAGGCGACACTCCAGAGCACGGTCTCACTGGCGGCCGGGGTCAACATGCTGTGCGCGCGCAGGTAGATCGGGGCCACGAGTACGGCCACCGCCGCCAGGAAGCGGGCGAACCGGCCACCGCCCAGCTGTTTTGTCATCTGACCGATCAGCAGCACCAGCACGGCGCCGTTCATCGCCGGCAGCAGTCGCAAACCGAACAACGAGCCGCAGCTCACACTGCCGGCCAGGGCCGCCAGGGCGGGTGTCAACGGTGGGTGATCCACGAATCCCCACGCCAGCCGGGAGCCGCAGCTCAGGAAATACAGCTCGTCGCGGTAGTACCCGAAGCGGTTACAGGTGAGCAGCTGCAACAGGAAGACCAGCAGCGCCAGCGCCAGTAGCTGCCAGGCCGGTGCGGTGGACTCCGGGGTTGCGGACACGGGATTCCGAGTTGATATCATCGGTCGAATCTAGCAGCAAACCGAGCCGCCAGTCCACGCACAAGGCAGGCAGGACTTTTCTGGTGGGATTTGAGGGGTAGTCGCGTCTAGCCGGATTTGATAAACTTATCTGGAGATACCCACCTATCGAGCCTCTTTGAGGAGGAGCTAATGAGAATGCGATGGCTAGCGTTCGTCGCGCTGTCCTTGCTGTTGATCGTGGCTGGATCCGTCTTGGCAGGACCCGGGAGTGGCAAATCCATCAAGGACCGAGTGCCGCTGGAACCGTATATGGGCGCCAGAGCCAGCGAGACCGAACCCAACGATACCTGTGGGGAAGCCAACGGCCCCTTCTCCCCGGAGCTGGGCATAGAGGCCGAACTCGAGCCCAACGACATGGACTGGTACATGTTCGAGTTCACGGCGGGTGATACCGTGCTGTTCGAAACTCGCCCCGTGGAGGGCGAGCCGGAAGTCGATACCGTCGTATCGCTGCGTTCGGACTGCAACACCATCATCGACGACGACGACGACGACGATACAGGCCTCGGCTACTACTCGATGATCGAATTCGCAGTGGAAACAACAGGCACCTACTATTTCGTCGTGACCGGTTACGACAACATCCAGGACGGCAACTACGCCCTGGTGGTCACCTATCCCGATCCGCCCAACACCACCTGCGCCACGGCCATCCCCCTCAACCCGCATATCGGATATTCCATCCTGTTGAACACCTGCGGGGGGGGCAACAATTACGATCCCGGCGACCAGACCTGTCTCTTTTATGCCATGCCCGGATCGGACCTTGTCTACTATATCGACATGGAACAGGGCACTTCGCTGGATATCATCCTCGAGAATACCCACGACGCGGGGATGTATCTGATCACCGACTGCAGCGACCCTGTCAACAGCTGCGTGGTAGGCGTGGACGGCTGGTACACCGGCGGCACTGAGCATCTGGAAGATTTCATCGTCCCGGAAACCGGAAGGTACTACCTCATCATCGACGACTGGGGCGACGGGTGCGGCTGGGCGATGATCACCATGACCAGTTCCGTACCCAACCAGACGCGAAGCTGGGGCGCGGTCAAATCTTTGTATCGTTGACGGTTCGTGAACGAGTTCTGGGGCGTGCAGGGTAGGGGTGGATGCTTCCCTGGGTTTCCATCAGCCAATCGTGAATGCATCTCAAATTTGGAGGTAACCTATGCTTGGCAGACGAATGTTCACCATCTTCATTTCCGTCCTGATCCTGGCGCCCGCAGTGCAAGCTGATCCGCGCGGCATACCGGATCCGATCCTGTCATCGCTCTATTATGGCGCCACCTGGCAGATCTCCTGCCTGAACTGTCCCCAGGGTGATGCCCGGCCACTGGACGAGTGCGTCGCTCTTGGCGGTGCGGTGGTTCCTTATGCGGAGATCACCTTGCAGCTCCTGGATCTGAACGCCGATCCCATTTTCATGTATCCCGCGGAAGATCTCTGGCTGGAAACGGCCGATGACGGTATGAGTATCTGTCCGGGCGGAACCATCGCTGACGGAATGACCGATCCCAACGGCGAGACCACCTTCACCAATCCGCTGTTCGCCGGTGGCTCGAGCACGGCGGGGATCCTCGGGATCATCAGCGGCGTCGCCCTGGTCCAGCCGCCGCTGGACATCCTGGTCAACAGCCCCGACATCAGCGGTGACCTGATGGTGGATCTGACCGATGTGGTGCTGTTCGTCACCGATATATTCGGCTCCTATGATTACCGTTCCGACCTGTACTGGGATGGGATCATCGACCTGAGTGATGTGGTCTACTTGGCTCAGCACTTTCAGCACACCTGTCCGTAGCGACAGGCCGCGCACTGAAAAACCACACGGCCGCCGG
>JBDRBC010000490.1:0-2918 GCA_043823125.1 bacterium | reverse complement strand
TGACCTTCACGGGCAAACCGCGGGTGCAGGAGAAATACGATCACGCCCATGAGTCGCCCTGGACGATGACCGTGCCGTTGCTCATCCTGGCCGTGCTGTCGTTCATCGGCGCCGGCTGGAAGGGACCGACCGACGGCTGGTTCGCGCGCTTCGCGGCGCCGTACGATGTGGCGGCCATCACGGCGGAGTACGACTGGGCCACGGCTGATGCCGGGCACGGGGTGGAACTGGCCGTCGCTGATCACGCGGCTGCTACACACGCCACCGATGTGTTTGCCGATAACGAGCCTGCCGAGGACACAACCGCCACCGATCCGCACGCAGATCCGGATGCCGAACCCGCTCACGGCGTGCAGGCCGAACACGACCACGGCGCCAACGATCCGGCGGGCCACGGCCACGAGCAGGTGGTGGCCAGCACTGACCACGGCGCGTCCACCCACGGCGAGTCCGCCCACGAGACCCCCGGCGACGACGGTCACGGCGCCCACGACATCCACCACACGGCCCACATGCGGGCCATGGTCATGTCCATTGCCATCGCCGCCCTCGGCATCCTGCTGTCCTTCCTGACCTACGTGTTCCGGAAGATCAAGGCCGAGGAAGTGCAGGCCAAGCTGGCCGGCGTGCACCTGGTCCTGCAGAAGATGTACTTCTTCGACGAATTCTACGCCGCCACCATCTACCGTGGCGTTCTGGCCTGGAATGCGCTGTGCGCCGCCTTCGACCGTTACATCATCGACGGCATCGTCAACGGAGCCGGTTATCTGATGCGGATCCTGGCCTGGTTCGCGGGTCAGATCGACAAGTGGGTGGTGGATGGTCTGGTCGACGGCATCGCCACCGTGTTCCAGGGCCTGGGCGAGGGCTTCCGACGTGTGCAAACCGGCAGGCTGCAGACGTATCTGGTGTACGTTTGCTTCTCGGTCCTGCTGTTGATCTTTGTTTACCGGGTCTTGTAAGAAACAACCCCGAGAGGAGCGCCGAGAATGGAGAACCACCTTCTATCCTGGATGACCTTCTTCCCAGTCATCGGGGCGGCGGTGATTTGCTTCCTTCCTGCCGAAAGGAAAGAAATCATCAAGACGGTCGCCGCGGCGGCGTCCGCCGTGCCGATGGTGCTGGGTTTCATGCTCTTCATCCAGTTCGATCGCACCACCGCCGGCTTCCAGTTCGTCGAGCACTACAGCTGGATCAAGGCGTTCAACATCGAGTACTTCATGGCCGTGGACGGCTTGAGTGTACCGATGGTGGTGTTGACCGGGTTTCTCTCGTTCATCTGCATCATCGCCTCCTGGAACATCGACCGGGCCCCCAAGGGCTACTTCCCGCTGTTCCTGCTGCTCGAGACGGGGATGCTCGGCGTCTTCTGCGCCCTCGACTTCTTCCTGTTCTACGTCTTCTGGGAAGTGATGCTGCTGCCGATGTACTTCCTCATCGGTATCTGGGGCGGCCCGCGCAAGGAGTACGCGGCGATCAAGTTCTTCCTCTACACCCTGGCCGGTTCGGTGCTCATGCTGCTGGCCATGATCGCCTTCTACTTCAACGTTCAGAATCCGGTCACCGGCGAGCACACCTTCAACATGCTCTACATGATGGATCAGGCGAACCACTCGTCGTGGCTGTCATTGACCCATATCCGGCACCTGCTCTGGATGGGACTGTTCATCGGCTTCGCCATCAAGGTGCCGATCTTCCCGTTCCACACCTGGTTGCCCGACGCGCACGTGGAGGCGCCCACCGCCGTCTCGGTCATCCTGGCCGGCATCCTGCTGAAGATGGGCACCTACGGGATCTTGCGGATCAGCTACCCGATCCTGCCCGACGCCGCCCTCTGGTTCAGCCTGCCGCTGGCCATCCTGGGAGCGATCAACATCATCTACGGCGCCTGCTGCGCCATGGCGCAGACGGACATGAAGAAACTGGTGGCGTACTCGTCCATCAGTCACATGGGGTACGTGCTGCTCGGCATGTCGGTGTTCACGACGCAGGGCATCAACGGCGCCGTGTTCCAGATGTTCAACCACGGCTGCATCACGGCCATGCTCTTCCTCTGCGTCGGGGTGATCTACGATCGGGCGCACCACCGCGAGATCAACGGCTTCGGCGGTCTCGGCCTGCAGATGCCGGTCTACACGAGCGTCTTCAGCTTCGCCCTGTTCGCCGCTCTTGGTCTGCCGGGCCTGTCCGGGTTCATCAGCGAAGCGCTGGTGTTCCTGGGCGCCTTCCCGGTGTACCGGACCATCACCATGATCAGCGCCATCGGTATCGTGATCGGCGCGGCCTACGTGTTGTGGATGCTGCAGCGCGTGTTCCTCGGTCCCAAGAATCCCAAGTACGACGACCTGCCGGAGATCTCGGCGCGCGAGATGTTCACCCTCGTGCCCATCGGCGTCGTCGTGCTGATACTCGGCATCTATCCCATGCCGGTGCTCGATCTGATGAAGGTGACGCTGAACAACCTGATCAAGGTCGTGGCTGGCTGACAGCCGTACCTGTTCTTGTCACGGGTCGCTCGAGGCGGCCATGCCAGTGATAAGGAGCCGCTCTTGTTGGCTGTGTTGAACGTGACGGTGCCCAGCTGGTCCGACCTGGCTCACTTCCTGCCCGAGGCCATCCTGTGCGGCACCTTCCTGCTCGCGCTGCTGCTGGATATGGTTGTGCGCGGCCGGCACCCGGTCTGGCCTTTTTTGGCGGCGCTGGCCGGCTCGTTGACGGCCCTGGCCTTCGCGGTGGTGGACCTGCCCGCGACCCCGCACACGGTGCTCGGCAGCCTCATCGTGGTGGACGGTCTGGCGGCCTTCTTCCGCATCCTGTTCATCTTCGTCGCCGTGATCACCATCCTCTTCTCGTGGTCGAGCGAAGAGATCATGGGGCGCAAGCGGGAGCACAAGGGCGAGTTCTACGCCCTGGTGGCG
>JBDRBC010000489.1:0-9628 GCA_043823125.1 bacterium | reverse complement strand
TCACGAGAACGTCACCATCGGTAAGGCCGGTCGGTCGCGGTGGAAGGGCCGCCGTCCCAAGGTGCGCGGCGTGGCCATGAACCCGGTGGATCACCCGCACGGCGGCGGCGAGGGCCGCACTTCGGGCGGGCGGCATCCGTGTACCCCGTGGGGTATGCCGACCAAGGGTTACAAGACTCGCAAGCGCAAGCCGTCGGACGACTTCATCGTGCGCCGGCGGAAGAAGAAGTAATTTGCGGCCGCCCGTGACCGCATGGGGTCCGGGCCACCCAACTGGAGGATCGGTTCAGTATGGCGCGTTCGATCAAAAAGGGACCCTTCATCGACGATTTCCTGTTCAAGGCGATCGATAAGATGAACAAGGATGGCGAGAAGCGGGTGCTGAAGACCTGGTCTCGACGTTCAACGATCGTTCCCGAGTTCTTGGGGCACACCATCGCCGTCCACAACGGTCGGCAGTTCATCCCGGTGTATGTCCAGGAGAACATGGTAGGGCACAAGCTCGGTGAGTTCGCGCCCACCCGGACTTACCGGGGCCACACGACGAAGGGCAAGAAGAAGTAACCGGTACCACTGTCGGAGGTTTGTGAGATGGAGGCACGCGCAGTGTCCCGCTACATTCGAATATCGCCGCGCAAGACCCGCCAGGTCGCTGACCTCGTGCGTGGGAAAAGCGTGGAGCAGGCCTTGAGTATCCTGGCGCTGACGCCGAAAAAGGCCTCCCCCATACTGAAGAAGGCCATTCTCTCCGCGGTGGCCAACGCCCGGTTCATGAACGAAGGCGATGTGGAACTGGACGATGGCAGCCTCTTCATCAAGGAGATCAAGATCGATGAGGGGCCGACCATGAAGCGGATCCGTCCTCGCGCCCAGGGGCGGGCTTTCCGGATCCTGAAGCGCATGAGTCATATTCAGGTGACGGTCTCGCCAGATCTGTAGACCGACCTGCGGCTGCGGCCCACCACGACGGGCGCGCGGTGATTGATTGATCGAATGATCGAATGAGTGAGTTAGGTGAGAGAGCGCTCTCCCCCGCAGCGACCGACGCGGAGAGCAAAGGAAGGAAGGCAAATGGGCCAGAAGACACATCCGACAGGATTCCGCCTGGGAATCGTGAAGGACTGGAACTCCACCTGGATTACCGGGAGGCACTTCGCCGACTGGTTGAACGAGGACCTACTGCTGCGCAAGTACGTCTACGCTCGCGTGGGCAATGCCGGCGTCGCCTCGGTCAAGATCAAACGCTTTCGGGAAAAGGTGAACATCATCGTCGCCACGAGTCGTCCCGGTGTGGTGATCGGCCGCAAGGGTGCCAAGGCGGACCAGCTCCGAGCCGAGTTGGAGAAGATGATCGGCAAGAACGTCAAGCTGGACGTGGAAGAGGTCAAGAAACCCGAGCTGTCGGCGCCGCTGGTAGCCGAACACATCGCCATCCAGCTCTCGTCGCGGGTCTCTTTCCGGCGGGCCATGAAAAAGTCCATCGCCACCGCCATGCGCATGGGCGCCAAGGGCATCAAGGTTCGCTGTGCCGGTCGCCTCGGCGGCGCCGAGATGGCCCGCATCGAGTCCTATCACGACGGAAGCGTGCCGCTGCACACCTTACGTGCCGACATCGATTACGGTGTCGCCACCTCGCGCACGACGTACGGCGCCATCGGGGTGAAGGTCTGGATCTGCAAGGGTGAAATTTTCCCGCAGGAGTTCAAGCAGAAGCTGCGGAATCAGGTTGTCATAGAGCGGGCATAACTGACCGCGCCGCCTGCGGGCGGAACCGGCTGAGAGAGGACATCGAGCCATGTTGATGCCGAAGCGCACGAAACACAGGAAGATGCACAAGGGACGGCGGCGTGGATTCGCCTACCGCGGCAACAAGGTCTCCTTCGGGGACTTCGGCCTGCAGGCCGTGGGCAATGGCTGGATCAAGAGCCGTCAGATCGAAGCGGCTCGTGTGGCCATTACCCGTCGCATCAAGCGTCAGGGCCAGGTCTGGATCCGTGTCTTCCCGGACAAGCCCATCACGCTGAAGCCGGCCGAGACCCGCATGGGCAAGGGTAAGGGCAACCCGGAGTACTGGGTCGCCGTGGTCAAGCCGGGGCGGGTCCTGTTCGAGATCAACGGCGTCAACGCCGAGATGGCCAAGGAAGCGTTGAGGCTCGGCGCCAGCAAGCTGCCGTTCAAGACGCGCATCATCAGCCGCCTGGGAGAGTGAAACGATGAAGAAGGCGTACGAGCTGCGTGAGCTGAGCTTGGAGGATCTCGAGTCCCTCGAGATCGAGAAGGCGGAAGAACTCATGCAACTGCGGATGAAGGTCAAGATGCGTCAGGTCGACAACCCGCTGTCGGTCCGGAATACACGTCGTGAACTGGCGCGCATCAAGACGGCGATTCACCAGAAGCGGACGAGCCAGTAACCGATTGGCCATGAGGACTCATCGCCCGGTGGGCGGGGGGTTAAGGAGAAGGACATGGACAAGACAGAGAGAAACCTGAGGGCGACCCGGATTGGCCAAGTCGTGTCCAACAAGATGGACCAGACCGTGGTGGTCAGGATCAACCGGCGGTTTCCCCATCCGCTCTACAAGCGGATCATCACTCGCTCGACGAAGCTGGTCGCCCACGACGAGAAGAACGAGTGCAATATCGGCGACGTGGTGAAGATCATGGCGACCCGACCCCTCTCCAAGACCAAGCGCTGGCGAGTGGCGGAAGTCCTGGAACGGGCGAGATAGAGATCCTCGGAGGAAATGGATCATGATTCAGGAATACACGATGATGACCATCGCTGACAATTCCGGCGCCAAGACCGCCCAATGCATTCGTATCCTCGGCGGCACCGGTCGCCGGTACGCACGCGTCGGCGATATCGTCGTGGCGGCGGTCAAATCGGCCATTCCCAACGTCACCATCAAAAAGGGACAGGTCGTCAAGGCTGTCGTGGTGCGCACCCGGAAGGAGATCGGCCGCAAGGACGGCTCCTACATCCGCTTCAGCGAAAATGCTGCGGTCATCCTCGGTGAGGAAGGCAAGGATCCGGTGGGAACGCGTATCTTCGGCCCCGTGGCCCGGGAGCTGCGCGAGAAGCAATTCATGAAGATCGTCTCACTGGCGCCGGAGGTCCTGTGATGCACATTCGCAAGAAAGACAAGGTGAAGGTGATTTCCGGCAATCACCGGGGCAAGACGGGAGAGGTGCTGAAGGTGTTCCCCGGCTCGGGCAAGATCATCGTCGAGAAGGTGAACTTGATCAAGCGCCACACGCGTCCGAGTCAGCAGAACCAGCGGGGCGGCATCGTGGAAAAAGAAGCACCCATCAACGTCTCGAACGTGATGCTCATCTGCCCCAAGTGTGACGCGGCGAGTCGGACCGGTCAGGTCGTCCTCTCGGACGGTTCCCGGGTCCGCTCCTGCAGGAAATGCGGGGAAATGCTCGCCGACTAGAGTGTCTGGTAGGAGGAATTGGCAATGGCGAAGAAGATGGCTCGGCTCAGAGAAACCTACCTGCAGGATGTGATTCCGGCGCTGCAGGAAAAGTTCGAGTACACGAGCCCGATGATGATCCCGAAACCGGTCAAGGTCGTGCTGAACATGGGGATGGGAAGGGCGATCCAGAACGCCAAAGCGCTCGAGGGCGCTATTGACGATCTCGGCACCATCACCGGGCAGAAGGCGGTCAAGACGCGCGCCAAGAAGTCCATCTCGAACTTCAAGTTACGCGCCGGCATGCAGATCGGGACCCGGGTTACCTTACGTCGCGACCGCATGTGGGAATTCCTGGACCGTTTCCTCAACGTCACCTTGCCGCGGTTGCGTGATTTCCGCGGTATGCCGACGCGTCTCAGCGGGAGCGGCGATTACACTCTCGGTTTGCGGGATCAGGCGATCTTTCCGGAGATAGATTACGACAAGGTCGACGAGTTGCGGGGCATGAATATTACCATCGTGACCACTGCTCGGAATGATGAAGAGGGCAGGGAGCTACTGAGTCTCTTGGGAATGCCGTTCCGGCGTTCATGAGGGAGGAGAAGTTTTGGCCAAGAAGTCATTGATAGCAAAGGCCAGCCGGCCTCCGAAGTTCAAGGTTAGAGCGTACAACCGTTGCCGTCGCTGCGGGCGACCGCGGGCATTCATGCGACGGTTTGGTCTTTGTCGGATCTGCTTCAGGGAACTCGCCCTGCAGGGCGACATTCCGGGCATTGTCAAGGCGAGCTGGTAAGCGGGCAAGGAGCTGAAGAGCATGAGCATGACCGATCCAATTGCGGATATGCTGACCAGAGTCAGGAACGCCACGCAGGCCGGCCACCGCAAGGTCGATATTCCCGCCTCGAATCAGAAGCGGGCTATCGCCGAGTTGCTGGTGGAGCAGGGCTACATCGAGCGGATTTTGGAGCTGCCGGAAAGCGCCCAGGGCGCGCTGCGGCTCTTCCTGAAGTACTACGATCGGGACGGTATCCGGACGGGTGTCATCGAGGGCGCTCGCCGGGTAAGCCGTCCGGGCCGCCGGATTTTCGCCGGCAAGGAAAACATTCCCAAGATCTGCGGCGGGTACGGGATCACGATCCTTTCCACCAACGAGGGCATTTTGACCGGTCATCAGTGCCGGCAACGCGGTGTTGGTGGCGAGGTGCTTTGCGAGATCTGGTAAGCCAAGGGTAGTTGCGGAGGAATAAGCGATGTCGCGCATAGGTAGAAAACCGATCCCCATTCCGGCGGGAGTGACCGTCAACGTCGAGGGCAGCACCTCGGTGGTGACGGGCCCCAAGGGTGAGCTGAAGCAGCACATCCCGTCCGGACTCGGCTTCGATCTGACCGAGGGGGAACTCGTGATCACCCGTCCCGACGAAAGCAAGACCATGAAAGCGCGGCACGGCCTGGTCAGGGCCTTGATCGCGAATCAGGTCGAGGGCGTGACCAACGGGTTCGTGAAGAAATTGCACATCGAAGGGGTCGGTTACCGGGCCGCGGTCAAGGGGAATATCCTCGACCTGCAGCTGCAGTTCAGCCACCCCGTGGAGTACCCCATTCCCGAGGGTATCACCATCACCTGTCCCCAGCCCATCAAGATAGAAGTGGCTGGTATCGACAAGCAGCAGGTGGGACAGGTAGCCGCGGAGATCCGTTCGTTCCGGAAACCGGAACCATACAAGGGCAAGGGAATCCGGTACGAGGGCGAGTTCATCCGCAAGAAGGCCGGCAAGGCCGCTGGCAAGTAGCCCGGCCGGGACGGGAGGTAACCGGACATGAGTCTGAAGGATAAAAAGAAGCGGGCGGGGCGGCTCAAGCGCAAACGGAGCCTGCGGAAGAAGCTGAACGGCTCGGCGGAGAGGCCACGGGTGTCGGTGTACCGGAGCAACCGGAACATCTACGCTCAGCTGGTGAACGACGATCATTACAGCGAGGACGGACAGCATCTCGGCGGACTGACGCTGGCGGCATCTTCCAGCAAGCACGAGGTAACCTGTGATGTCCCCGAGGAGATCTCCGGCAAGTGCGCCACCGCATACCAGGTGGGGCGTGCCCTGGCCGACAAGGCCAAGGAGCGCGGAGTCGACTCCATAGTTTTCGACCGGAGCGGGTATCTGTACCACGGTCGCGTTGCTGCACTGGCCCGCGGGCTCAGGGACGGCGGCATCAAGTTTTAGGACTGGCGCAAGCTGACAGGAGCACTTTCGATGACCGATTTTGCAAAGTACGAGCGGCCAGGAGGCGGAGCTGGTGGTAGCGGTGGTCCGGGACCCCGTCCTGGCGGCGGTCGGCCCTGGAGCGGCGGCCCTGGGCGTGGCGGTCCGGGACGTGGTGGAGCGGGACGTGGCGGTTCGGGTCGTGGTGGCCCGGGACGTGGCGGTCCGGGACGTGGTGGCCCGGGACGTGGCGGTCCGGGACGTAGTGGTCCGGGTGATCCCATGCAGGACTTGCATGAAAACGTCATCAACATCAACCGCGTGGCCAAGGTGGTCAAGGGTGGCCGGCGTTTCAGCTTCAGCGCCATCGTGACCGTGGGTGACGGCAAGGGCAAGGTCGGCGTCTCCATGGGCAAGGCCAACGAGATAGCCGACGCCATCCGCAAAGCCTCCGAGGCGGCGCGGGCGGCGCAGATCAAGGTTCCCATGCTGAAGGAAACCATCCCGTACCAGGTGATCGGTCGCTTCGGGGCCAGTCGGGTGTTGTTGAAGCCCGCCTCCCCAGGTACCGGAGTCATTGCCGCAGGTGGCGTCCGCGCCATCCTGGAGGCGGCGGGGATCAGGAACATCCTGACCAAGCAGCTCGGCTCACGGAATCCGAACAACGTGGTCAAGGCGACCATGGACGGTCTGCGGCAACTCCGCTCGGTGGAGAATTTCGCCGCCAAGCGCGGGATTTCCGTGCCCGAGGTCCTGGGACTGCCCAAGCCGAAGGCGAAGGAGCAGACGCAGGAAGCGAAGCCGGAACCGGCCGAGACCCCAGATCAGGTGGAGACGGCAGTGAAGGAAGAGAAGACAGATGAGTGAAACCAAACTGAAGATCACTCAGGTGCGCAGCATCATCGGCCGGCCGGAGAAACACCGGCGGGTCATACGCGCCCTGGGCTTTCGGCGCAATCAGACCTCGGTCATCCACAACGACACCCCGGCTATTCGGGGCATGGTCACCAAGGTGTGCCACCTCGTGACCGTTGAAGAGGTGAAGTAAGCCATGTTGAAGTTGAACAACCTGGGCGTTTCCCGGGGTGCCACGCAGGATAAAAAACGCAGAGGCCGGGGCCCGGCATCCGGTCAGGGCAAGACCGGCGGTCGCGGCCACAAGGGTCAGAAGGCTCGCTCCGGCGGTGGCGTACCGCCCTGGTTCGAGGGCGGCCAGATGCCGTTGAACCGACGTCTGCCCAAGCGCGGTTTCACCAACATCTTCAAGAAGGTTTTCCAGATCGTCAATCTGGAGGATCTCGAGAAATTCGAGGCTGGCAGCAAGGTGGATCCGGCGGCGATGGCAACCGCAGGCCTGATCAAGTATCAGGACCGGCCAGTGAAGCTGCTGGGGTGCGGCAAGCTGGAGAAGTCGCTCCAGATCGAGGTCACCAAAGCCAGCCAGAGCGCCCAGGACGCTATCAAAGCGGCCGGGGGTTCCATCACGTGCACGGGCTGATCGTGTCTGGGGAGTACCTCAAGCAAAAGGAAGCTCTGCTTTGAATATCACTGGCAGCTATCAGAGCATGTTCAAGATCCCGGAACTGAAGCGGCGGCTTCTGTTCACGGCATTCATCTTGATCATCTACCGGCTCGGTGGCCACGTGCCGTCGCCGGGGATCAATCTGGCTGCGTTACGGGAGTTCTTCGACCAGCAACAGGGAACGCTGGTCGGGCTGTACGACATGTTCGCCGGCGGCAACCTGGGGAATGCCACGATTTTTGCCCTGGGTATCATGCCGTACATCAGCGCCTCCATTATCTTCCAGCTCTTGCAGGCGGTGGTGCCGTACTTCGAGAAGCTGGCCAAGGAAGGCGAAGAGGGGCGCAAGAAGATCACCCAGTACACCCGGTACGGCACGGTGGCGCTGGCGGTGGTTCAGTCCTTCGGCATCAGCTTTGCGCTGGAGGGCATGCCGGGCGGTATCGTGGCCAATCCAGGTATGGCTTTCAAGCTCATGACCATGCTCACCTTGACCACCGGCACGATCTTCGTGATGTGGCTCGGCGAGCAGATAACGGAACGAGGGATCGGTAACGGCATCTCACTCATCATCTTCGCGGGTATCATCGCGCGTTACCCGACGGACGTGATCAATACGGCGTTACAGCTCCAGTCGGGCCAGATGCACTGGATGAAACTGGGCGTGGTGATGCTCTTCATGGTGATGGTCATCGGCGGCATCATCGCCATCACCCAGGGGCAACGACGAATACCGGTGCAGTACGCCAAGAAGATAGTCGGCCGCCGCGTCTACGGCGGCGCCAATACCCACATCCCATTGCGGGTCAACACCGCGGGTGTGATTCCGATCATCTTCGCCCAGTCCATCATCATGTTCCCGGGCACCCTCGGCGCGTTCTTCCAGGACAACGCGTTCATGGAAGCGCTGGCCAACCTGTTCCGGCCGCCGAATCCGGTGTACGTGGTGGTCTATTCGACGCTGATCATCTTGTTCGCCTACTTCTACACCGCCGTGATTCTGAATCCGGTGGATCTGGCGGACAACATGAAGAAAAACAGCGGCTTCATTCCGGGTGTCCGGCCGGGTAAGCGGACCGCCGAGTACATTGACCGAGTTTTGACCCGGGTCACACTCCCCGGCGCCGTGTTCCTGGCGGCCATCGCCGTTCTGCCGGATCTGATGATCGCCTTCCTCAACGTGCCGTTCTACTTCGGCGGCACCGGATTGCTCATCGTGGTCGGTGTCGGTCTGGATACCTTGCAACAGATCGAATCGCATCTGTTGATGCGCCATTATGACGGATTCATGAAGAAAGGCCGCCTGCGGGCGAGAAGGTAGCGCGGATGAACGTCATCATCATGGGGCCGCCGGGGTGCGGCAAGGGCACGCAGGCCAACGGTATCGTCCAGAATTACCAGGTGACGCACATCTCCACCGGTGACATGTTGCGGGCCGCGGTGAAGAGCGGTTCCGAACTGGGCCAGAAGGTGGAAGCGGTGCTTGCCGCCGGCGATCTCGTTTCCGACGATCTGATGATGGATCTCATCCGGGACCGGTTGCAGCAGGACGACGCCAAGCAGGGCTGGCTCCTGGACGGATTTCCCCGCACCGTGCCCCAGGCCGAGGGCCTGGTGGTGTTGTTGCAAGACATCGCGCAGCCGGTAGGTGCGATTGTTTCGCTGGAAGTGCCCGACGAGGAGATCGTCCAGCGGTTGTCGAGTCGGCTCACTTGCCGTGAGTGCGGCCACACAACCAGCACCGCCGCCCTGGCGTCGGATACTGGCGACAGGTGCCCCAAGTGCGGCGTCAACGCCCTGTACCAGCGGGATGACGACAAAGAAGAGACGATCCGGAACCGGTTGCTGGTGTATCGCACGAAGACGTACCCCGCCGCCGAGACGTTGGGTGCCCACTATCCCCTGAAACGGGTGGACGGCCTGGGCGCACCGGCGGAGATAGGGCAGAGGATTACCGGTGCCTTGGCGGAAACAGCAGATTAAGCTCAAGTCGCCGGCCGACCTCGATCTGATGGCGGCGGCGGCGAAGGTGCTCTCCGCGGTGTTCCTGGAGGTCCGGCGGCTGGTGGCGCCGGGTTTGACCACCGGGGAACTGGGCAGCGCCGTCGAGAAGATGATCCGAGATGCCGGCTGTATCCCTTCGTTCAAGGGGTACAACGGATTTCCGGCCGCGGCCTGCGTCTCGATCAACGAGGAAGTGGTGCACGGCATCCCCTCGCCACGGGAACTGCAGGCGGGGGATATTGTCGGGATCGATATCGGGCTGATTCGCGAGGGGTGGCACGCGGATTCCGCGGAAACCCTGGCAGTGGGTGAGATCAGTCCGACGGCGCAGAAGCTCCTGCAAGTGACGCAGGAATGTCTGGCGCTGGCCGTCACCCAGGTCCAGCGAGGTCGCCGGATCTCGGAGATCGGCATCAGTGTCGAGGGGCACGCCCGGCAGCACGGTTTCTCGGTGGTGGAGTCCCTGGTGGGACACGGCATCGGTC
>JBDRBC010000488.1:0-7788 GCA_043823125.1 bacterium | reverse complement strand
TGTGGCAGTCGATGCAGTCCATGGTCCGGATGGCTTGCGGGTCGAGGTCGGGTTCGGAGATCTCCTGATCCGGACGGGTCCAGACCCGCTGGCTGCCGTCCGGGCCGGTCAGCGAAATCCAGTCGATCTTTTCCCGTCTCTCGTCCGAGGCGTGGTAACGGACCGTCTGCTCCCGGCTGACGTGCCAGTGGATCCCGTGGGCTTCGGTCCGTTCCCCACCGCTGCCGACGCGCATGTTCAGGACGGTGTAGGTGAGGGAATTCTCCCGGTCGGGAGCAAAGGCCTCGATCACCCGGATACGGTCACCGTGGAAGATCTCCGGCCGGTGGCAGACCTCGCAGACATCACGGGCGGGCCGCAGGTTGTGGACGGGGGTTTCGATCGGCCGGGAGTACGAGCCGGTCAGTACTCCGTAGACCTGCCGCATGCCGCTCAGCTTCGATTTCACGAACCAGGTCGCGCCGGAACCGATGTGGCAGTCGACGCAGGAGATCTCGGAGTGGGGCGAGTGCTGGTAGACCGTGTACTCCGGTTCCATCACGACGTGGCACAGCTCACCGCAGAATTCGCGCGACTCGGTGAAGTGGTAGCCACGGTAGGTGAACAGGGCCAGGAAGAGCAGGTTGCAGAGCGTCAACGAGGTCGCCACCTGCCACACGTATCTGTGTTTGATCTTCTGTCTGACCGCGAGCCCTTCCAGCGCGGAGAACGAGAACCCGGTGCCCAGAGCGCGGATCTTGAGGAAGAGCCCCACCGCGATCAAGATGAGTCCGAAAACGCCGATGGCCGGGAAGACCATGTTCAGGATAATCCCCCAGTAGGGGTTGCCCTCGAACAGGAATACCTCACTGAAGGCCAGGATCAGGTAAGTGAGGAAGGCGGCGGTGGTCAGGATGGCCCCGGAGACCGCCACTCGACTGAGCGTCAACAGGCGGAAGAACGAAAGCAGTCGCTGCACAATTCCACCTCGGTTCGATGATTGGGAAAAAGACCAACCGAATTAGTCGTCATTCTACCTTCTCTTGGGTCCACGAGCAACTCAGCAGTGCATCCGATCGATATGGGCGATGGTCGCGAGGCCGTTGACAAGCCCTGGCGACTCCTCTACGATGACGGCGAACTGACCTCCTAGCCTGTTGTTGCGGCATGGTTCCCGGAGGGTATTGGCCAGGCGAGTGCCCGGTTGGCCCCCGGAGTCCGGGCCCGGGGCTCCCGGTTTCGACCTTTTCCCGGCAGGCATCGTCGGCCCACTCGGTACAGTCGATCTCCAAGGTGACCAGATGCGACGTGAAACAGTGTCGTCGATCTGCCTCTGTCTCCTCGCCGGATGGGGGCTGGGCCAGGCGTCCATCGTGGATGCCGGACCACCGCCGGCGACTGCGATCCACCCCCTCGACCGCACGATCACCCCGCCGGGCATCCACACCGCCCTCGTCGGTCAGGAATTCTGCGACCACTGTCACGACGGGACCCGGGCTGCCCCAGGCACGCGGTGTCTCGACTGTCACGAGGAAATCCAGGCCGGTCTGCTCCGGGGCCGGGGATATCATTTCCGGGTTGTTCTCACGGAGCAGCGTCCGTGCGGCGCCTGTCACCGGGAACACCAGGGCCAGGATGCGAAGCTCGACACCTGGACCGACGAGGCGACCAAACAAGCCTTCGACCACGATCTGACCGGGTACCCCCTGGAAGGTGGGCATGCAACGCTCGCCTGCGAGTCGTGCCATCGGCAGCGGTTCAGGTCCCCGGACATCTCGCTACGTTCGCGGCCGGAGGAGAGTTTTCTGAGCCTGCCCACGGCCTGCGTCGGCTGCCACCCGGATAGCCACACTCCCTCGCTCGGCCGGGAATGCGAGCGCTGCCACGTGGTAACCGGCTGGCATGAGTTGATATCCGGCGCCCCGGCGGATCATTCCCGGCCGGACCCGAGCCTGGTCAGCCTGCGGACCTGTATTCCCGCCCACACTGGCCGGGATGCCTGTCGGGCGTGCCACCAGATGGGCGAGCAGTCCGACCCGCTGCCCCGGGCCACCTGTGCCGACTGCCACTTCGACGCGCACGCGGGGCAGCTCGCGGACCGACTGGACGGCGGTCGCTGCGAGACCTGTCACGATGTCCTCGGCTTCGATTCCGTGCTCTTCGGGGCGGACGAACACCGCCAGACCAGCTTCCCCCTCGAGGGGGCTCACCGTGCGGTCCCCTGCCTGTCCTGCCACCCACGCGAGACCATCGGCGGAGTGCAGACGGTACGCCTGGACATCCCGGAACGCGACTGCGCCGACTGCCACACCAAGATGCCGACCGGACACCTCCTCGAGATCACCGACCGCTATTCCTGTCGGGACTGCCACACGCCGGCATCCTGGCAAGACCTGGCTTTCGACCACACCCGGGGCCAGTTCAAGCTGATCGGGCGGCATGCTCAGGTCGCCTGCAAGCGCTGCCACGAGATCGTGGACGCCGGCACATCGAGTGAGCGGATGGCATACCTCGAACTCGCCACGGAATGCGCCGTCTGCCACGAGGGGCCCCATGCCGACCAGTTCGCCGGCAAGTTGTGCGATGGTTGCCACACGCCGGAGGACTGGCAACCCCGCAACTTCGATCATCAGCGGGATTCCGCCTTCGCCCTGGCGGGAAAACACCTCCAGGCCGATTGCCACACCTGTCACCGTCTCACGGAGGCGGCCGACGGTCGCCAGGTCCGGCGCTTCAAGCCCCTCGACCGCGATTGTCGGACCTGTCACGGTCTGGACGGCGGCGTCCTGCCCGTGTTCAGCGACACACCGGAATATGGGCAGCCCGCTGAGTCGGGGGGTCCGGAAGGGGCAGGAGGCGGATGATGTTTTCCCCCCGACATGTGCCTCGGCTGCTCATCCTGTGGGGTGTTGTCGCGGGTCTGTTCCTCGTCTGCCAGCAGAACGTTCCACGGACATGGGCGCAAACTGCAGGCCCGAGGCGAGCGGCCGCGCCCGATTCCCTGCTGTTGTCCGGAATCGATCGGGACAGCATTCCCGGCACTGTCGAGGGGCTTCCCGCCACGACATCCACTGCCGACCTGTCGCGGCGGGACTTCAACCAGAATTGCTTCGAGGTCGGGTGCCATGCCCAGCGGCGCGAAACCCGCTGGCTCCATGGCCCGGCGGCGGTGGGCGCCTGCCAGGCCTGTCACCAGGCGGTCGGACCGCCCGCTCAGCACCGGTTCGAACCGACCCGCCCGCAGGAGACGCTCTGCACTCCCTGCCACCACCCCGAGACGCCAGAACCGGTCCGCCACGATCCCTTCGTGAAGTCGGAATGCGTCCAGTGCCACGACCCGCACGGCGGTAGGGACAAGACCTTCATCCGGGAGCCGACCACAGTGCTGCTCTGTGCCCGCTGCCACGACGGGCAGGAACACGATGGCGTAATGATCTCGGCCGGGCCCCGGCCGGTCGCCTTCCCGCACGACCCGGTCGTGAAGGGCGATTGCTCCGGCTGCCACGATTCTCATCAGACCAGCCATCAGAATCTGCTCGTGCGCGAGCCGAAGCAAGAACTCTGCCTCGGGTGCCATCGCCAGCTGGTGCCGCTGGCGAGAGCCGCTGACGGGCGCCCGGCGGGTTACGAAATCCCGGATCCGCTGTTCGGCGAGGTCTCGACGTTTCCCACCGACGACCCCGGTCTGCTGTCCCGCGATGGGATTCCGGCGACACCCCCGGCGGACAGCCTTTTCTATTACCTCGTCGGACCGATCCATGGTGCTCCGTTCGCCGAGGCGGCACCGATGGACACCGTCGACGGGGTGGTCGGCAAGCTGGTGCTCGTACATCAACCACTGACGGAGGATTGCTCCAGCTGTCACCTGCACCACGGGAGCGACATCGAGCACTTGCTGCGGGACGAGCCGCGCGCCCTGTGCGAGGGTTGCCATGGGGAGAAGATGTCCGGGCGGCTCACCACTGCCGTCAGCCACCACGGGCAGGCATTCGCGAAGGACGGCTGCGGCCAGTGTCATGCTGATCACGCCAGCGGATTCGCCCACCTCTTGAAGAGTTCCTCACGGAAGTTGTGTCTGGATTGCCACGACGAGGCGATCCGGGTGGATCTGCGGCGGCAGATTCCAAACATCCAGGCCCAGTGCAGGGATGCCGCCTCGGTCCACGAACCGGTCGAGCAAGGTTGCGTGGCCTGTCATCTGTCTCACGCGTCGGTGGAGCGGCGGCTGCTCCGCGGTGTTTATCCCGCCGGCAATTACGCTGCTCACCCGGCGGACGCCCACGATTTCTGCTTCTCCTGCCACGAGAAGGCGAACATGGTGGACGAGTTCACAACCCGTACCGGATTCCGCAACGGCGACCACAACCTGCACTATCTCCACGTGATCGCCGACAAGGGTCGATCCTGCGGCACTTGCCACCAGGCCCACGGGAGCCCCCGGCTGCATCTGATTCGGGAAAGCACCCCTTGGGGGCCCAGCCGATGGTCGCTGCCCATCGATTACGAACAGACGGAATCCGGCGGATCGTGCAACAGCGGGTGCCATCGCCGGCTGCGGTACGACCGTGACCGTCCGGTCACCATACAGTCCGGCGAGACAACTGGTATTTCCAGAGACTGAACCGGCTCGCTCCGCCGTCCGGTCACCAGCGACGGCTCAGTTGCAGGAACAGCCGGTCGCCGGCGGCCACATCTCCCCACGCCTTGCGATAGATCCATTGCAGATCCAGCGAACGGGCCAGGCGCCAGGTCCCGAAGCAGCGCAGCCACTGACCGTCGAGGTCGAAGGTCTCCGTCTCCACGCCCTCATAGCTCTGGGAACCGAAACCGAGGCCGAGCCGCAGGCTGTTGCCGACATTGCGCTGCAGATCGCAGGAAGGCACGCGGCTGTTGGCAAAACGCCCCTCGGCATAGGCGTAGCGGCACTCCAGCACGGCGCCGCTGTGCAGGAAATCGGTCCAGCCGAGGTTCCCGGTCACAAAGACCGGGCTCCGGTCCTCGCCCTGGCGCCTGCGGGAGCTGATCTGGCCCCCGAGACGGACCGCGCGCGACAGTCTGATCCGTGCGCCGGCCCGCAACCCATTCAACCGGGCGTCGGCGAAGAGACTGTCCGGGATGTCGCGCGTTTCGATGCGACGCACGTTCTGGTAATGGTGATAGCCCAGGTTCAGCTGCAGGTGGTCATTGACGCGATACCGGATATCCGCGTTCAGGCGGCTCAGCGTCCGATCCTCGCCCGAGGTTTCGCGGCGCCACTCGCGGTTCAGGTCGAGTTCGAGATGCTGGTGAACGCTCAACTGGCGCCCGAACGAGACCTGGTTGATCACGGTCAGGAATTCACGACTCACCTCGCCCGAACGGTACTGGCCGACGAAGGCCAAGGTACCCCGGTAGCGACGGTGACCGAACTGCCCGGCACCGAAGCTGACGTACCCGCCCCGCTTCTGCTGAGCGAAGTCCGGTTCGCTGTCGATCCAGTCCGGGTCGCCACCGCCGAAGACGCCCAGACGCCAGCGACTGCCTGACCGGTACTCGACCAGCGCGCCGTCCCAGCCGCCCGCCGACGGCACCTCGCTGGAGAACATGCGGCCCAGGGCGAACCGGAAGGGAAGGTCGGGATCGTCATACACCAGGCTCAGGCGGTAGACGCGATGGCGCCACTCGGTCCGGGGACGGGCGGAGTCGATGGCCGGGTTGCGCTGGTTGTAACGTGAGCGCAGATACAGGCGGAACTCCAGCGGGCGGTCCCAGAGCCGCTGGCCATGAAGTCGCACCAGGAAGGCCGACTGCTGGAAATACTCCTCGCTGTTCCCGGCGTATGCGAAGGAGGACCATTCCAGCGCAGTGCGGCCCCTGATGCGGAACGTTTCCTCTCTGGGTGGTAAGCGGAGCGGTATGCCCGGCGGCGGTTCCTCGGGCACCGGCCCGGGCTGGTCGTCCGCCTCGATCGAAGCGGGTTCCGGGATGAACCGGATCTCGTCACCGGGAGCCAGCGCGGTCTCGCCGACGAAAAGGATCGTGCAGGCCGCCGAGTGCTGGGCCAGGTAATCGACCATCAGGCGACCGATCTCCCCGCCGTTCCGGAACACCACCAGTTCGGTCTGGAGTACCAGGCCATCCGCTTCGCCGCGATCGATGTAGACGACCTGCCGGGAAATGTAGAGGATCGATCCAGTGACCTGGTCCTCGGTGTCCGCGGCACCCTCCTCGGCGAATATCGCGATGAACAGGATCAGGGTCAGCAGTCCCAATGCCGTCCACGAGCTGCACCTTTCCTCGCGTCGCTTCATCGTGGCCACCCGCTCTTGTTGCGGGCCTCGACGTCCCAGCCCTGTGGGGTGTGGCATTCCGCGCAATCGGTGGAGAAGCCGGCGAGTGCGTGTTGCGGGAACTGGGTGTTTTCGTAATCGGCGGCGTGGCAGCTGTAACAATCCACCGGCAGGCCGGCGTACACGTCTGCCGGATGGCAGGCGCGGCACGACTGGGCGCGATGCTGCCCGGTGAGCGTGTACCCGGAGATGACGTGGTCGTAGGACTCCACCCCCGCGAAACCGGTAATCTCGTGGCAGAGAGCGCAGTCGGTAGGGATCCCGCCGGCCTGGTGCCCCGGGTCGCTCGTCCCGGCGTATTCCGTCTCGTGGCAGAGGTAACAATTCGTACCGTCCGGGTCGGGATACGCCGGCAGGTGGCAGCGCCCGCAATCCCGCACGTCGTGGCCGAAGATCAGCGGGAAGGCCGGCGTGTGCTGGACGACCGCCTGGGACCAACCGGCGTCCGCCGGCGAGTGGCACAACTCGCAGTCGGTGGGCAGGCTGTTGAGCCGGTGGTCTGGTAAACGGGCCAGCTGATAGTCCAGGGAATGGCAGCTGTAGCATTCACGCGATCGGCCGGCGTACTCGCCGGTGAAGTGGCAGGCGAAGCAAAGCTGGTCGAGGTGGCGGCCTTGCAGCTGGAATCCTGAAATTTCGTGATTGTAGGCCGCCACCTCCCCGAACCGGGTAATCTCGTGGCATTGCTGGCAATCGGTCGGAAACCCGGAACTGCCGTGAGCCGGTCGAGTCGTCTCCGCGTAGTCGTCGGCATGACAGGAGAAGCAGTCGTCACCGGCCGGAACCGGCACTGCCGCTGTGTGGCAGCGACCGCAATCGCCCAGGTCGTGACCGAATACCAGGGGGAAACTGCTCGGGTGCCGGAAGGTGACATCGGACCAACGGATTCCGGCCACGGAATGGCACTCGTCGCAGGCGGTGGGCATACCGAGGAGCTGGTGATCGGGTGCTTCGGTGGTCAGGTAATCCCGCTGGTGACATTGCAGGCAGTCCAGAGGAAGACCCACGTATTCGTCCTTCTGGGCGGTCCGATGACAGACCTCGCAGTCCACCAGCGCATGGCGGCCCAGCAGCGGGAAGCGGGTTTGCTGGTGTTCCAGGAGCATATTCGCGGAGTGGCGCCAATCCTGCTCGTTGTGGCATCGGGCACAGTCGTTGCCCAGCTCGCCTCGGTGCACGACATCGTCGTGGCAATCGGCGCAGGTGACACCGACGTGATGGAATACGGGATCGTGATGACAGTCCCGGCACTCGTTGGCGGCGTGAGCGCCGAGCAACTGGTACCCGGTCTCGGCGTGGTCAAACTCCAGGTCGGGCCGTAGGGCGCGCCAGCCGACCGGAGTGTGGCACCGTCCGCAATCCAGATCGAAGTCGGGCCCGTGGAGGGTGGAGTCGATCGGCGCGGCAGCCGAGTCCGGATCGAGCGAGGTCCAACCCGCCTGGTGTCTCCCGGTTGCGTCGGAAGTGGCGCCAGAAGCGG
>JBDRBC010000487.1:0-5002 GCA_043823125.1 bacterium | reverse complement strand
CCGGCGGCCTGCTCGGGCGACATGGATGACGGAGTGCCGACAACCTTGCCGGTCTGGGTGAATCGGGTCTGGGCTAGCCGCTCCAGGACACCCAGACTCAGCGCCAGCCCAAAATCAACGATCTTCACTTCGCCATCAGTACTTAGCAATATGTTCGAGGGCTTGATGTCTCGATGCACGACGCCTTGCTCGTGGGCCTTCTTCAGGCCATAGGCGACCTCCTGGATGATCGCCAGCGCCACCTCCGTCGGGAAGCTGATCTGGTCGCCCTGCTGCTCCTGAAGCATTCGCTGAATACGGCGAAGATCCTGACCCTCCACGTATTCCATGACGATGAAATACGTATCCTCGTCGTTACCGAAATCGATCACCGAGATGATGTTGTTGCTGCGGAGAGCGGCAGTGGCCTTGGCTTCCTGCTCGAATCGCGCAATGTACTGCTTGTCGAGGGACAGGCCGCGGTTGAGGGTCTTGATGGCCACCTTGTTTTCCAAAGTTATATGTCTGCCGAGATAGACCGAGGACATCCCGCCTTCGCCGATCTGCTCGATGACTTCGTACTGGTTGAATACTTTCACAATACCTGGTCATCCTCGTCGAGACGATGACGGTTCCGCCTACCGGGATTGGACACGATTTCATTATGGAGGATGGCGCTTCTCTGGGTCAAAGGAAGTCTCCGCGGCGGCCCACTAATCGTTGGTCCCCAGTTTCGGCCCGGATTCCCGGTTGAATCCGGTTGCCGACCCGAACCCGATCGCCCTATAGTGCAGCCATGACTGAATGGCTTATCGGCGATTATCGGATCATCGGCGACCTCGGTGCTGGAGGTATGGCCAGCGTCTATCTGGCCGTGCATCGCGATGTGCCCAATCTGAAGGTCGTTCTCAAGAAGCTGAAAGACCGCACTCTCGTCGACCGGTTCATACGCGAAGCCGACAAGCTCGCTCTGCTGAGCGGACACCCCGGGATCTGCCAGATCAGGCATTTCTTCGATCACGAGGGTGATTTTTACATAGCCATGGAGCACATCGACGGCGGTAACCTGGGCCAGCTGATAGACTCCGAGGACGGGCTGGAGCATGACCGTGCCCTGGAGATAATGTTGTCAGTGTTGCACACGCTTGACTTCGCTCACCGTAAGGGTATCAGCCACCGCGATATCAAACCCACGAACATCATGGTCGACAAGCACGGCCAGGTGAAGGTCATCGATTTCGGTATTGCCAAGGGCAAGTTCGACTCGGATCTGACCACCGTAGGCACCCGGCTCGGCTCTCCCCGGTACATGCCGCCAGAACAGTATTCACCCGATCGGAAAACGGATTGGGCCCGCTGCGATGTGTATGCCGTCGGAGGCACCCTTTACCACGCGCTGACCGGTCGCCCGCCCTTCAAGGCCACGGATCTGCTCGACTTGAAGGACGAGAAGGAGCGCGGAGAAATCGCGCCCCCGTCAGGGATCGATTCCGCCCTGTCGCGAGAACTCGACACGGTGATCCTGCGGGCCCTGGCTGTCGACCCGGTCGATCGCCATGCCGACGCCGCGGAAATGCTCGCCGACCTGCAGAGCGTCACCAAGTGCGACCTTCCCACAATGTTGGTATCGCCACCGGAGCAAGATCTGGAATGTACGCTGGATGGGACCCTGGCGAAAACTCAGCCGGCACACGATCCGCCGCCTGCATCCTCTGCGGTACCGGAACTCGAGCAGGAGCCCGAATCGTTGCTCGAGACGGTCCCGATGATAGCGCAAGAACCGGAGCCCGGGCAACGGTCTGAACCAACGCCCTCATCGCCACCGGAACCTCCCCTCTTATCATCACCCGGCGATCGACGTCGGCGTGGAGCCATGCTGGCCGCTGGCGTCTTGATGCTGGTGCTGGCGGCGGTCGGTATCCGGCACATCACCCAAGATAATCGCGGCGGTACGGAGGTTGTTCCGCCCATGGTACGGATTACGAATGCTATTGGCATGGAACTGGTGCAAATCCCGGAAGGCACGTTTCTGATGGGCAGCGCTTCTCGGGAGCCAGAACGCAAATCTGACGAGACGCAACACCAGGTCACGATCAGCCGGCCATTCTTCATGTCGACGACAGAGGTGACCCAGGAACAATGGTTGTCCGTGATGGGAGACAATCCGAGCCGTTTCCGTGAATGTGGTGGCGATTGTCCTGTCGACAGTGTCAGCTGGCAGGATGCGATTCGTTTCTGCAATCTGCTGAGCGAACTGGACGGGCGTCACCCCGTGTATGTACTGGATGACAGAGAGGTGACGTGGACCCGCGACGCTGGTGGATATCGTTTGCCAACCGAGGCGGAGTGGGAATATGCGTGTCGTGCTGGCACGGAGACCCCTTTCAATACGGGCGACTGCCTTGCGACTGACCTGGCGAATTACCATGGCGAGATTTCATATGAAGGTTGCCAGGCCGGACTCAACCGGCAAAGGCCCATTCGAGCCGGGAGCTTTCCGCCGAACGCTTTTGGACTGGATGACATGCATGGCAACGTGTGGGAGTGGTGCTGGGATTGGTATGGCGACTATCCCGATGCGGAACACATCACGGATCCGTCTGGACCGCCTGTGGGAGAGCGCCGGGTATTGCGTGGGGGCGCATGGTCTCGTAGCGCCGAGTTTTGCCGGTCAGCCAACCGAACCGGGAATTTTCTCAGCTTTCGCCGCGATTGTGATGGTTTCCGGGTCGTACTTCCCTGCATTGAAGAGGAACCGGACACGACCGTGGTAGACAGGACGATTCCTGGCACGGTGGTCGTAACCATCGATCCTGCCGGCGGAACCCTGTACGTGGACGGGAGTCTGGTGGGCAGTGATCTGGACGGTCGCACCCTCGAGCTCCCACCTGGCGCACACATTGTGCGGGTGGAGCATCCGGGCAGCACCGAGGGCGTTCTGAAACGGCAGGTCGATGTGATCACGGGCAGCAACCAGGACCTGGCCTTTGTCTTCACTTTCACGCCCAAAACGGAATTCGGCACGGTACGCATTGGTTCTCGTCCTGGCTGGGGATATGACATCTACATCGACGGAGAACGGCAAGACAGACCCACTCCAGCCGAATTCACTTTGCCGGTGGGAAAACACGTGATCAAGGTCATTGCCGTCCTGGATGGAGTGGCCAGAGAGCAAGAAATGGAAATCACCATCGTCCCGGGGCACAACGACAATCGCTTCTTCGAATTCGACCAAGCCGATTGATCGCCCCGAGGTCCCCCTAGATCCCAATCGAGGAGCGAACCATGACCAAACGACTGTCTACTGATCGCCGCCTGTTGGGCGTTACCGTTGTTTTGCTGACCATGCTACTGGGCGCCGCTTTGTCGGCCATGGCCGATCCCGTGGCCGAGCAGGTCGCCCAGATCTACGGTCACTACGCCGACCTGGAGTTCGAGAAGGGCATCACTCTGGCCAGGTCCATCCTCGAACGGGATGATCTCGAGGTGAAGGACCGCATCGCCATCTACTCGGCGCTCAGTCTGCTGACCTTCGCTCTGGGCGACTCCTACCTCCAGGAGTCTTACGCTTACCTGGAACGGATCATCGAGCTGGGGCCTTGCGAGATCGACCTGCCCGAAGAGTACTGGCCCCAGCAGCTGCGCGACCAGTGGTACGGAGTAGCCCACGCCGCCGGCACCCTGAACTGCAGCCCACCCGCGGACGGCCCAAAGGAGCTGCGCACCGTGGCTATCCTGGAGTTCGATAACTATTCGGTGGGCGAGTACCAGGAGAAGCTCGGCTTCTTGACTAGAGGTCTGGCTGAGTTTTTCGAATCGGACTTCAATCAGCTCAGAGAGTTGAACGTGGTCGAGCGCGACAAGATCCAGTACATCCTCGACGAGATAATGCTGGCCCAGGAGGGGATGATCGAGCAGGCCACCGCTGTGGAGGCGGGCAAGCTGCTCGGCGCTCAGATCATGATTTTCGGCAGCGTCGTGCAGATGGACGGCAAGAACGCGCGGATGATGGTCAAGGCGGTCAACACCGAGACGTCGGAGATCATCGCCTCGGCCGAACGTCAGGGCAAACCCGACTTCTTCACCATGCAGAAGGAGCTGGTCAAGGAGCTGGTCGCGCAACTGGACCTGACCCTGTCCGACGAGGCCGAGATGCGGATCGACGCCGCCGGCACCGAGGAAGAGAGCGCGGCCGAACTGTACTCACGTGGCCTGTATCACATGGACCGCTACGAGTACGCCGAGGCCTACGAGTTCTTCCGTCAGGCCTTCGAGGCCGATCCGGAGTTCGAAGAAGCCAAGCACAAGATGGAAATCTACCGGCCCCTGGCCATGTCGTCCTGACCGGGAGGTCATCTCCATGCGAGCGCCTGTCGCTGTTTTCCGCCCAGTTCCGATCCTGGCCGTGGCCCTGGTGCTGATGCTTGCGGTCGCCGGCTGCGCTCCCAGTTTCTACAGTATGGGGCGTCGCGCGGCCGCCGCGCAAGATCTCGAGAAAGCTGTCGACCTGTACTACCAGGAAATCGCGGCTGACCCGGCCAGCGCCCGCGCCTGGCGCGAGATCGGTATCGCCCGCTACGAGCAGGACGATCTGCCGGCTGCCGAGGAGGCACTGAGACAGGCCAGCCATATCGCCCCCGATGCCCGTACGCACCTCTACCTGGGCCTGATTCACGAGCAGAACGAGGATTTCGATCTGGCGATCCGTTCGTATCGGGCTTCTCTGAGTCTGGATCCGCCACGCAAGATCCGGCAGCTCGTCGAGAGTTACCTCGATGTGCTGATTCGCCGGCAGGTCGAGCAGGAAGTCCAGCGCGCGCTGGAGAACGAGGCACAGCTCGATCCGGACAAGATCCCCGCCAACAGTATCGCCGTGGTGGCTTTCGACACATCTCAGCTGCCGTCCGAACTGGCCCCGCTGAGCCTAGGCCTGGCCGACTTCACGGCCCAGGACCTGTCCAAGATCAGTTCCCTGCAGGTGGTTGACCGGCTGAAGATCGACGCGGTGCGGCGCGAACTGGAG
>JBDRBC010000486.1:0-2616 GCA_043823125.1 bacterium | reverse complement strand
GGGACCTGCTGGCGTACCCCGCCAGGAACCGGTCCGCCTTCTCCTCGACGTTTCGGGGAAAGACCATTCGGCAGGGAAGAAAAAACAATGACTTCAACAACCAGGCCACATCGAAACTTGCCGGCCCCCGGGTGCAGGGCCCCGCCAGCATCGGGGTGAGCGACCAGTCGGTCACAAAGACCATGTCCCTGGCTTCGATATAGCACACGTTGACGAGGTTGAAGTCGCCGTGCAGCCACACCTGCCGGTCCTCGGTCAGTTGCCATTCGAGCGGCATTTCGGCGGGAGGGCAGTCGTGGGGCGAAAACTCGTCGTGAAGCAGCGCCAGGATCGCACCGACCCGCTGCCAGAGCGGGTGGTTTGCGGATCCGTACGCCGCCAGTTTTTGCAGGGGCTGGGCATCGTAGACCCGCTCCAGTTCGAGTCGTCCCGCGTCCAGGTCGTGGGCAAGCAAGAGAGGGGCCTGAAAAAGGCCGCTGGATCGGCCCAGCTCATGGGCATACTGGATCTTGACGGCTTCCACCGCGATGGTGGCGGGGGGGCCGTGTTTGATCACGGAGTGCTCGGTGAACTCCAGGTGTGGTTTGTTTGCGAGGTGGCTCGCCATTCAGAGTTGCCTTCCGAACGCGTCGTCGCGGGGGATGGTTCTGGGCTTTGATTGGGAGGGACAGTATCACAGCTGGGCGGGGTGTACCTTCTGAATAACCCGTCCGCTGTGAAATCTCAGGACTAACACGACCTGGCCGATCATCTCCATCATGATCAAACTCTTTCTTCGCGTGCTGCTTTCCGGGTTCAAATCCCGAAAGGCCCTGATCCTCGAGAACGCCGCTCTACGCCACCAGATCGAAGTTCTGGAGCGGACCTCGCATTCGAGGTCAACTCAACATGCGGAAAAGTTGGCGGATGGGGTTTTGGAAGGGAGTGTTGAAATAGTCTCACTTCAGCAACTCCATTTTCCCTTCGAAGCGTAGCTCACTCGCCTGGATACGATACAGGTACACACCACTCGCCATATACTGCCCGAGCTCATCCTTCCCGTCCCATGCCACACGCTGTGGACCGGCCGTCATCCATGTGTTGCGAACCAGATCGCGAACACGGCGGCCGCGAACATCGTAGATGGAGACGTTTACAGAGCCGGGTTCTTTCATGCTGAAATGAATCATCGTCTGTGGATTGAACGGGTTGGGCGCTGCGAAATGCGTCTTGCCGGGGACAATGGGCGTATCGGCCACACCCGTGGCGACGTCAGACTGGAGAGCCAGACGCCCTGGCCAGTGCGCGGTTCCCTGGTAGAAAATGGTTTGCGGTGGGTTCCACCCGCTGAGGGGAAGGTATACCGCGCATCGGACGCGGTTGTAGAGTTGATCCGCCCAGTACAGGGTCTGATCCTCTTCATCCCAGGCCATTCCCATCACCACGAACGGATCGGTGAAATCGACCGTGACCGGACCGCCTCCGTCGAGCGGACCGCTGGCTATCCGATTGTTCTCTCCCCACAGCACCCTGTTGTTTGTATGGTCGAGCGTCACACCCCTGGGCAGGTTGAGCCCGGTATAAAGCGTATCCGTCGAGCCACTCCCATCCAGGTTATGGCGGAAAACCATTCCGGAAGCACGGCCGCACCAGTACACTCTCGCCCCGGGGAGATCCAGCGTCATGTCGTACGCGTCACCGGGCAGGTACATTACCATTGCGAGATTGCTGCCGTCGGGGTCCGCCTTTCGCAGCCAGCGATCGCCCCCGTCGAGCCAGTACACCTTGTCGTTCGCTTGGTCGACCCGTATCGCCAGCGCGCCACCCGTTGACACGCCTCCGGCCCAGAACAGGTTTTGATTCGTGCCGTCGGCGTCGGCGTAATACATTTCGAGTTTGTTCAGGTCGGACCAGTAGAATCGCTCGATCGTGTCGTGAAATCCCACCCCGAAGTATGACGGCCGCGAGACGATGTTGACCTGTCCGCTGCCATCATCGTTCGCCCGGACGATGAATCTCTCTTCCGTCCAGAACACGTTACCGGCGGAAGGGGTTATGGCGATCCCGTCCACGTTACTGGCATAACTCTCCAGCACGGTGATGTCTCCGCCAAGCAAGTTGCTGCGAGTGACGCTATTGTTCCCCGCGTCGGCCCAGTACAGATCTGCGTCCATTATGTCCACCGCCACGGCGGAGATCGACACCCCACTCGAGTAGATCCGGGTCACCGATGAACCGGTGATCGTCATCCGGTACAGATCGCCGCCAAAACCGAAATAAACCAGTCCGGTGTTTTCGGCGACCGCCAGGCCCCGCACCGCCGGCTCGTCAAAATCCAGAAAAATGGGATCGGGTGTCCCTCCGGAAATCGCCCGCGTGAACACCCGCACGACCGTTGGTGCAGAACCGTTGTCGTATTCACTCCATACGAGCAACTGGCCGGTTTCGTAGATCGTGAGGGACGTGATGGGAAAGGAGACGAGGGCCTGCACCGTCTCCGGCGAGGTGCCGTCGAGATTGGCGCGGCGGATCTGGCCGAGTGTTGCGTCGACCCAGTAGAGCTTGCCGGCGCCCATGTCGAGCGCCAGCGCTTTCGGCTGCGGCGTTTCCACAACGGTTTCCAGGCTGGAACCATCA
>JBDRBC010000485.1:0-5152 GCA_043823125.1 bacterium | reverse complement strand
CGTCGGTACGGCTTCAATGTCCGGTGCGGCACTCTTTGTCGTTGCTTGCTGGGATGATTGACGAATAGTCTGGCTTCGGTGTCAGCGAGGCTGCCGCCAAACGGTGGCATATTGCGTCACGAGATCGCCAGGACCAACCCGACCTTGAATATCGAGGCAGATTTGCATACCGATCTTCACGCCAACCCCGCCCTGATTGTCGCCCTCGCCCTGGCGGCCGGCATCACCGCCCAGGTGATGGCGCGGCACCTCCGGATACCGGGCATCGTCCTGCTGCTGGGGGTGGGCGTGCTGCTCGGGCCGGACGGTCTCGGCTTTGTCCAGCCCGAGGTGCTTGGCGAGTCGCTGAACATCCTGGTGGGTTTCGCCGTGGCGGTGATCCTGTTCGAAGGCGGCCTCAACCTGCGCTGGAGCCGCATCCGGCGACAGGCCGGCGTCATCCGCTGGCTGCTGACGGTGGGGGTGGTGATCACCGCACTGGGCGGCGCTCTGGCGGCGCGGCTGTTCCTGGGCTGGGACTGGACCTTCTCCCTCCTGTTCGGCACGCTGGTCATCGTGACCGGTCCCACGGTCATCACTCCGCTGCTGCGTCGGATCCGGGTGCGTCGACCGCTGGAGACCATCCTCGAGACCGAGGGTGTCTTCGTGGACGGTATCGGCGCCATCACCGCCATCGTCTGCCTGGAGGTCGTCTTGCGGCCCGAGGGCTCCTCACTGGCTGGCGGTTTCCTCGGTCTGCCGTCGCGTCTGGTGTTCGGCCTGGTGTTCGGGTTGGTAGGCGGCCTGTTGCTGGCCCTGGCCCTGCGCTGGCGACGCACCATCGGCGAGGGACTCGAGAACGCGTTCACCCTGGCCCTGGTCCTGGTGCTCTTCCAGGTGAGCAACGCCCTCATGGCGGAGACCGGCATCATCAGCGCCATCGTGGCCGGACTCGTGGTGGGCAACGTCCGGTCGCCTGTGCAGCGGGAGCTCAAGGAATTCAAGGAGCAGCTCACGGTGCTGCTCATCGGAATGCTGTTCATCTTGCTGGCGGCGGACGTGCGACTGGCGGAGATCCAGGCTCTCGGCTGGCCGGGATTGCTGACGGTGCTGGCGCTGATGCTCGTGGTGCGCCCGCTGTCGGTGCTGGTCTGTACCTGGCGGGTGAACATGCCGTGGCGGGAGCGGGCCTTCCTGGCCTGGATCGCGCCCCGCGGTATCGTGGCCGCCGCCGTGGCCACCTTGTTCGATGAACGCCTCACCGAGGCCGGCATCAGTGGCGGCCAGGAGATGCGCGCGCTGTTGTTCCTGGTCATCGCGGCCACCGTTTTGTTTCAGGGCGCCACCGCCGAGTACATCGCCCGGTGGCTCGGCGTGCGCCGGCCCTCCAACCAAGGCTTCGCCATCCTGGGCGCCAACCCGCTGGCGCGGACTCTGGGGCGGCTGCTGCTTCGGCAAGGCGAGCCGGTGGTTCTCATGGACTCCAGCGTGACCAAGCACCGTAAGGCGCAGGAAGAGGATTTCCGGGTGGTTTACGGCAACGCTCTCGAGGAGTGGGGCCATGCTGACGGCCGGCATCGAATCGCGGCAGGTGGTGCTGGGGACCCTGCGCAACGGCGCCGTCAACTTGCTGTTCGCCCGCAAGGCGCGCGAAGAGTTCAAAGCGCCGCGGGCCGCCGTGGCCCTGCACTCGGTGAACTGCGCCGTGGATGCGGAGATGGTGGAAGCGGCCGGCGTGACGGTATTGTTCGGTGGGCCGGTGGACCTGGAACTCTGGAATGTGCGTATCCGACGGGGGCATACCGCCGTGGAGCGGTGGCGGTGTCCGGCCAGGGGGCAGAGTGCGGGAGAGCCTGGCAACGGGGAACGAGAGCGGACTGCTCTGTTCGGCAACGGCATGGAGACGGACAGTCAGCTCCGGTTGCCGCCCGGGGTGCAGAACAGTCTCGTGCCGCTGGTCCGTGAACGCGACGAGCGGGTGGTACCCATCGACAACGAGACGAAGCTGCAGGGGGGCGACCGGGTTTTCTGGCTGGTCAACACGGAGTTTCACGATGAGGCGGAGACCTGGTTGACGGAGCAAGGCTGGCGGTTCGATCCGGAACCGGATGCGGCGTCAGATCCGGATGCCGACTCGTTTCCTGACGGCCCGCCCACCCGGACCCGATCCACATGAAACCCCACCGCGATCCCAACCTGCGCATCATCATCTTCGTGACCCTGATGGCGGTGCTCGGCATTTCCAGCATCGCCCCCGCCTTGCCGGCCATTGCGCGCGCCCTGGACATCTCGCCGCAACGAATCGGCTGGCTCATCACCGCCTTCACCCTGCCCGGCATTTTTCTGACGCCTGTTCTCGGCGTGCTGGCCGATCGTTACGGACGCAAGCGGATCCTCGTGCCGTCGTTGATGTTGTTCGGACTGGCCGGTTCCGCTTGCGGCCTGACCAGCGATTTCCAGTGGTTGTGTCTCTTCCGGTTTTTTCAGGGAATCGGCGCCGCGGCCCTCGGTATGCTGAACGTGACTCTCATCGGCGATCTGTTCACCGGCCGGGAACGCGCCGCCGCCATGGGCTATAACGCCAGTATATTAAGCCTCGGCACGGCCGTGTTTCCGGCCATCGGCGGCGGGCTGGCCCAGCTCGACTGGCACTATCCGTTCTGGCTGGCTCTGGCGGCCATTCCCGCCGGACTGCTGGTGATCTTCCGCCTGCATAATCCCGAGCCGCTCCAGCACCAGTCCTGGCGCGAGTATCTGGGGGGCGTCCGGCGTGGTATCCTGCGGCGGCAGGTATTCGGCCTGTTCGCAGTGAGCACGTTGACGTTTCTGCTGCTGTTCGGCTCGTACCTCACCTTCTTTCCGTTGCTCATGGACGAGAAGTTCGCCGCGTCCCCCGCCGTCATCGGTCTGCTGCTTTCCAGCTCGTCCCTCGCCACGATGGTCGCGGCCGCTTCCCTCGGACGCCTGACGCGTCGATTCCGGGCCACGAGACTCATGCAGCTGGGGTTCATGCTGTACTTCCTCTCCCTGGCCCTCATTCCGTTCTTGCCCGGCCTGCTCTGGCTGCTGCTGCCGTCGCTGCTGTTCGGCGCCGGCATGGGGCTGAACATGCCGAGCCTGATGACCCTGCTCACCGGCCTGGCGCCGCTGGAGCACCGCGCAGCCTTCATGTCGCTCAACGGCATGGTGTTACGGCTGGGCCAGACTCTTGGGCCGCCGGTGATGGCCGTCATGTACAGTTATGGCGGCATGCCGGCGCCGTTTCTGGGTGGAGCGGTGGTGGCGCTGGTGGGGTGGTTGGTGCTGGCAGTGGTGGTCAAGGAGCCAGCGGTCGAAGCGAGTTCAAGATCGGGGACGTCGAACGGCGATCGATAAAATAATCGCTCCGCCAAACGGACAGTTCGATTATCTTGTCGTTGTTACAGACCACCCTGCCCAGAAGGAAATATTTATGAATATCCTGCTCGTATCCCCCCGCACGCCCGACACCTTCTGGAGCTTCAAGCACGCGCTGCGCTTCGTGTCCAAGCGCGCGGCCCTGCCGCCCCTCGGCCTGCTGACCGTGGCCGGCATGCTGCCGCGGGAGTGGCAATGCAAGCTTGTGGACCTGAACGTCGCCCGCTTGCGCCACCGCGATATCCGGGGGGCCGATTACGTGCTGGTGAGCGCCATGCTGGTGCACAAGCAGTCGGTGCAGGACATCGCCGCCAGTTGCCGGGCAGAGGGCACGCCGGTCATCGCGGGCGGGCCGCTCTTCATCGCGGATGAGCGCGATTTCGAGGACATCGACCACTACGTCATCGGCGAGGCCGAGGAGCTCATGGCCGAGCTGGTGGCCGACATGCGGGCCGGCACGGTCAAACCACAGTACCAGGCCGCCGATTTTCCCGACATCACGCGCACGCCGGAACCGCGCTGGGATCTGATCCGGATGCATCACTACGCCACCATGCCGGTCCAGTACACGCGGGGCTGTCCGTTCAACTGCGAGTTCTGCGACATCGTCGCCCTCAACGGCCGCAAGCCGCGATTGAAGACCATCCCGCAGATGCTCCACGAGCTGGACGGACTGCGTCTACGCGGCTGGAAAGGTTCGACCTTCCTGGTGGACGACAACTTCATCGGCAACAAGCAACGGGTGAAGGAGCTGCTACACGCCATGATCGGCTGGCGCCGGGACACCAGGGCGAAGATGACCTTCCTCACCGAAGCGTCGGTGAACATGGCCGACGATCCCGAGCTGATGCGACTCATGGCCGTCGCCGGCTTCAAGAAGGTTTTCCTCGGCATCGAGACGCCGGACACCGCGGCCCTCGAGGCGTGCCAGAAGTACCAGAACACCCGCCACGATCTGATGGACTCGGTGCACACCATCCAGCAGGCGGGCATGGAGGTGATGGGCGGTTTCATCGTCGGCTTCGACAACGACACCCCCGACATCTTCGAGCGGCAGTTCGAGTTCATCCAGAAGGCCGGCGTGGTCACCGCCATGGTCGGCCTGCTGCAGGCCGTGCCGCGCAGCCGCCTCTACCAGCGACTGGCCAAGGAAGGCCGGCTGCTGGGGGAGAGCCTCGGCGACAACACCAAGGCCGCCTTCAATTTCGAGCCGAAGCTGGACCGGGAGTTTCTGGTCAGCAATTACCGCAAGTTGATGGAGCGGCTGTACGAGCCGTCGGCCTACTACCAGCGTATTCGCGCTTTCCTCAATCAGCACCAGGCTCGAGGACCGCGGCCGTGGTTGAGCCTGCAGGATATCAAGGCGCTGTTCAAGTCGCTCTGGTTGATGGGGGTCATCTATCACGGGCGGCGGGCCTACTGGCGGTTCTTCGCGTCTACCCTGATGCGGCATCCGGCGCAGTTCGGGCTGGCGATCACGCTGGCGATCTACGGGCATCATTTTCGACAGGTTGCTCGTACGCTCTGAGTGCGTATTCTTTTGCTTTCTCCCGGAATCTTTTGCTTGAGCCGTGCTCCCGCCGGCGCTCGTGGAGTGCGTCGAGGGGCCGCCTTCTGACCACATCCTGTGGTCAGAGGGCTCAACTCTCCGGTCGCTTCGCCGTCCTGGCTTCGCTCCCTGCGAGATACCCCTCGACGCACCCCACGAGCGCCGGCTGGGGGGCGGCACGATGTTATGTGCGCGGGAGAGAGATTAAAAGAAGAACGGGTAGCTGAC
>JBDRBC010000484.1:0-2402 GCA_043823125.1 bacterium | reverse complement strand
CCGGAGGATCGGGGTGCCGGACATCAACTTCATCTGCGCCCTGCTGCACTTCGATAACGGGGCGACCGGGGTGCTGCTCAACAGCTGGACCAGCGGCAAGCGGATCTTCAGCGTGGAGATGCACGCGCCGGGGATCTTCGTGGAGGCCGAGCACGAGGGCAAGGGAATCGTGTATGCGGACGGCGATGTCGAGGGGGTGGTATACGATACGCGCGAGGTGGCCGGCAGCGTCGAGAATTTCGTCTTCGGCGGATTCCAGGCCAAAAACAGGCAGTTCATCGACGCGGTGAAGACCGGGACCCTGCCGCCGTCCCACTTCGGGGACGCGGTGAAGACCATGGAGGTGGCCGAGATCATCCTGGCGCAGACGCTGCTGGGGGAAGCCGGCAGGGAGTGAATATTATGAAACCACGCGATATCGTTCTGGAACAGATTCACCACCGGGAGACTGCGCAGGTTCCCTACACGCTGGCGTTCGAAGAGGAGGTGGGCGCGCGGCTCGACGGGCACTTCGGCAGTGATGAATGGCGGGGGAGGCTGGCCCGCTACATGGTCCAGTGCGGCAGCGTCTGCAATCCAGCGAACGAGACACTCGACGACTCCCACTACCGGGATGCGTTCGGCACGATCTGGCGGACAGATGAACTGCCTCCGGTGGTCGTGGAGCCGGGACTCAAGGCCCCGACTTTCGAGGGATACGAGTTCCCAGCGGCCGAGAAGTTCCTGGATCCCACTGTGAAGGACGAGGTGCGGAAACGGGTGGGCGAGTCGTCCGATTCCTTCACCATTGTCTCGACCGGCTTTTGCCTGTGGCAGAGCTGGTACGTGCGGGGATTTGAGACCACGCTGATGGACTGCATCGAAAATGAGGAGTTCTACGCCGAGATGCTCGACCGGTTCACCGAGCTGACCCTGGCCATGGTGGAGGCGTGCGCCGACATTCCGGCAGACGCGCTGATGATGGGCGACGACTGGGGAGATCAGCGGGGAATCCTGATCGGGCCCGAGCGGTGGCGGAGATTGTTCAAACCGCGTTATGCCAAGATTTTCGCGGCTATCCACGATCAGGGCAAGCTGGCGATCATGCACTGCTGCGGCAGCGCGGCGGACATCATGGGCGATATCGTCGAGATCGGCCTGGATGTCCTCGAGAGCGTGCAGCCGGAGGCGGGGGGGATGAATCCGTACGGTCTGAAGAAGGTGTGGGGCGACGAGATTACCTTCTGGGGAGGTTTGGGCAGCCAGTCGACGATTCCGTTTGCCAAGCCCGACGAGGTGCGCCGGGAGATACGGCGTCTGCGCCGCGAGATGAGTAAGGGGGGCGGGTACATCCTGGCGCCGGCCAAACCGCTGCGGCCGGAGACCCCGACCGAGAATGCGGTGGCGGTCGTCGAGGAATTTCTCGCTGGTTCGGATGCTGCGTGACGGAGTTCAGAATAAGGGTGTCAGGTAGGATAGTCCGGAACTCAGCTGGCCTTTTTCGTGCCTTATGGGGTGCTATGCGACTCGAAAACTTCTTGTGATAAATTATCTCCCACCGGGTTGACAATATTTTACATATCCATAAATTATAAAAAGACAATGTTATCTTTTAATCCTTAATTTAGGAGAATACCAGATGTTGCGTTTTCTGTCAATTGGCGTTCTGGTCGCCGCTCTGGCAGTGGGTGGTTGCAGCGATGACCATCGCCAGGTCGTGGGACCCAGCAGCGATGTATCTCCAGAGCAGAATGTCTCCGCTGCACCGGCGGCCAAGCACGTGGTCGGCCACGAGGTCTTTGAGAGTGGACCCGATGTGGACACCTGGGACCCGATCTTTCCCACGTCCGCCTATTCGAATTGGGGGTCTTCAGTGTGCGGCGCTGGAGAACCGCCAGCGATTGGCCTGAACGCGGGTTGGATCAACCCGCACTCCGCGTATTCATTCGGCACCAGCGCACATCCGTGGCAGGGGGCTTTTGAGGGGAATTGGATCAACGCATGGAGCAACCTCAATTCCCAGGGGCCGGGCGGACATAGCTGGACGAAGTATTCGACGCAGGTAGCCGGTTCCGGCGACTTTGTACTTCAACTGCTGGCGGACAACTGCTCCTGGGTCTATCTGGACGGCTCGCTGGTGGGGTACCAGGACGACGCCTGGAGCGTGTCTTCCCTGACTTACCCCGTCACGCTGTCCGGGACGCACACGCTTGAGTTCATCATCTTCGACGGCGGCGGACTGGCCGGCGGAATGTACCGGCTGGAGACCAACACCGGGACCGAGTTCACGGACACCGACGGCGACGGCCTGGCTGACGTGCAGGAGACCGGACTCTACGGCACGGACCCGAATGACGCCGATACGGACGACGACGGCGTGAACGACGGCGACGAAGTGGCGGCGGGGACCGACCCGAAGACAC
>JBDRBC010000483.1:0-3482 GCA_043823125.1 bacterium | reverse complement strand
GCGGCCTCGGGATCCTTGACGACGATTGCGGTGCCGTTGCCGAGGGCCGCCGCCGGGAACTCCACATCGGCGGTGAAGTAGATCCGGACCAGACCGCCGGGGCTCTGGTCGCTGAGGGTCAAGGCGCTGATGCCGGTGAAGTTGGTGACGGCGGTGCCGGGATCCGGGATGAGGTCCCCGTCGATGTCCACCATGTCGCCTTCCTTGACCAGTAGCTGATCGCGGAAGTACATCGCCTCGGCCGTGTTGTCGAGGATATCCCAGATGAACGCGTAGTCACCCTGCTCGTTCATGAAGGCGCCCTCGATGGATCCGGACAGGGTCTGACCGTCCAGAAAGAATCCCTCGCGCAGGGTGATCATGCCGTCGAAGCCGATGAACTCGTCCGTGGCGATGTCGCCGCCGGTGTCACCGGTGAACATGTAGTGGCCGTCCTCGTTGACCGAGAGGAAATCGAAGTTGTCCCACGTCTCACCAGCAAAGCCACCGGCCGCCGGCGGGATCACCCCCAGTTCGCTGATGGGTGAACCGGCCGCCAGAAGCACGGCGCCGTCCATCACCAGGTGGTTGTCGTTCGTACTCGAACCCGTCTCGGTCTGGACCTCGGCGATGTAGTGCGTGCCGTAGGCGCTCAATCGGTAGTCGAAGCTGACCGTGCTCGCGTCGTCCAGCGGATCGGGCAGACCGGTGACATAGTTGCCGTAGAGCAGCAACGGTGTGGCGGCCGCGCCGTAGAACAGTCCCCGGCCGGCCGTGGATCCGCCCTGGGTGCCGGTGATGCCACCGACCCAGTACGGATTGCCGTCGGCGGTGACGCCCGGCCGGCTGCCGAAGCTCCACCAGAAGCCGGCCTGATGGGGATACGGATCCTCCTCGATGGCGATCACGACGTCATCCAGCCAGACCCCGTCGAGGCCGGTGACGGCGGCGGAATTACTCATGGGACTGTAGGAGACATAGCCATCATCACTGAATCCGAAAAAACTCTCGTAACTGGTCTGGGTGTAGGGACCGAAGGTGCCCTCGGTGCGGATCAGGGTGCCGGCCCCGCCGTTGGCGTTGCCCCAGACGTAGCTCAGACCGTCGTCGGTGTTGACGGTGAAGGCATAGCCGCCGGCATGGTTGACCGCACTGTTGTTGATGGCGCTGACGAGCTGGCCGGGAGAACCGCCTGGCATCGGGTCCCCCTCTTTCAGAAGCATGGTTGGAACCTGCCCGAAAGTCGTTGTACACATTCCGAGTAGAATGCCGGACAGCAGCAGAATCCTGAGCAATATACCCATGATAGCCCCCCTTTGAAAAATGGAAAACAGTGTGATTCGACCCGCGAAAACGATTATTCTAGGACCGGATGTGGTGCCAATAATGTGTCATGCTCCGGGTCGCATTGTATCACGTTTTCATTATATTTGCTCAAACTTTCATGAACGGCCGGCGGACCTGACCGGGGACGGTTTCTCCACGTCCGGCCTGGCCTGTCCGTCACCCGGTAAAAAACCCCACCTCCCTGGAGAGGTGGGGTTCCTGTCAACCCTGTGGGTCAGTGACAACCTACCAGCCGCGACCTCCTCTGCCGCCGCCGCCGCCGCTACGACGAGGACGATCGCGTGCTTCGTTCACACGAAGACTCCGGCCACCCAACTCGTAGCCATCCAGAGCCGAGATGGCCGCCGTCGCCGCGCTGTCCTCCATCTCGATGAAACCGAAGCCACGAGGACGACCGGTTTCACGGTCCATGATCAACGCCACCGATTGCACCTCTCCGTGCTGGCCGAAAAGCTGGGTCAATTCGTCTTCGGTCGCGCTGAAAGGCAGGTTTCCCACATAGATCTTCTTCACGCTACTCCACTCCAACTGCCGGTTGCACCGGCCAAGACAAGCCACCAGAACCGCCGGCCACCTCCGGCTGATCCCTCGTGCTCCAGACCAGCCCGACCGCGTGTCGGACCACATCCCCCGACGGTCGGGGGAATCTCCAAGTCCAGCGCTGGGCTGAACAATATACCACTCGTCTCTTCACAGAGTTTACGGGGAAACGAGATCGGCGCAAAGCATTTTATTGCTTCCGGCTGACAGACTCCCGGTTGCTTGAAATAGTCCACTCCGCGTTGTACAATGGCGAAATCTGAAGGGTATTAACAATGATCCGGTTGCCATGATTTCTCGGAAGGGGACACCCCATGCTCAATTCAAGAATCTGGTCAGGAGTACTGTTGGTCGTTTGCCTGGGATTCTTCGCCGGCCCGGCACTCGGGTTGACCATTCTGGTGACGCCGGCATCCAATCCCGACATCGATATTACGCCCAGATTGATCGGACTTGGTCATACAGTGCACGAGATAGATCCGGCGACCTGGGATGCCCAGTTCGACTATTCCGTCTACGATGTCGTCGCGTTCCAGCATGCCTTCAGCGATCCGGCCGACATTGCTCATCTGGTGGACGCCGTCGATGCTGAAACGGTGGGAGTGGTCTTCTTCAGGGTCAATGTGGAAGCTGCCGCGACGGCGCTGGGTTTGATCTCGTCAAGCAGTTCGGATTTTCAGGACGGTCACCAACTGAGCATCGTCGACAACAGTCATCCGATCACCCATGACCTCGCCATCACGATCTACGACCTGGGCTATGTGAACATGTCTTACGTGGCGAATCCTGCCGGAGGTACAACTGTCCTGGCCAATGGACCGGATGGCGCCGCTCTCGTGGTGCATAACAGTCGACGAGTGGTGGCGACGCCGTTCTACGGGCACTTCGCAGGGCATGACAACGAAACCGCGGTTGGCCTGGGCATCACCAGCAAGAGTCTGGACTGGGCCGCCAGCGAACAGGTGCCCGTGATGCAGACAACCTGGGGAATGGTGAAAGCGCTATACGCCGACTGAGTAAGAAGTTGACGAAATGGGTTTCCGCTGTCCAAACTGTCAGGCTCAGGTTTCCAGGTGGGAAATGTTTCGCCTCACCCGTCTCCTTTCCACTCCGTGTCCGGGATGTGGTCTTCTCCTTTCCCTCACTCCTGATTCACGCAGATACTTACTCGTTTGTATTGTGCTGCTCGTGTTGACCCTCTGCTGCCAACCATTCTACGGCGTGGGCATTGCTCCCTTCGTGATCAGCGCCGTGCTCCTGATCGCTCTGGTCGGCGTTTTCAGGTCCGCCAGACTCATCATCTCGACGGAGGAATCCGAGAACTGACGTGGTCGAAGAATCGGAATCGTTCGCGAGCAACCTGGACACGCCCGGACTGGCGGGTAATGTCGCGGTTGCCGGGTCGAGTGCGCGTCACCCTGCACGACCTGACCGGCCGGCGGGTGCGAACGCTGTGCGACGCGGTACTTGGTGCCGGTCGGCACGAGATCCACTGGGATGGACGTGATTGGGACGGAGCTCGCGCGGCGGCGGGGGTCTATCTCGTGAAGGTGACGACGGAGAGGGCCACATCCAGCGGACGGTCGGTGCCACTCCGGTGACGTCGAATCGACGGA
>JBDRBC010000482.1:0-10079 GCA_043823125.1 bacterium | reverse complement strand
GCCCAGCCCGACCCGGTGACGATCTCGATGAGCGGCATCTTCATCTCGAGCACATCGAACTGGTAGTCGAAGCTGGAAACCTCCAGCTTGCCGTCGCGGTACGCCAGGCCGCTCACCTTGTGCTTACGCAGATGGAAAAAGGTGATGCCGCGGAACCGCTCACTGCTGGCGCCGAGATGGTAGGCTCCGGCCTCCTTGGTGAGTGAGCGGCGTTTTTCGATGGCGGTGACGGTTTTGCTCTTTTCGTTCAACTTGAATTCGATGATGTACACATCCTCCAGCGCGAGCGAGGCGAGCAGGCCTTCCCACTGGCCGGAAAGACGCCACTCCGCGCGAAGACGGCCAGCGCCCTCGACGGTCACGGAGAATGGCACTTCCTCCGAGTTGATGGATTCGAGACGGGCCTGAAGTTCCGCCCCGGAAACCGGCTGGACGCTCTTCTGAGGCGGCACGGTGGCGATCCAGGTTCCCGCGCAAAAGATCCCGATCACCCAGAGCACAGCAAAGATCAGCACGAAACCCACCAGCAGCAGGGTGCGGTTGCGAGCTAGCCAGGCGGTGCCGCCGGTCAGCTCCGAGTTCACCTCGATCATCCCGAAGCGCTGGAAATAGCTGCCGAGTTCCGTATCGTCCGGGGTGGCCACCTGCATCACGAGGTTTCCCCGGGTCTGGGTGAAACAGATCTTGCCGTTGCTCATCTTGCTGCGGATGGTCGTGTCACTGCCAGTGGTGCTGGAGGTGCTGCTGGTCACCGTTTCGCCCTTGTTCTCGTAGATGTCCTCGAGCCCGCCGTGCAGGTATTCAGCCGCCTCCGCCTTGTTCAGGTCGGGCCCCGGGATCGCGAAACGGAACAGGTCCTGAGCGGTGATGCCGGCCACGGCGTCCGTGAATCCCTCCCACTCCATGTGTTCCACCTGCTGGACGTCGGGATGGGCCAGGATCGCCTCCAGGTCGAACGCGGCGGCGTCGGCGGTCACGTACCCGCTGGAGATCACCTGCCAGTCCGGGATCCCCTTGAGTATGCCGAATCCCACGCCGAACAATACGGCGAGGGACAGCAGAGTGGCGGCGAACAAGACAATGACCTTCTGGTAGATACCGAGTCGCTGCATGATGGCCCCTTCCGATCAAATCCTCCCGAACTGTCACGGGAATTGGATCAGCGTGTGCATGAAAACATCCTCACCCGTGACCAGATGGAGATAGAGATCCGGTCCGTGCGAATCGTTCACCACCGGTCCGTTGTATTGCAATTCGCCGTAGATGGCGCCGTCCTTCAAGAGCCTGCCTCGCAATCCCCACTGGTGCGAATCGATGACGACGCTGTAATAGCCGGGATCGCTGAGTACGGAGCCGGCGTGCCACAGTACGTAAAGGTCGTCCCAGGTGTAGACGGTGCCGCCGTAGTTGGCGCTGCTGTTGTTCGTCAGGGCCGTGCTGAGCAGATGCAGGTACTGGTCGCTGTTGTGCATGTAGGAGGACCAGAACCCCTGGTTCAGGGTGATGGTCGAGGTGGCGGTGATGATGGTGCCGGTGTAGGTCTCGTCGTACTCGTAATGGGCGAACGGCGGCTCGACGTAGCAGTCGATCTCCTGCCCCTGGTGCAGGACATCGAGGTTGTAGGTCACGCCACCGAAGACGTAGGTGCCGTCGATGGATCGGGTCCACACCGCGTCCCACGCCTTCTCCCCCGCCTGGCCGCCCTTGGTATAGTGCTTGTCGCTCTGGATGTGCAGGTCCATCAACCCGGCGCTGGCCACCGTGAAGTTCACGGTGTGGGCGTCGACAAAATCCTCCCAGGTGCCATCCAGATAACCCGTGAACTGCGTGAAGACATACTCGAGGGTCGGCCCGCCGGAATACGCCACCACGAGCTTGTCGGCCGGCGTGGCGGAGTAGGACCAGACATCGGAGTTGGGCGCCGACTGGGTGAGGGTCCCGGTCACGGTGAGCGCCCCGCCCGAGAACTCGCTCGCCGCCCACACCGCCTCGGCGCCGATCTGCACCGATTCCAGGCCGATGTCGCCCACATCGTAGGCACTGTTGAACAGTGCCATGATGGCGTCCTGTTCCGTCTGGGATGAACCGCCGCTGGTCAGCGTAACCGTGGCGGTGCCGCTCTTGGTGGGGTCGGCGACGCTGGTCGCCTTGACCGTCGCGGTGGCCGGATTCGGCAGAGCCGCAGGCGCGGTGTAGAGTCCCGCAGCGGAGATGGTGCCGCGGGTCGCCCCCTCTTCCACGGTCCAGGTCACCGCCGTGTTGGTGGTGCCGGTCACATCGGCCGTGAACTGCCGGGTGGCGTTCAGCGCGACCGAAGCCGCCGGCGGAGTGACCGAGACGGCAACAACACCGCCTCCGTTGTTGACGGTCACGGTGATCTGGGTTTTGGCCACCTGCTGGCCACGAACGGCCCGGATGGTCAACACATGAGCGCCGTCGGCCACCTGCCCCGAATTCCAGGTGATCTGGAACGGAGATATTGCCAGCGCGCCTATCTCAACCCCGTCACAGTAGAACCGGACTGTATCGGCGTTGGCGACACTGCCGGTGATGGTCACCACACCGGATACCGTCGCGCCGTTCACGGGTTCGGTGAAGGCGGCGGTGGTGTTGTTGCCCGCTGGAGTCGTCGGGTCGGAACTCGAACAGCCGCTGAGTCCGCACCAGATCATCAGGATCAATATCATGGCAATGGTCGTCCAGCCCCGGCGGTTTACTGCGCGATGCATGAGTTCCTCCTCGATACTTCGGTAATCCCTTCGCCATCCGCAGAGCCAAGATCTTGGCTTCTCGGCTGATAGCATCGGGCGGAATGAACGGACCTTCATTTATCATTTCTCCGTCGGCACCAGTCCCCGACAGAACCCGAGTAATTCCTGTAATTGCGCTGGTACGCCGGTACTGTCCCCGCCTGGCGGTATCCAGCTCACCTCGTGGGTTTTCCCTGCGGCTACGACCTTGATGAACCTGGTCAAGTTACCGACCTCCGTGGACTGGATACTCACGAAATCCGCCTCGATCAGACGAGCCCAGAGAGCGGCCCGCTGATCCGGGGAGAGTCGTCCCACCGGCTCGGGATTCTCTTCGGCCACCTTCCCGTGCCACTTGGACACGGTGCCATCGGCAGCGACGGTGTGGCCGGTCCACATTCCGGTGAAGCCCCCACCCTCGCCGAACACGATGGCCAAATCGGCAGGGATATCGGCGACACCGGTGGATTCCGGTGTCGATTTGCAGCCAGCCAGCAAGCCGAAGAGTATCATCAAGAGCAGCCCGAGAAAACGTAGAGTCTTCATGAAATTTTCCGCTCCTTGTTGCTAACGAACCATCATCACCTTGCGGGTGATCGCACCCTCGCGGGTTTTGAGCTGCGCAAAATAGAGTCCGCTGGCCATGGCCTGGCCACCATCGTCGGTCCCGTGCCAGATCCGCTCGTGATAACCGGCCACAAGTCCCTCACCGGCCACCAGTGTGGCGACTCTCTGCCCACGGACATCGAGGATGGTCAGACTGCTCGGTTCGCCGGCCATGTTCTGCGGTACGTAGAATTTCAGAACCACGTGCGGGTTGGCCGGATTGGGGTACACCGGCAACAGGACCGGTCGCGAGGGTAGCGTCTGACTCCCCGCCTCCAGCTCGATGGTCCCCAGCGGGTGCCGCTCGCCCGAGACCTCGAGCGCGACGAGCCGATAGTAGACGGGACCGCCATCATCTGGTAGCGCGTCGCGATAGCTGAAGCGGTGTCCGCCGTCATCTCCCTCGGCAAGCAGGACCGGCAGGCTGTTCCGGACCCGGAACGGTCCCTGTTCGGAGGTAGCTCGCTCGATGTCGAAACCGTACAACCCGTCGCTGTAATTCAAGCGCCACTCGAGCTGGATCTCCGTACCGGTCCACTGCCCCGTAAACGCCGCCAGCTGGGTCGATTGCGGCCGATCGCCGATGGTGAAGCAGACCGGCCAGAATGCGCCCGACGTCCAGCCGGTGTCGTCGCCGGCGCCGGTGATCCGATCACTTTCCAGGCTGACGGTCCAGACCTGGTGGTAATCGCACCCGCCGCTCTCCTCGACATATTGATAGAGCAGGGTGTTGTCATCACCGAAGAAACTGGGCGTGCCCAGCGACTGGTAGTTGTAGGTGATGATCCCGAGCGCACCACTGTTGATGTTGCACCCCATGACGTAGACCTCGCCAGCGTTGGCGTCGGCGTAATCGAAGGCCATGATCTGGTTGTTGTTCTGACTGAGGGTCGGATTACCGATGTTCTCGCCGGGAGGCAACGGATTGAACACCCTGAAGCAGGTGCCGTCACTCAGACGAAGCAGGTTGATGTCCCAGTATTCATAGGGATTGCCGGCGATCTCCATCTGGTTGAAGGCGTCGTAGACCAGCATGCCGGTACCGAGATTGAAGTCCATGATCTCGGCGCCGAGCACGAGGGCGGAGCTGGCCTCGCCGGTGTCATCCTGAACGGTGAGTTCGTAATAGACGCTGTTCGCCGGTTCGACCAGATCGAACAGATAGATCCGACCGTCGTACTCCGCCGGGGTGGCGGCGAGCAGAAGACCGTTGGGCGACAGGGCGACCGACCACCACTCGCCGGTGTCGGTGAGCTGGTAGCCACCCGAGCCGGTGGTTTCGAGCAGGTAGATATCCCCGTCCTCGCCCACGAAAGCGTACCAGCTCCCGTCGTCCGTAAAACTCGGGCGACCGGCGGGACCGACAGCCATGCCGGTGATGTCGACGGCTTCCGAGAGATCGGGCGACAACGCCCAGTAGTGATCGGTCCCGCACTCCTTCACGGCGATGTAATCCGTGCCGAGGTTGTCCGGCAGGTCCGGCGGGTCTTCCGTGCTCTGCCCATCGATGATGCCCACGGCGTCCATGGCCGCGATGACCGAGAGCTGCTCGGGTGAATCGTCGCCGTACAGATCGGCCGCCGCCTGAATGGCGCCGAGCCGCAAGTCGATGAACTGGGAATTCCGGTTCAGGTAATTCGTGAGGGTGCGGTACCAGACCCGTTCGGCCTTGTCGAGACCGATATCCTCGGCGTGCAGGTAGTAGGCTCGGGTCGGTATGCTGCAGTTCACATGCACGCCGCCGTGGTCCTGGCTTGCGGGCATATCCTGGAACTGGTCCATGTGCGGCGGTAACGGATCGTACACATGGGCGCCGTTCGGGTCGCCGAGGTCCCGCAGGCAATCGCCGGGCGTGCCAGGCGTGGTGACGTCTTCGGCCATCTGCCAGTTGCCGCCGCCCCCGAGCGCGAAGAACTCGGTCGACGCCCCGAAGATATCCGCGAACGCCTCGTTGAGGGCTCCGGGCTGGAATTCGTAGACCAGGTTGGCGGTGTAGCTGATGACCGCGTGCCCCAGCTCGTGGCAGGCGATGTCCATGGCCCCGGCCAGATCACCGAACGTACTCCCGTCACCATTGCCGAAAAAGACCATCTGCCCGTTCCAGTAGGCATTATTGAGGTTCGTACCCACGTTGATCAGGGCGGGAACCGTCTTCCCTTCGCCGTCGAAACTGGTGCGACCGTGCACGGTCTGCATGTAATCATAGAAATGGCCAGCCCAGGTCTGGACGCTGACCGCGTTGGCGTATCCGCCCCAGCTCGAGGGACTGGACGAAGTCACGTGAAATGCGTTGTCCCCCTCGCCGTGATTGGCGTCGATGAGCCAGATTGCTCCTCGCGCGTCGTCGGGCATGGTGCTGGCGCCCGCGTCGAACATGTCCTTGCGGGTATCGATCATGTAGTAGTTGGCGCCGATCTGCCAGAGCCCGAGATCACGCGGCGTGCCCGACAGATCGTTGCCGCTGCCAACAACGGCGCCGTCGGTCATCACCAGGCTTACCGCGTGGATCATCCGACCGCGGTTGGCGTCGATGAAGACTTCCTGCCGATAGAGCGCTCCGGCAGTGACGAGTACCTTCCAGGCGAGGTGGAGTTCATCCCGGGAGGGGTAGAGAACCAGCTCGGCTGCTTCCGCGATGGGTGACACCCGGTCGCGTGAACCGAGTTGTGTCACCGCCTCGCCACAGGCGTCAGTTCGCCCCACCACCGGTACCAGGGACTGTTCGGTTGGCGTCGGCCGGTAGTTGCCGCTGAAACCGATGACCCGCCCCTGGGGATCGAGACGGACCACGATGTCCCGACCCCAAACCTCGACATCGACGTATCGCTGCTGAAAACGAACCGCCTGCCAGCCATCGCGGGAGGTTTCGATTCGTGACAGGAGGAATTCGTGGTCTGGATCGACGATCTTCAACAGATGCCGGTATTCACGCAAGAAATCGGCCGCGAGGTACTGCGGGGTGGGCGCGCCACCACTCTTGTTTCGCATCAGATCGGTTCCGGCCAGGAAACGAGGGGTACGGGTATCGTTGCGCCAGGCAACAGCGAGATCGTTTCGGCACATCTGGCGTAGACGGGCGAAATCGGCGACGGCCTCCGGGGTCTCGACGAAGGTCGGAATCTCACGAGGTGAAAGGCCGAGGGCTGCCCCTTGATCGAGAACCAGCAAGCGTTGCCGGACCCTCGAGAGACGCTGATCGGGTGTGAGACTGCGCATTTCTCCAGCCCGCGCCCGCCGCGCGGTCACCCGTGCCGCGAAGGGATCGTGACCCGGACTATCTGTCGGCGACTTGCCGGCAATACCGGCAGCCTGTGCGCTGGTCGGTTTTTCGAACTGAATCGGGAGGGAGTTGACCTGATCGGTCGCCTGGGAAAGTGAAAATGAAGTCAGTAGAATGAGTGTGATCAAGGTCAGACAAGGTTTCCAGTGTCTCATACCGTTCCCCCTTGAACAGGTGGCAAATGAACTGGTGATCGGGTTTACCAGATGATCCTCCTGGTTGTTCTCCGAACGATTGGTATCTCCGTAAGCCGATCAACGTGACAGAAAAAATACCCGACGGCATCACCCGGTCCGTCGGGTGCTCAAACCAGCAGGGCAACACGCCGCGGTATTTCGGTCAGACGGGAATAGTATCGAGTCAGTCAAGAGATGATCAGAAACCCGCCCCCATCCTTGTGGCCAAGAGTCTATCGGTTGCAGAGTTATGAATCAAGGCAAAGTCTAATGAATCACCTCCACTGGCTGATCCCCTAAATAAAGACTAGATATGTCTCTCTTGGCGGTCCCTCGCCTCCGACCAAGGAGATACCCATGTTCACGATGCCAACACGGTCTCGGGCAGCCCGGGCTCTGACGCGACGATCCCACCTCGGCGGTGAGGTGGGATCGTCGTCAAGGTTTGTCGATGGCAGCCGGGATCAGTCGTCCTTGTTCTCGTCCTCGCACTCCATCACCTGATCGATGTCGATCAGCGTATCCAGTACCCTGATCTGAACCACCTGGTCGTCCTCATCGAGAATCAGCTCCTGCACGTGGCCGCGGATCCGGTCGTAGTGGCCCATGAATCGGTGCAGCCGGCAGGCTACCAGCAACTGTTCGTCTTCCTCTTCGACAATGGTGATTTTAGCCATTACCCGATCGCCGATGGCGAAGACCTCGTCATCGCCATTCTTGTCCGCCAGCTGCAGCCAGGTACCCATCACCGCCACTGCGTCATTCCCCAGGTCCTGGTCCGTAATTGGACCGACGAGACGGTACCAGCACGGATCGCACAGCTTATCCTCGTCATCATCATCGTCTTCTTCGTTTTCGCCGTCGCACCAGCTCAAGAGTGTAGCCACCAACCGGTCGGGATCGGTGGCGAATTCCCCCTTGGCGTGAACGCAGTCGCCGACCGCGATCTCCTCTGCTGGCTCGTCGATGATTCGACAGCCGAAGTTCGCCGCCAGGAAATCCGAGATCTCGTCGCCGTCCTCCACCAGGATCACCTGCATGGCCGCTGGCGTGGTGCCCTCCAGATCTTCGCGGGGCATCCGGGTGACCGTGTAATATCCCGCCTCGAGTCCGTCGAAGTGATACGAACCGCCAGCATCGGTCATGGTCTCCAGGGGTTCGCCGGAGTCTCCGGTGAGGTTGAGCTGCACGCCCTCGATCCCTTCCTCACCGTCATCGATCACTCCATCCTCGTTTGCGTCGTGCCACACCAGCCCGCCGATGGCGCCCCCTTCGGGCAACAAACCGACATCGACCCGGACCACGAATCCGATGGACACGCCGGCACCGACCCCGAACTGGATGGTACGCGGCAGACTCTCCTCGTCGGGGGTCCACATGGCGTCATCGTTGGCGAACTCGCAGAGGAAGGTGGCGCCGGGTCCGGTCTCTCCGTTGTCGGCATTGTCCACCGTGACCTCCGCCGGCAGCAGCTGCACGAACGTCAGGCTGACGGGCTCGGGAAAGTTCTCGGTACTGGCGTTCACCACGGTGATGTCGACGCTGAGCACCCCCAGCGTGTCGTCGTAGACCACATTGTAGCCGCGGATCAGAAACGGCCCCGGCGGCGGATTCTCGGTCTGGAGGTTCGCCTGGCTGGAAAACTCGAAGGCGAGGGTACCAGCAGCGATCTCGCCCTGGATGACGCCGGTGAGGACTTCCTGCTGATTGTTTGGCTCGGTGATGCCCGGGTCGTCTCCCTGGCATCCGATCATGACTAGGAGTAAAAACAGTGTGAGGTGCTTGATGATTTTCATGAGAAAACTCCCTTATCGTCGAAAGCTATTGCCGACGACTCTCAACCGAAGGATCTCCGGTTGCGATCAATAACCTGGCGTCGAGTAGTGTTCAACTGAGGCCGCCGCATCATATCATAAATATGTTATTCCGTCCCCATATAAACGACGAGCCGACTGGTCATAAAACCAGCCGGCCCGTCACGACAAGAAGGGCGTCCCCGAAATCAGCCTTACTTCAGCAAGGTCATCCTCTTGGTCTCGCTGAATCGCCCGGCCTCCACACGATAGAAGTAGACACCCGAGGGGACCTGACGACCGGATTCATCGCGACCGGTCCAGACGGCTTCGTGCCGGCCTGCCGTCATCTGCTCGTTGAACAGCGTCGTGATCCTGCGACCGTCCATGGCATACACGGTCAGTCGCACGTGATGATCCTTGGGCAGATCGAGGGTGATGACCGTCATGGGGTTGAACGGATTCGGACTGTTCTGATACAGCGCGTAGGACGTGACCTGCGGGACCGCAGACAGATCCTCGCCGATGCCGGTACAGGCAACATCGCCACAGAGTGAATCGCCGGTTTCGATCAGGCAGGAAAATGTATCCCCAGCCGTCGGCTCGAAACGGACCGTCACCACGACTGACTGGCCTGAGCTGAGGCTGTATGTTCCTCCACCAGAGACAATGGCGAAGTGATCGCACGGTTCGCTGACACTGCCGGTCAACGTGCCGCCGCCGGTGTTGGTTATGGTGAACGTGTCATCGGTGTAACTGCCCACTGTCACCGTTCCGAAGTCCAGGCTCGCCGGACTCACCGAGCACGCCGCCGGATCCTCGCCGACCCCGTCACAGCTCACATCGCCGCACTCGCCGCTGCCGGTTTCGATGGTGCAAGCATGTGGGCCAGAGGCTGTGGGTTCGAACCGTACTGTCACGACAACGGACTGACCTGTGCCGAGACTGTAGGCCCCGCCACCCGAGACAATGATGTAGTGGCTGCACGGCTCGCTCACACTACCGGTCAACGTGCCGCCGCCCGTGTTGGTTATGGTGAACGTGTCGTCTACGTGGTCGCCAACGGTGACCGTGCCGAAGTCCAGGCTCGCCGGGCTTACCAAGCACGCTGCCGGATCCTCGCCAACGCCGGTGCAGCTCACGTCGCCGCACTCACCGGTGCCGGTTTCGATGGAACAAGCATGCGGACCTGAAGTTGTCGGCTCAAAACGAACGGTCACCACGACCGACTGCCCAGCACCGAGGCTGTAAGCGCCACCACCGGAGAAAATCGCGTAATGGTTACACGGTTCACTGACACTGCCGGTCAACGTCCCGCCGCCTGTATTGGTGATAGTGAACGTATCGTCGACGTAGCTGCCAACCGTCACCGTGCCGAAGTCGAGGCTGCCTGGAACCACAGAGCAAGCCACCGGATCCTCGCCCACGCCGTCGCAGCTCACGTCGCCGCATTCACCAGTGCCGGTTTCGATGG
>JBDRBC010000481.1:0-2206 GCA_043823125.1 bacterium | reverse complement strand
CCACGACTCGACGTGCTGGCGGCTGTCGCGGTCCCGTCTTTTCCGTTCCTTTCCAGCGGGCGGAGGATCCGTGAAAGCGTGGTTGTACCTGCCGGTCGGCGGCGTCCTGTTGGCCGTTACCTGTTGCCTGCTCGTCAGTTGTGGTGGCGAAACCAGTGACCGGATTCTGGAGCAGGACGGCGGCGAGCTGGGGATCTTGATGTCCGGCGCCCGCGACGCGGTGGCGGACGGGGAGTATGTCCTGTTCGAGGCGTTGTACGGATCCCTGGCGCCCGAGAATGCGGATGCCGACTGGCGCAGCTTGCAAGACGCAAATGAAGACCTGGGTGGCTATCTGCTGAAGATGCTCCTGGAGGCGCCGGAACTTGAACGAGCTACCGTGGGCGCACATATCACCGAACTGATCCTGCATACCTGGTTCGATTTCACCAGCCCGGGCAATGCCTTCCTCAACGGATATCACACGGTGTGGCAGTTCGGTCGGGATCCGGACAGTGATTCCTGGTGTCTCGTCCAGGTGCAGATCGAATGGGGCCACGAGGTGGGGAACGCCGTTGCCATGGATCTGCGACGGCTGGCAGAAACGAATCTGGCGGCCCTCGGTCTGGACTGGGAGCTGTCGGTGGGGCCCGATCCCCTGCTGGCCAAGGCGTTGGATGCACTGGCGGCCGGTGACCTGGACAAGATCAAGGCGTGTTCTCTGGACGGGGCGCTGTTTTTCGCAACGGAGCGGGGAGTCCGGCTGCCTTCGGTGGATATCACGGAATCGGGGCGTGGCCGCACCAACCGCTGGTATGCCGAGGAGAGCTGGCGATCACAGATCAACAACACGCGCTGGTACGCGCGAGAACTGAAGACCGAGCCGGAGGAGATTCTGCCGTACTTCAACGCCTACCGGATCGTCGCCATGCCGGATCACTGCATGCAGGTGGCGTTGACAATCACCTTCCAGAACCTCGGTCTACCGCGCCACATCGCCGGTCTGGCCCTCACCTGGTCGGCGGGATATGTCGAGAACAGATGGCTTCTGGACGAGATGTACGTGGACGCGGTGACCAGTTACGAGTACCGGTTCACCTTCGCCACGGAATAACTATCAGCGGACTATTTTGCTGATTACCCAGGTGATGATTGCTCTCGTTCACTGATTGCGATAAGATCCATTTTAGCAAAGTTTTCTGAAACGAATTCCGATTGCCGCCAGGCCACTTGAGCAGGTGTTGTTCTGCGACCAGCCGGCGGGATAGACGGAGAGGGGTGAGCATGGCCGGTGCCGGCAGGACCGTCTGGGTATGCCTGGTCTGTGGCTATGAACACGAGGGCGAGGCGCCGCCCGATCAGTGCCCGGTGTGTGGCGTCGGGCCGGATCAGTTCGAACGCAAGGACCCGGTAGCTGAGACCGACCCCGCAGTTTCCGCCACCGACACCGCCACCGACACCGTCAGCGCGCCGACCACGAACGCACCTGCCGCCACCTCGGATCCCGATACCGGTTCACGCACGGTCAGCGACATCATGGTGGAGACCATGGTCAACTGGGGGTGTGACCCACGTTTTCGGCATGGTCGGTCACTCGAACCTCGGGCTGGCGGAGGCCATCCGGCGGCAGACCGTCGCGGAGAAACTCACCTTCATCGGCATTCGGCACGAGGGCGCAGCCGCCTTCGCGGCCTCGGCTTTTGGCAAGTTGACCGGCCGGCCGGCGGCTTGCCTGAGCATTGCGGGACCTGGGGCGACGAATCTGTTGACCGGCCTCTGGGACGCCAAGGTCGACCGGTCGCCACTGCTGGCGCTCACCGGCCAGGTGGATACCCAGGTGCTCGGTCCGGGCGCCTTTCAGGAACTGGATCTCGCCGCCGCCTTCCAGTCGGTGGCGGCCTGGAGCCAGACCGTCCTGGGCGACAGCAATCACGCCGAGCTGATGACCCTGGCTCTCAAGTACGCCGTACTGCAACGCGACGTGGCGCACCTGATCTTTCCCAACGAGGTGCAGCGACTGCCGGCGCAGGCGGGAGCGGAGGTTTCCGGGCCCACGGGCCGGGTTTCCGAGCTGACCATCGCGCCACCGGCTGGAGCTCTGGACGCGGCTGTCGACAGGATCGCGGCGGCGCGCCGACCGGCCATCATCGTTGGTCACGGGGCGCGGAACAGCATGGCGGAGATCGTTGCTTTGGCCGATAGGTTGCACTGCCCGGTGATCACCACC
>JBDRBC010000480.1:0-8552 GCA_043823125.1 bacterium | reverse complement strand
GGTGTCCCCCGCCACGATGGACACCGTGCTGAAATCCGGGGGATGACCCGCCAGACTCACCCGAACCTCCCAACCGCCCGACTCCAGGCCCTCCGTCACCAGTGGCGTCGTGCCACGAACGGTCTGGAATTCCCCACCTGCCTTCTCGGAACGCACGACCACGAGGGCACCTGCCGGCTCGGTCGTCACCGCCAGCCAGCCCTTGGTGACGGCGGCTGTCAGCGAAACGGTGAGGGCCTCGGCCTGGCCGGCCCCCAGACGCACCTGACGGACCTCCTCCTCGTATCCTTGCTTGATGAGCCGAACCTCCCATTCCCCGGTGGCGAGCCCCGATTGCTGACATGGCGTCCTCTGGCCGGTGGCACGGAACTCATTCGCGCCCTCCTCGCGCAACCAGACCTCTGCCCCTGCGGGATCGCTGACCACTCTCAGATCGGCCACTGTCACCGGCCACGGGGGCTGCGAGGGGAAAACAAAGAGCTTCACGAGGACCAGGGTAGTAACCAGGACGACGACCACGGCAGCCAACACGCCGAGTCGCCTGCCCCGAGAACCCCACAGGGACGCCAGTCGGCCCGGTCGCGGAGGCACAGGTGAAGGTGGCGCGGGTCTTTCGACAGTTTCTATGAGTGTCTTGGGCGAACTTTCCGTTTTCCCGACCGGAATGACCAGGGTGCTGGTGACATCCTCGGGCGACCACCCCTTCACGGTCGCGGGCCTGACGCCGGATTCATCGGCTTTCTTCTTCAGATCGCGGAGCGCCTCAACCGCCTTGGTGTTGTCCGGATCAAGGGAGAGAACGAAGCCGAACTCGCGTATGGCGTCGTCGATGTTTGCCAGACCCATGTTCTTGAAGTGAAAGCCGGCCTTGAGGTGATTGGTGATGTTCTTGTGACGAAGCTCGGCGGAGAAGCCGACCGGATCCCGGGCGAAGTTGATCAGATAATCCCGTTGATGCCTTGTCAGGTTGCCGCTCGGGTCGATACCCTCCATGCACTCCTTCAACGCCCGGGAGACCTGATCCATGGACTGATAGCGCTTGCCCGGATCCTTGGCCAGCATCCGATCGATGAGGACGCCCATCTCCCTGGTCAACAACGGGCATCGTTCCTGGTTCAGTGGCGGCGGTGATTCGTTGACGATCTTCTCCTGCACCTCGGTGGAGGATTCCCCCTGGAACGGCTTGATCCCGGTCAGGAGTTCGTACGCCATCACCCCCAGCGAGAAGATGTCGGTGCGGTGATCGAGCTCCGTTCCCCACGGGGACGCCTGCTCGGGCGACATGTACGAGGGTGTGCCGACCACCGTGCCGGGCAGTGTGACCTCGACCCCCGCCACTCCTTTCACGGTGCCCATGTCCCGGGCGAGCCCGAAATCGGCGATCTTCACCTCGCCATGTTTGTTCAGGAGAATGTTGGAGGGTTTGATATCGCGGTGAATGATTCCCTGCGCGTGGGCCTCCTTCAGTCCGTAGGCGACTTCATCCAGCACAAGCAGTGCAATTTCGGCTGGAAAACCCCTGGATTCCTCTTCGGCCTTCTGCAGCTGCTCGAAATGTCGCCTCAGATCCGACCCGTCGACATACTCCATGACAATGAAGTACACGTCGTCCTCGCTGCCGAAATCGATCACCGAGGCGATCTGATTGCAGCGCAGAGACGAAGCAGCCTTGGCCTCCCGCTCGAACCGTGAGATGAAACTCTGGTCCCCCGCCAAGCCGGGATGGAGGATCTTGATCGCCACGGGGTACTGCAGGGTCTTGTGCTCCCCCTTGTAAACCGTCGACATTCCGCCCGCGCCGAGCTTCCCTGTGACCTCGAAGGCGTGAAATGAGGTTCCCAAGGTCTATCCTCCTCGCCCCTCCCGGCTAAGCTTTGGTCAGCTTGGCCAGCATGACGGTGATGTTGTCCGGCCCGCCCCGTTTGCGCGCGAGGTCTATCAGGCGGGGACAGGCCTGATCGGGCGAGTTCATCGATACTATCTGCAGGATATCATCGGTGTCGACCACCTTGGTCAGACCGTCCGAACAAATCAGCAGGGTGTGCTCGGGAGGCAGGGGAATCGCCTCGCTGAGATCGACCTCGAATTTCTCGTCGGAACCCAGCCACCTGGTCAGGACGTTGGCGAGACCCTGCTTCTCCGGTGGCAGCACCCGCCCGCGCCGTTCGTAATCGGCAGCCGCTGAATGGTCCGTGGTGAGCTGCTTCAGGCCGCCGTCACCGATCAGGTACGCCCGGCAGTCCCCCACGTGTGCGAGCCAGATCTCCTGGCCCCGGATGACTGCCGTAGTGCAGGTTGTGGCCATTCCGGCTAGCCTGGGATCCGTTGCGGTTCGATCACAGATGACCCGGTTGGCGGTAGCGAGCGCCTCACCCAGGGCGCGGGCGGGATCCACGGGGTCGCCCCCGGCGAAGAACAGTCGCCCGATGGTATCGACGGCGAGCTGACTCGCCACATCGCCGGCGGCGCTGCCGCCAACCCCGTCCGCCACCACGAAAAGGCAGGAATAATTGGGTTCCTCGCGGCTGAAGAAGCCTATGGCGTCATCGTTTTTCTGACGCTTGCAACCGATATCGGTTCGGCCCGCATGGTACAGCATCAGTCCTGGAATTGCGGATAGACAGAATCCCTTCAATTCACTGATCTCCTCGATCATCCTCCCGGAGGATTGGTTGGCCATCATGATTGCTGACAGTCCGTCACGGGCTGCAGGGCCACCACGATAGATGATTTATAGGTCAATTCCGTGATCCTGAACAATGGGATTCGGTTGCCAAAATCGAGAGCGTCCAAGAGATCGCCCAGGTTACATCCACCGCCGAGCCAACAGCTCATTCTCTCGATTTCAGTACATTCGCAACGTCTGTTTCGCCTCAGGAATTCCAGGCGAAAAACGCCGTAGCCTCCGCTTGCTCGGCATTCTAGTTCATCCCTGCACAGAGTTCAACACCAACCAGGAATCGTGTCGGTGGCTGGCTTATGCTAGATGTTATTCTCGCCAGACAGAACACCTCCTCGATAATTGTAACTGCATTTGTGCTTTACAGATGTAAGGGAACGGTCTCGCCTTGCCGACACCATTTCCCCCTTGAATGACATCAACACTTCTGATTATAATCCCGGCGAGGGGAAATGCTCAGCTCCCAAGAATATTCAACATCCATCCAGTTCGCGTGTGATTCTGTTCGAGTCCGCCATTCCCTCTCTTGAACAGCACACGCCTTGTTGCGTCTGCTTGCTCGTCATACTTGGAGGCCTCCCAGATGATTGATCGAGCGAGGGCATGTGCAAAACACGGATTAAGACCTGGGCTGAAATTACGGCCAGCGGCCTTATTCCTCTTGATTCTGGGGGCATTACCGGCCCTCACGTTCTCCCAGAACGTGTTGCCGGGCGGCGGCGGCGCTACCGAATCACAGAATCACCGTGCATTCGCCACACTTGGACAGGGCATCACGGGAACCACAAGGAATGGCGAGCTTCAAATCTACTGTGGTTTCCCCTTCACATTGAGCAGCATATTGTCCGGTTCCTTGCCGGACACTGCTCACGGTTTTGCCGACAGCCCGGGGACAATCAGGATTTCCCTGTCTGAAAACGCGACTTCGGCAACGCTTCACTACCGCGTCGGCGGACAGCAGAGATTTTACCATGTAACCATGAGTACGGTGGGCAAATCAGAAAAATGGGAAGGCAGCATCCCCGTAGATCACATGACCATCAAGGGTATCCAATACTACGTGAGCGCAGGAGATGGCAGCCCCCCTGATCTTGTCCTCCCTGGCGGCGCACCAGATGCTGCTCTGGCCAACATGGAAATTGCAGTCGAGGATTTCAAGATTTTCACGCTACCCGCCAAATCTTACCGCTCGCTTGGCCTGCCCTTGGAGATGGCAGATGCCGCACACAACGTGGTGTTCGACGAATTCGGCGCGTATGACAAAAAACAATGGCGGTATTGCACATACGATCCCGATGAGCCCAACAAATATCTCGAGCCAGGAGCACCGGCAGTACCCGGGCAGGGATTCTGGATTATTACCAGATACCCAAAATTCATTAACGTGAGCGGAAACTCAATCCCCTTGGACAAGAACTTTGTCCTCCCCCTCGACAACGGATGGAATCAAATCGCCAATCCCTTCGCCTTCGCGATCTCACAGGACAGGATTACGCGCTCCGAAAATGTGGGGACCGATCCCTTCCATTCCTATGATAGCCTCCAGAGTGATAATCATTATCCCGACGTCGGTCTTACTAATTCACTCGAGGCCTATAAGGGTTACTGGATCCACAACGACGGACCTGACGGTGAGACATTGACATTCGATATCATCGGCGGTGGCAGCAAGGATGGTTCGAAGTCGGGCCCGCCCAGCCTTGTCCCGGATGATGACGAGATCGGCTGGAGCGTGGGCGTCAAGGTTTCGGCTGGGGACTTCGGGGACCAGAACAATCATTTCGGGTTGCGGGCCGAAGCGACGTCTGATAAAGACCCCTTCGATTTCTGGGAGCCTCCGCTGCCACCGGGAGGTTACGCGGGACTGACGTTCTTGACTCCCGAGGATGATTGGCTCATCACCGATTATCGGGATCCGAATTCTACAGGGGAACGCTGGCGGCTGCAGATGAGTTCAGACCAGGTCGACGTCCGGTTTCAGATCCGGTTCATACCTGATCGGGATTTGCCATCCAACTGGCGGGTTCTTGTCATCGATCCGGCCACGTTGCTGGAATATGATGTTCTCGCCGGTGATCTCGTCACCGGTCGTGTCGGATCCAAAGACTTCACGCGGACCTGGCAGATACTCGCCGGTGAAGACGACTACGTGACCTCGGAACGTCAGGCGATTCAGGAGGAGTACAACCGTGGCATTACCAACTTCTCTCTTGCTCCGGCTTTCCCGAATCCGTTCGAGGCGACGACGGGCACCACGATTTCCATGACAACGCCACGAACCACTGCCCGGACCCTACGCATCTACGATCTGCGTGGTCGCGTGGTCAAGACCCTGCAGGCAGGATGGGTTGACCAGGGCTTGACCAGAATCAACTGGTACGGCGATGACGATTCCGGTCATCGGGCCGCCGCCGGGGTGTACTTCGTGCGAATGCAAGCAGCAGGTCATGATTTCATCAAGAAGGTGGTCTTGTTGCGCTAGAAGATGATGGTTCGTACCGACTTCTTACCGGTCATGAGTTTAATGAGATCAGGTTCGGCTGAATAACCGTGGAGGCGCCTTGATGAGACGGATTGCCAATATCCTGCTGGTCCTTGGGGCCATCTCGTTTTGCTCGTTGTCACAGGCACAGGATTCGCGCGTCCTGCCCTTTCAGGCAGTAATCACAAAAGCCGACGGGGATACCATTGCGGCCAACACGGAGGTGACCTTCCTGATCTATGCCGAAGAATTTCCGGGCGAGTCAGCGCGCTGGACAGGAACTTTGACGGTCAGCCCGGGGGCCAATAGTGTCGTCAGCGTCTTACTGGGTACGGGAGTGGAGGAGAATCACGTCTTCCCGCCGGGTCTCTTCGATGGCAGTGATCGCTACCTCGCCATCATGGTAGACGGAGACGAGTTGTCGCCTCGGATCCACATCGGCTGGACAGCCTACGCCTTCAATGCTGATCGCGTGGGCGGGCTGACCTCAGATGATTTTGCGCCATCCGATCATGACCATGATGCCCTCTATTTCACCCAATCCGTTCTCTCTGACTCGTTACCGGGATCAGTCAATCAATCTGATAATCCGGTTCACTGGTCGAATCTGAGAGGTGTGCCACCAGAAATTGCCGATGGCCAAGATGCCGTGGGGGGTTCCGGGGACGGTAACTCGCTTGATTCCGAGGACGGAAACCATGTCGACGTGGTCAAAGTGTACAATTCGGGGAACGTCGGAATCGAAATGGAATCACCGGATGAGCTGCTGGATGTCGGGGGTAATATCCAAGCGTCCGGTCAGTTGATTTCCACAACGACTGGCAGTGCTCCCCTGGCCGTCTCCTCTAGCGAAATAGTCGCAGGCTTCAACGCAGATCAGTTGGACAGCCTGCACGCAAGCGATTTTGCGCAATCCAGTCATAGCCATGACGAACACTACTATACCAAAGACCAGTTACATGATCCTGGAACGATCAATCTTCCCGCCAATCCGGTAGACTGGTCAAAATTGGTTAATGTGCCTGAGGGTTTTGAAGACGGTGTCGACAATGAGGGTGGCGCGGGGAGCGGCCACTCGCTGGACGCCGCAGATGGTAGTCCGCCTGAGGTTGTTTACGTGAACGATGATGGGCAGGTTGGAATCAACACAACTTCACCGGAAGAGCTTTTGGATGTCAATGGGGATGTGCGTATCAGGTCCCCCGGCGCTCTTTACGTCGGGACCGACAACCGCAACACCGACGACATAATCTATTTCGATTCTGTTGGCACAAACGAAGAATTCATGCACTGGGATCATTATCAGTTCCGTTTCGAATTCTCCAATGCCCTTGCGCTTTCCGGCGCCATCAACACCGGAGACAATACATTATCGGCTAATTACAATCGGATGGGGACTGTTGACACGGAATTTGAGTTGAACGACAGTGAAGATTTGCTGATATCCGACGATCTCGAGGTGCACGGGGAAATATTTATCGATCATCCTGGGGAGGATCGTGGCATATCGATCAGGAGTTCCACCGTATATGGGCATATAGTCAATCCATCCCTCGAGCCTCTTTCTCTCAATCTCCATCGTGGCACCCAGTTCGATATTTCCCCTATCATGATTGCGCCCCCAGATTTCAGCACAACCGAAAGCGGCGGATTTTTTGTCGATGGTGATTATGCTGTAATCTGGAGTCCGGCAGATGAAGGTCGCATGATAAGGTTTGTAGACTCTAACCAGTGGGATGATGCAGATAGTGATCCTTACAACAATGATAGCGAAGTTGCCTACATAGATGCCGTTGGTGGCTACCATTCGCTTTCCAATCCGGCAGTTCTCAAAAATGTGGCGACCATCATAGATGCGAACACAAAAGTGGGAAAGCTCAGAGGTGTCGCCTATGACTTTCCGGCATCAAAGGAAACCCCCAGAACCCTCGGCCTGCTTGCTGACGAGGTAGAGAACATTGTCCCCGAGGCTGTTCAGACTGACGGTAACGGTCAAAAGTTCATTAACTATTCAGCGCTGATTCCTCTGCTCATCGAGGCAATCAAAGAACAGGGCAACATGATCGAGGAACTCCGCACCGAGGTGGAAGCGCTGAGGTAGATTATTTCAGCGAAAAACTGACCGCTGTTATCTCCGTTAACCCGGATTATTCATGAATTGACTACTGCGGCATAATATTTTACTTCACCAGCATGACAAACAACATCTCCATCATATCAGCGGAGCAGCACAACCTTGCGTATCTGTTGCTCGTCACCATGCGTCATTCGAACGAAATATATACCCGACGCCAGGCGTTGTCCCGAGTCATCTCGGCCGTACCATACGAAGCGCAGATGACCGCGTCGGATATTGCCGGAATACAGCTCTCGCACAAGACGGCCACGAACATCGTACACGCGCACATTCCCGATGGTCGGCCTCGGAACGGCAAGTCTGACAACAGCACCGGCGGTAGATTCGAAGGGATTGGGGTATATCTGACCAAGCGAAAAAGTGGTGACACCATGTTCGAACTCTTCTTCTGCCTCTTGACGTACGCCCTCCATGTATGCGGCCGAACCAGCGACTATGTACCAGCTTCGCGTATAAATTCGAGAATCGATCATGCCTCGTATTGTCGACTGCGCGAGGAGATCAGTTTCCGTCAGGTCACTCACGTCAATTGCATGGAGCCGCCAGTCTTCTGGTAACGGGCGCTCCAGAGTCAACGCTACCTCGAAATCCGTCCCGGTCAGGTTTGACGAGAGGAGCAGTTTCCAGGTTTCACCCGAGGAACCGAGGCTCCTGAAGTCGGTCAGAAAGCGCCGGCCCTCTTGGTCAACGAATGAGAGGCTGATGTGATTACCGGGAGGAGTCGGTGGATCCAGGTAATCGCACCAATCCTTTTCCGCGCTTGCTTCATCGCGAATGCCAAGACGATTCACGGAATCCGCATACTCTCCCGCATGGGCGCTGGCCAGAACGCTCCAGCCAGGATCATCCAATGACATCTCGGTGTAGGAACGCTCGTCTGACTTACCCGAGACCTTGCCGGCCCCGGTCGGTGGAACTGTCAGAACCGCCCCCTCGCCGCTGCTATTCAAGACCCAGTAACCCACACGCGGTTGTAGCACCGTAGGATACACATAGTCCCCGTTCCAGGTTGCGGGAATGCTTATACCGGCTGGTTGGCCGATGTCATCCCAGCTGACCGGAAATGCAAATGGATTGGCGATCAGATTCCAATCTTCGTGCAGCAATATTTCGTAGTCCTGGTCGAGCCGGGTTGACTTGCCACCAAAGGCGATTGACTTGCCTAATCTGGAAATGACCCAGAAGCCCTGGCCAGGTTTCGGCGGGGAGGCGTCCGGATGTTCTGTATAATGGCCCCCACCGCCGCCATCTTC
>JBDRBC010000479.1:0-58185 GCA_043823125.1 bacterium | reverse complement strand
GGGAGAGCCCCAATACCGCGGCGGTGCCGGCGCAATACTTCAGGAAATCCCTCCTGCTCACGCCGCCAAAGAAATTTCTCACGACCAACCTCCTTGTATTGAGGGGGCATAGTATTCACCTCGGGGCGAAAATGATGGGATTTCCCACGAGAGTGAAGTGTCTTGGCGCAGAGTGCTTGGAATCGTCAAAACGGTCAAGAATTTTCGTGTTTTTCGGCTGGGGACCACGGTGAGAGCAGGTGGTAAATACGGAGCCGGCTCTGCCGCCGTTGACTCTGGAACTCGCAGAGCTGTGGCGTGCGGGCGGCGACGACGATGGCTTGCTGTTCGGCATGCCGGTGGAAGCCATAGCCGATGAAACGGATCGAGCGCTGCTGGCCGATCAACAGCTCTGCCGGGTGTTCGTCTTCGGCCCGGACGGCAAACTGGCGGGAACCCTCAGTCGTCAGGTCGAGGGACCGGGAGAGGTGAGCGGACCGGTGTACCTGGTGCAGCTTCCGGACGGCACCTTCGGTCTGGCCGAACTCTTCCCCGGCAAGCTGGTGAAGCTCACGGCCGCCGATCTGCCGGCCGGGTAATCGGTGGGGACGTGACCGGCGGTTACCGGACCTGGAGTGAGTGGTCGGGCCGGCTCGGGAGCGAGGCGTTTCCGGGGTGAGGGATAGGGCCGATATCAGCTTGACTCCCCGTCATCTTGCAGACAACTTGAAGCCGAACCAATCGACCAGGGGAGACTTCCATGAAGACGATCATTGAGCCGTTCAAGATCAAATCGATAGAGCCCATCACCTTCACCACCCGGAGCGAGCGCGAGCAGAAAATCCAGGCGGCGGGCTACAATCCATTCCTGCTCAAGGCCGAGGATGTGATCATCGACCTGCTGACCGACTCCGGCACCAGCGCCATGTCTTCCGAAGGCTGGGCGGGTATCATGCGGGGCGACGAGTCGTACGCCGGCGCCCGGAGCTGGTATCGATTCGAATCCGTGATCAAGGATATCTTCGGCTTCAAGCACGTCATCCCGACCCATCAGGGACGCGCGGCCGAGCGGATCCTGTTCGGCGTCATGGTCCAGCCCGGTATGACCGTGCCGAACAACACCCACTTCGATACCACTCGGGCCAACATCGAGTATCTTCGGGGCAAGGCCATCGACCTGCCGTGTATCGAGAGCCGGGACCCGGAATTGGTGGCCCCGTTCAAGGGCAACGTGGATCTCGAGGCACTCGAAAACCTCATCAAACAGACCGGCCCCGAGCAGATTCCCCTGATCATGCTGACCATCACGAACAACTCGGCCGGTGGGCAGCCGGTCTCCATGGCCAATATCCGCGCCACCAGCGAACTGGCGCACCGGTACGGTCTGCCGTTCTACATCGACGCTTGCCGCTTCGCCGAAAACGCTTACTTCATCAAGTTGCGCGAGGAAGGCTATGCGGATAAACCGGTGAAGGAAATCGTCCAGGAGTTGTTCTCCTATGCGGACGGCTGCACCATGTCGGCCAAGAAGGACGCTTTCGCCAACATCGGCGGTTTTCTCTGCACCAACGACGACGATCTGGCCCGGGACGAGCGTAACCTGTTGATCCTCACCGAAGGGTATTCCACCTACGGGGGCCTCGCCGGTCGGGATCTCGAAGCGGTTGCAGTCGGCTTGCAGGAGGTTCTCGACCACGATTACCTGCAGTACCGGCTCCGGGTCACCGAGTACATGGTCGAGGCACTCATCGCCCAGGGAATCCCGGTCCTGCGGCCCGCCGGCGGCCACGCTGTCTACCTCGATGCGCGGCGTTTCCTGTCACACCTCGATCCTTTGCGCTATCCGGGGTGGGTGCTCGCGGTGGAACTCTACATCGAAGCTGGTATCCGGTCGGTCGAGATCGGGACGGTCATGTTCGGCGCCGATTCCGAGACCGGGGAGGAACGTCCCGCCAAGATGGATCTCGTTCGCCTGGCCATACCCCGCCGCGCGTACACCCAGAGCCACATGGATTATGTGATCGAGGCCATCGGTCAGGTCTTCAAACGCCGGGAATCGATCCGGGGGATGCGAATCGTCGAGTCACCGCCGTTCCTGCGTCACTTCACGGCACGGTTCGAGTGGATCTGACCCCCAGAGGATGCCTGCGCCTGCTGCTTGGTGGGGACGGGCCGGCGGCTGACTGGGCCACCGACCACTCGATGCAACTTAGCAATTGAATAATATTTGCCTCGCCCATATGATCGATCGTGCTCGCGATTGTCCATAACTCGGATCGCTGAATCGCTACGTCACCAGGTGGGCGCGACCGGATGCTCAACAGATCCGTACCGGCGGCCCCATGCAACTGTGCCTCGACATCACGGTAATCGCGTGACGATTCAGACATCCGGGTGGACCTCTATCCTTCTCGGACCGGAGCCACCCCATGAGTCGACGCGGATCTGCTTACGGCAGTTTTCCCCACCTCTGCAAATCCCGAAAGATCGGCAATGAGCGGTTCAGCACGACCTGAAGTCCTGCGGGGTGATGCAGGAACGGTAACCTGTTTGCTCGGCAATCACGCCATTGTCCGGGGAGCGCTTGAGGCCGGGGTACAGTTCTACTCGTGTTATCCCGGCACACCGTCTTCCGAGGTGGGTGACACATTTGCCCGCATCGCCGCGGAAACGGACATTATTTTCGAGTATTCGATCAACGAGAAAAACGCCCTCGAGATCGCCTTCGCGGCGAGTTTGACCGGTGCCCGGTCCATGTGCGGCATGAAACATCTCGGATTCAACTACGCCGGCGATCCGGCGGCTTCGATGCCTTATGTGGGCGTCGATGGCGGTCTGGTGATCGTGACGGCCGGAGATCCTTCGGCCATCACGAGTCCCAACGAACAGGACCAACGACAATTCTCCCGTTTTCTCTTCTATCCGATCTTCGATCCCGCTACTCCCGCCGATGCCTTGCGCATGACACGCTTCGCCTTCGCGTTTTCTGAACAGACCCGGTTACCGGTGCTGATGCGGCCGACAACCCGGGTGTGCCATGTCAGTGGTATGGTCGAACTCGGATCGATTCCCGCCCAGAGAAACGAAATTCTCCTCACCAAGGATTTTGGCCGGCGGGTGCCCATCCCGGCCAATGTGCGGAGTCTCCGTCTGGATCTCAGCAAACGGTTCGCCTTGGCGCAATCGCTCCTGGCGGGATCGGATTTTTTCCCGCGGCGGGGGACGGGCAAACTCGGCCTCATCGCCAGTGGTGTGGCCTGGGCCTATACGTCACAGGTCATCGATGAACTCGGGGTCGGCGACCGGGTATCCCTGCTCCAGATCGGTGCGTATCCCGTTCCCGAAAGAGTTCTCCGCGATTTCTTGTCCAGTGTCGAATCGGTGCTGGTGGTGGAGGAGTTGACTCCCTTTGTCGAGGAGACGGTCACCCTGTCAGCGTACCGGGCTGGGTTGACGATTCCTATTTACGGCAAACATAGCGGGCACTTCCCGCTGGAGTTCGAGTACAGTCCCAACCTGGTCGAGGATGCCATCCGTCAATATCTGCAGCTGGGACCGTCCGTGGTCGCCACCCCGGAAGTGCCCGATCTGCCGGCCCGCCCACCGGTTCTCTGTCCGGGCTGTCCCCATCGGGCGAGCTTCTATCTGATGCGCCGGGTCTTTGGCAAGCAGACCGTCTACGTGAACGATATCGGTTGTTACACCCTCGGGTACGGGACACCGCTTCATTCCTGTGATCTGTTGCTCTGCATGGGGGCGAGTATCAGCATGGCGGCCGGTTTCGCCAGGGTGACCGGTCAGCGGACGGTGGCTTACATCGGCGATTCGACCTTCTATCACAGCGGTCTGCCGGCGCTGGCCAACGCTGTTCAGAACAACGATCCGGTGACCGTGTGCATCCTGAACAATTACGTCACCGCCATGACCGGTTTCCAGCCCAGCCCGATGTCGGCGGTTATCGCTGTCGAGTCGGCGCCGACTGCTTCTCCGGCGGCCGGAACGGATGATCCTCTGGCACAAGCCGTCCGCGGACTCGGTGTCACCGACATCCACGTGCTGGACCCATACGAGCTGGAGTCAGCCCGAGAGCAACTCAAACAGGCTCGCGACGCCACCGGCCCCAACGTGGTTATCTTCAACTCGCCGTGTCGGGTTTATCAACGCCGACTCGGTAGTGCGGAGGAACAGGCCCCGTTCCGCATCGAACCGGAACTCTGCGACGAATGCTCGTTGTGTGTGCGTTTGCTGGGGTGTCCCAGCATCTTCGTGGCTGACGGCGAGTACGCCATCGATCAGAAAAACTGCGACGGGTGCGGACTGTGTGCCCAGGTGTGTAACAAGGATGCCATCCGACAGGTGGGTGAAAGTGTCCAGTACTGAGCAGGTTTCTCCGGAACGAACCGGGTGCCGTATTGTGGTTGCCGGCACCGGTGGCCAGGGTGTGATCACCTCGGCGCGCCTGTTGACGGATTTTTTCGTCTCGCGTGGACACCAGGTCATGAGCAGCCAGCTCCACGGCATGGCACAGCGGGGCGGGGCGGTGCAATCCCTGGTCACCATCGACAGCGGCATCAGCCCGGTCCTCGGACGGTGCGGCGCCGATTTCGTGCTCGGACTCGAGCCGATCGAAACGGTTCGGGCCTTGCCGTATATCACCACCAAAACCGTCGTTTTCATGAACCCGATACCGGTTTTTCCCTTCATTCTGGCGCAGAACTTCGTGTTCGAAGACGGTCCGACCGAGTATCCGAGTGTGCCGCAACTGTTCGAGACAATTCGTGCGGTCACGGCTTTCCTGGTGACGGTGGATGCCACCGCGCTGGCCAAGGAAGCGGGGGCGATCCAGACCCTCAATGTGGTCATGCTGGGGTGTCTCTTCGGCAGCGGCCTGTTGCCCTACGCCGCGCAGGATTTTCTGGATACGACCATGAAAACCGTTCCGCCCCAGCTGGCGGAACTGAACCAGCGGGCCTTTCGCAGCGGAGTCGTCTTCGGCGAAGCGCTCGATCAGATCGAGATAAAGTCATGCCTCTGAAAATCGGTACAGACGTCGGGGGGACTTTCACCGACTTCCTGGTCACGCAGGACGACTCGGAGCCGCTGGTCTTCAAGGTGCTCTCCACGCCCCAGGATCCGGCCATCGGCCTGATCGATGGGCTGACCGAGATCGCGACGTTTCTGGGACTCTCCCTGACGGAATTGGCGACCTCCATCGAGACGATCGTCCACGGTACCACCGTGACCACCAACGCCGCCTTGACCATGACCGGGGCCAAGACGGGATTGCTGACCACTGCCGGGGTGCGCGATGCGCTGGAGATGCGCCGGGGTATCCGCGAGGAGCAGTACAACAACCGCTACACCAACGTTCCTCCCCTGGTGCCACGGTACCTCCGACTGCCGATCCGGGGCCGCCTGGATTATCGAGGCGACCCGGTTGATCCGCTAAATCAAGACGATGTCCAGCGAGCCATCGATTATTTTCGTGAAGAGCAGGTCGCAGCGGTCGCCATCTGCTTCATGAACTCCTTCGCCAATCAGGAGCACGAGCAGCAAGCGGCGGCGCAGGTGCGAGAACAGTTGCCCGACGCCTACCTGACGGTGTCCTCGGAACTCCTGCCCTCGATCCGATTCTACGATCGGCTCAGCACCACGGTTTTGAACTCGTACGTCGGGCCGCAACTCGGTCTCTACATGGACAGCCTGCGTGACCGTCTGCGCGAGATCGGTTTTCGAGGCATCCTGCTGATCATGCAGTCGAATGGTGGGGTTATGGCGCCCGAGGTGGCGCGTCGGGGGGCCGCCTTGACGTTGCTCTCCGGACCGGCGGCCGGTCCTGGCGCCGGGTTGTCCTACGCCCGCGTCCATGGGCGCGAGGACTGCATCACCGTCGACATGGGCGGCACCAGTTTCGACGCCGCCCTGGTTCGCGATGGCAATCCCATCGTGGCGACCGAGGGAGAGATCAATCGATATCGGATCGCCTTGCCGATGCTGGGCATCGTGACCATCGGCGCTGGCGGCGGCAGTATCGGCTGGATCGATGAAGGGGGATTGTTGCGGATGGGACCGCAGAGTGCCGGTGCCGATCCGGGGCCTGCCTGCTACGGCAAGGGTGGCACCCGACCGACCTGCACCGACGCGGATCTGGTTCTGGGGTACCTCGATCCCGAGTACTTCGCCGGCGGCAAGATCGCGCTCGAAACGGGCGCCGCCAGCGCCGCCATCGACCGTTTCATCGCCGACCCGCTCAGCTTGTCCACGACGGCGGCGGCGGCGGGCATGTACCAGGTGATCAATACCAACATGGCGCAAGGGGTTCGTGAAATCACCATCAAGCGTGGTTACGATCCGCGCGAGTTTCTGATGGTGGTTGCCGGTGGGGCCGGTCCGCTGCACGCCTGTCCCATCTGCCAGGAGCTGGAGATCCCCATGTTCGTCGTGCCGCGGGAATCGTCGATCTTCTGCGCGGCGGGCATGCTCATGAGTGATCTGCGACACGATTTTGTCCGCTCGTTCGTCACGGTGCTCGAGCGGATCGACTGGTCCCGGCTCCAGGCGGTCGTCAACGAGTTGATCGCAGAAGGCGAGCGGCTGCTGGCGGAGGAGAAGGTCCCCCGGGAAAACCGGGAGTTCCAGCTGCACCTGGATTGCCGCTACGTCAAGCAGTATCACGAGGTCTCGTTCCCGCTGCCCAGGTCGGCGGTGGCCCAGGCCGATCTCGATCAGATCGTGAACGCGTTCCACCACGAACACAACCGGTTGTATGGTTACTCCCTCGAACGGGAAGGTACGCCGGTCGAGTTGATCAACGTGCGCTTGCGGGCGGTCGGTGTCATCGAGAAGCCGACCTACGAAGCCGAGGAGTACGCGGGCCACGATCCCGCCGTGGCCCGGAAAGGGAACCGGGCGGTCTATCTGCCCGAATCCTCATCCTTCGAGACCGTCCCGGTTTACGACGGTCACCGGATCCGTTTCGGTTTTCGGATCGCGGGTCCGGCCATCATCGAACAGACCAACACGACGTTGTTCCTGAGTTCGGCCTTCGACTGTCTCTGCGATGCCAGCGGTTCCTTCGCCGTCCACCTCAGGGGGCGGGAAGATCTGGTCGCCGGAGCGGCCACGACCGGGGGGAGGTGACGAGATGCCCGATGTCGATCCCATTCTGCTGTCGGTGTTCGCGCGAGCGTTCAAGTCCGTCACGGACGAAATGAGCATCTCGCTGCAGAAGACCACCCGGTCACCGATTCTGTGCGAGGCCAAGGACTTCGTGACCGGCCTGTACGATGCCCGGGGCAACATGCTAGAACAGACCGAGAACCTGCCCATTCTGTCCTTTTCCCTCGGTCCGGTCTGCAAGTACATCTGCGACTATTTCGGTGAAGACATCCATCCCGGTGATGTCATCTTTCACAACGACGTCTTCAGCATGGGCAACCAGAATAACGATGTCGCGGTCTACAAGCCGATTTTCCACGCGGACAAGCTCGTGGCCTGGTCGGCCTGCAAGGGGCACCAGGCGGACATCGGCGGTGCCGTTGCGGGCGGGTACAATCCCAACGCGACCGAGGTCTGGCAGGAAGCGTTGCGGATCCCGCCGGTGAAGGTGTACGAGCGGGGGAAACTCCGCCAGGACGTGTGGGATCTCATCTTCGCCAACATTCGCTTCGATATCGTGGCGGAGGACATGCGCGCCGAGATCGGTTCCTGTGTCGTGGGCGAAAGACGCCTGCTCCAGCTGCTGGAGAAGTACGGAGTCGCCTGCTTCGAGCGCCACAAGGAAGCACTGTTCGCCGCCACCAGCAGGATGATGGAAGCCGAGATCGCCGCCATTCCCAACGGGGTGTACCACGGGGAGGCGATCATCTACTACGACGGCAAGAACCACGGTCGGCAGTACACCATACGGGTGGAGATCACCGTGGCGGACAGGCGCATCCGATTCGACTACTCGCGGACCGACCCGCAATCCGATGCCTTCGTCAACGGCACCTACACCTCCAGCGCCTCGGCCACCACCTTGACCTTCCTGCAGATGGTCAACCCGGATATTCCGCACAACCAGGGTATGGTGCAGCCGATCGAGATCATCATTCCCGAAGGCACCATTCTGAATGCCGCCTACCCGGCCGCCACCACCTACGGCAACCACCTCTGTCCAGCCAATGCGGATGCGATCTCTCGCGCTCTGGAAGCCGCGATTCCCGAGCGCGTCACCGCCGGCTGGAATCACCTGCTGTGCTCGTTGACCACCGGCCTGGATCCCCGCAAGCAGGACAAGTACGTGGACATCTGCTTCATGGGATTGAAAGGCGGTTCCGGGGCCATGCAGGGGGTCGACGGTTACGATCACATCGGCATGATCGACGCTTCCGGGGGCTTGCTCGATCAGGATTACGAGATGTTCGAACAGCAGACTCCGCACCTGCTCCACAAGCACGAATACCTCTGTGACTCCGCCGGTTGCGGGCAGTGGCGGGGGGGACTCGGGGTCGAGACCATCTTCGAGTTCGGCGCCGACGATACCCAGCTGGTGGTGTTCGGCGACGGTGATGTGGAGCCGGCTTTTGGCTTGCACGGGGGTGGTGACGGGACCTTGAATTCGGTCAAGCTCCAGTATGCCGACGGCACGGTCAACCCCACTCTGAGCCTCGACATCATCACCGGGATCCCCAGGGGAACGGTGTACCGCCAGCTTGCCGGCGGTGGCGGCGGGTATGGCGATGCCAGGAAACGTCCGGCGGAGCTCGTCGCCGCCGAGGTGAAAAACGGGATCATCTCCGCCGCCGCCGCCCGTGAGCTGTACGGGGTTGCCGTCGATGCCGCGACCCACGAACTCGACCCGAAAACCACCAACCAGTTGAGGAACCGATGACCATGGAAGCAGAGAGAAGATTCGAGGTGCTGGCCACCATCATGCGCGCGTCCCATTTCCAGTGGCGCCGCGCCGCTCTGGCCCTGAATCCCGGACTCGATCCCGGGGAACTCGTCAACCGGTACTGGGACGAGGTCGGCCGGGACACGGCGAGTTACTATCTACGCCAGATCGATGCCGACGGGGATGTCGCCGAACAGGTGGCCGCGCTGTTCGTGTCCAGCAGCGTGGTCATGGGCGAGGAAGCGGAAGTGATCGAGAATTCGGCCGATGGCCGCTGCCAGGTGCGGCACCACAGCTGCCCTTGGTTCGATTGGCACCAGCGTGAGAACCTGCTGGCCGAGGACCTCGCGGGGTGTGATCATTTTCTGCAGGTCGTCGTGAAGGCGATCAATTCGGCGCTGGGAACTTCCTTGCGGGTCTCGACCGTCGAATCTCTACCCGGCGGCGGGGGCGGTTGCCTGCGGCAATTCTGGGAGGAGCGGGAGTAGTGGATTTTGCCCTGAACGAGCCACAGCGACTCGTGCGAGATACCTTCGTACGTTTCTGCGACGAGAGGATCAAGCCGGTGGCCGCCGAGATAGACGAGGCGAAGTCGTATCCCCGCCAGCTCATGACCCAGCTCGGCGACCTGGGCTTCTTCGGGCTGCGTTATCCGGAGTCGGTGGGCGGTTCGGGTCTGGACTTCGTCTCCTACTGTCTGGCCATCGAGCAGATCGCCCGGGGTTCGCTCTCGCTGGCCGCCGCCGCGGCCATGCAATCACTCATGGGAACCCATTTCCTGTTCACCTTGGGCGACCTGGACCTGCAGGCGCGCTGGTTCGAACCGGCTCTGCGCGGAGAAAAGATCGGCGCCATCTGCATCACCGAACCCGATGCCGGGAGTGATCTGTCCGCCATCTCCACCACGGCGGTTCGTCACCAGGATGGCTATCTGCTCAATGGGCAGAAGATGTGGATCACCGCCGCGCCGGTTGCCGACTTTTTCACGGTCTTTGCCCGCGTGGGCGAGGAAGAGCAGCTGACCATCTTTCTGGTCGGAAGCGAGACGCCCGGGCTGCGGATCGGCAGGGAGATCGAGAAGATGGGTGTCTGGGCCTTGCCCACCTCCGAGCTCTCACTCGATGACTGTAGCGTGCCCGTACACCACCGACTGGGCGCCGAGGGGCAGGGCGAAGTCGAGTTGCGCAAGCTCCTGGCCCAGATCCGGATCATGACCGGAGCGCTGGCCCTCGGAGTCGCCCGGGCCGCACTCGACGATTCGGTGGCGTACGCCGCCCAGCGACAGCAATTCGGCCGCCCGATCAATCGATTCCAGGCCATTCAGTTCAAACTGGCCGAGATGGGTACTGATCTCGCGGCGGCAACCCAGCTCGTGTACCGGGCGGCCTGGCTTCTCGACACGGGCCAGGCCCATGTCCAGGAGGCCGCCATGGCCAAGCTGTTCGCCACCGAGGCAGCTGTCGGCCTCTGTGATCAGGCCACCCGGATCTTTGCTTCTTACGGGTATGCCATGGAGTATCCGGTGCAACGGTATTTCCGGGACATCCGCTTCACCCTGTATGGCGGCGGCACCAGCGAGATACTGAAACTGATAATCGCCAAGGAGATGACCAGGTGAGTGCCGGCAGTGGAATCCAGGGCTGGGGATTCGCGATTCCCCGCAGACGACTGACGAACCGGACCGTGCAGGAGGCGTGGCAGCGGCCGGGTATGCCCGGGGCACGTGCTGTCACCGGCCACGACGAGGATTCCCTGACCCTGGGCTTGCAGGCCGCGCTCCAGGCAACCGCCGGCCACGACCGATCCACGCTCGATGGCTTGATCTTCGCAAGCACCACGGGAGTCTTCGCCGAACGATCGGACGCGGCGGTTCTTGCCGCCGCCCTCGGCCTGCCTGGAGAGGCTCGCTGTCTCGACCTGGGCGGCAGCCTGCGCGCGGGCTGCACCGCTCTGGAAACCGCCTGTGAATTGGTTGCTGCCGGTTCCTGCCGGAACGTTCTGGTGATCGCGGCCGATCAGCGTCTCGCCAGACCGGGCAGCCCCGATGAATTCCTGTTCGGCCATGCCGGGGTAGCGTTGATCATCGGGCCGGCCGACGGCGCCATCGCCCGGATCCTGGCTCACACCCGCCACACCAGTTCCCAGCTCGACACCTGGCGCACGGCCGGCGCCAGGTTCCCCCGTTCCGGTGACCAGCGCTTTGCGCGGCAAGGGGCGTATGCCCGTCCTACCCAGGCCGTGCTCACCGGGATCCTGGAACAGACGGGCTGGCCAGCGGCTGACATCGACGTGGTGGTCCCGTACAGTCCGGACATCAAGAGCGCGAGTCGTCTTTTGCAACGCAACGGTTTTGATCTGAAGCGTCAGTACCGCGACCTGGCCAGCCCGCACCTGGGACTGACCGGCACTGCTCATCTGCTGGTGATGCTAAACGCGGCGCTGGAGCAAGCGAGTCCCGGTGAACGTCTTCTCGCCCTCGGGTATGGCGATGGCGCTTCCGCCTGCGCTCTGCAGATGGAGCGGCGCCCCGAACTCTCGCACTTCGAGACGGCTCTGGCCCAGGGATACGACATCTCGTACAATCGGTTCCTGGCTCTGCACGATCTGCACGCGGGCAGTGCCCGGGACAGTGGCGGCTTCACCTCCGAGATCATGGAGGAGCGTAACCGGTCGCTCTGGTTTTCACTGATCGCCAGGCGCTGCGGCACTTGCGACGCCGTGATCACCCTGCCGTTGCCGAACTGTCCACACTGTGCGGAGCCCACCGAACTCGCCGATTATCCGCTGGCAACCACGGGCAGGGTCTTCGCCATCACGCACGAGCACTATTATCCCACGCCGGAGCCGCCGCTGGGCATGGCCACCGTGGATCTCCAGGGTGGGGGCCGGCTGACGCTGCAGGTGGCCGACGAGGATCACCCCTTGCAGGTGGGCGACCGGGTGGAGCTGGTGTTCCGGCGGCTGCACGATGCTGGAGATCGACCCAACTACTTCTGGAAATGCCGGGCCGTGGCGACCGGGGAGCAAGACCATGCCGGGTAACGATTTCAAGGACCTGGTCTGTATCGTCGGCATCGGTTGCACCGAGTTCGGCGAGCACTTTCATCTGAGCTACGAGGACCTCGTGGCCGCGGCGGCTCACGACGCCTTGGCGGATGCCGGCGTTTCCCGACGACAGATCGACGCCGCCTGGCTGGGCACCGCCTTTCCCGACGCCGGGGTCTACAAGGGGCGGGCCGGCATGGATCTGGCCGAGCCGCTCGGCCTGTTCCATATCCCGATCACCCGGGTCTCGAACTACTGCGCCACCGCCGCCGAGGCCGTGCGCGGCGCCGTGAACTCGTTGCTGGCCGGCGAGAGCAACGTGGCCCTAGCCCTGGGCGTGGAAAAGCTGCGCGACCGTTCGCCGCAGGACAGCATCGTCAAGCTGATGGTGGAGATGGGGCACCCGTTTTATCAGAAGGGATTCACCGCCGCCGGCACCTTCGCCATGTACGCGAGCCGGCACTTCGAGAAGTACGGCGTGACCCGGGAGGATCTGGCAGCCATCTCGGTGAAGAATCACGCCCACGCCTGTCTCAACCCACGCGCCCATTACCGGCGGGAGATCACGCTCGAGCAGGCGCTCCACTCGCCGCTGGTGGCGGATCCGTTGACGGTGATGGATTCCTGTCCCACCACCGACGGCGCCGCGGCGGTGATCCTGGTCCGCGCCGAGGATGCCGGGAAGTACGCCGGAACCCCGGTCTATCTCAAGGGTCTGGGACTGTCCGTTTCGACGGGCTGGGACCTGCCGTTCTTCGATGAGTCCTACGATCTGCTCTCGTTCCAGGCGGCTAGGGTCGCCGCGAAGAAGGCGTACCGGCAGGCCGGTATCGACGATCCCGCCGCTCAGATCGATCTGGCGGAAGTGCACGACTGTTTTTCCATCGTCGAGCTGTTGACCTACGAGGATCTCGGTTTTTGCCAGCAGGGCGAAGCCAAGGAACTGGTGCGGTCCGGCGCCACGCGACGAGACGGCGACATCCCCGTCAACGTGAGCGGCGGCCTGCTGTCGTGCGGTCATCCCGTGGGGGCCACCGGAATCCGTATGGTCCACGAGATCTGTGAACATCTGCGCGGGAGTGCCGGCGACCGTCAGATCTCCGGCGCCCGCCTGGGACTCGCGCACAACATCGGCGGCCCCGGGGCCATCGCCGCCGTGACCATTCTAGGGAAAGAAGCCGACTGATGAATCAGCGGAAGATCAAGATCCTGGTGGCCAAACCGGGCCTGGACGGCCACGACGTGGGCGCCAAGATCGTGGTACGTACGTTGCTGGAGGCGGGCTTCGACGTCATCTACACGGGACTGCGCAAATCCGCCGCCGAGATCGCGGCCGCCGCCCGTGACGAGGATGTCGACGTGATCGGACTGTCCATCCTTTCCGGGTCCCACCTGCCGTTGTGCCGTAAACTCAAGGAGTTGCTGCCCGACTATGGCCTCGCTGACAAGTTGTGGATCGTCGGCGGCAGCATTCCCCGGGCCGACCTGGCTGAGCTGACAGAACTCGGGGTGCACGGGGTGTTTCCTTTCGGTACCCCGCTGCAGTCAATCGTGGATTTCATCAACGAGAGAGTGACATGAGTAGTCCTCAGAAAATGGATCTGCCGCCGGTATTCAATGAATCGGGCATCGAGATCAAACCGGTCTACACGGCCGACGATCTGGCCGCCAGCGGTGGTGAAGACCCGGTGGGTAACCCGGGTGTCTTTCCCTTCACCCGCGGGATCCACCAGTACATGTACCGCCAGCGTCCCTACACCATGCGGCAGTACGCGGGTTTCGGTACGCCCGAGGAAACGAACGGGCGATTCCACTATCTGATCGAGAATGGACAGACCGGTCTGAATGTGGCTTTCGATCTGCCGACCCAGGTGGGTCTGGATTCCGATGCCGAACTCGCCGCCGGTGAAGTGGGTCGGGTGGGCATGGCGGTGGATACGCTGGAGGATTTAGAGATCGCCTTCGCCGGGATCGATCTGGAGAAGATCACCGTATCACTGACGATCAACGGCGCCGCTGCCGTCCTGATCGCCATGTATCTCGCCCTGGCGGAAAAGCGGGGTTACGACCTGAGCAGACTGAGAGGCACGGCCCAGAACGACATCTTGAAGGAGTTCGTCGGTCGGGGAACCTGGATCTTTCCGGTGGAGCCGTCGATGCGGTTGGTGGGGGACACCATCGCCTACTGCGCCGAGAATGCTCCGCTCTACAGCCCGGTCAGCGTCTGCGGATACCACATCCGGGAGTCCGGTGCGAACCCGGTACAGGAGATGGCCTACGCCTTCTGCATCGCCAAGGCCTACATCGATCTGGTGCTCGAGCGGGGGCTGGACATCGACAGCTTTGCCTCGCGGTTGTCGTTCAACTTCGACATTCATGGCAACCTGTTCGAGCAGGTGGCCAAGTTCCGGGCGGGCCGTCGGCTCTGGGCGCGGATCATTAAAGAGGAATATGCAGCGCAGAACTCCAAGTCCATGTGGATGCGCATGATAGCTGGTGGCGGGGGTGGGGGCTTGACCATCGAGCAACCGGAGAACAACATCGTGCGTAGCGCCTATTATGCCCTGATCAGCGCCCTGTCCGGCACCCAGACCATGGCGTTGTGCTCCTACGACGAGGCGTTCACGATTCCCACCGAAAAAGCGGCGCGGATCTCCTTGCGCACCATGCAGATCCTCATCGAGGAGATGGGACTCTGTGATACGGTGGATCCGCTGGGTGGCTCCTATTACGTGGAGACGCTGACGAATCAGATGGAGCAGAAGATCCGCGCGGTGATGGTGGAGGTCGACAGCCAGGGCGGCATCGTCAAGGCCATCGCCGAGGGCCAGATACAGGCCGCGGTTTCCCGTCAGGCCAAGGCAGATCTCGTGGCTGTCCAGAACGGCGAGAGGCGCAAGGTAGGCGTGAACTGTTACCGGATTGAGGAAGAGGAACTCAGCATCGAGTATCACCAGTTCGAGGCAAACAACTGCCGCCATCAGCTCGACCGACTCGATCGGAAACGCAATGAGCGGGACGCTGCCCGGGTGGCTGCAGCATTGAAGAAAGTGACGGAGGTCGCCCGAACGGAAGACAACGTCATGCCCGCCATCATCGCGGCAGTGCAGGCGTACGCTACCGTCGGCGAAATCACTCGTTGCCTGGTGGAGGTGTTCGGCACTTTCAAGGAGCCGGTTCGGTTCTAGTACTCTGTCCATCCATGGATTGATAGAGCACCAGTGTCCGGACACGGTAACCCGGATCGCAGCACCACAAGCAGGACCATGAGCACGATCGAGAAATACGTCATCCCAACCGATCTCGCCGAGGCCGTGCGGCTGCTCGCCGAACACGACGCCACCCTGCTGGCCGGCGGCACGGATCTGATGCCGAGGACCCGGACGGGTGGGATGGCGACGGCGCCGCTGCTGGTCAACCTGCGCAAGATTCCCGAACTGCGGGGCATAACCACCGTTGACCAGCGGATCCGGATCGGCGCGCTCACCACGGTGACCGAGATCCTGCGTGATCGGACCTTGCGGCAGGCCGCCGCGATCCTGCCGGAGACCGCGGACTGCTTTGCCAGCGATCAGGTGCGCAACAGCGCCACCATCGGCGGCAACATCTGCAACGCCTCGCCGGCCGGCGATCTGATCATCCCTCTGCTGCTGCTGGATGCCGAACTGGAACTGGCCAGCTGGGTGGACGGTGCGGTGGTCAGAAGTTCACTCCCCCTGAGTGATTTTTTCGTCGGTCCCGGACAGACCAGGCTGGCGGCGACTGAAATCCTGCTGGCCGCCACCTTCGCGCTGCCGCCCCCCGAACGGGTGGCGTATTTCGAGAAGTTCGGCGCCCGGCCCGCCCTCGACATCTCCATCGTGTCCGTGGGGATTGCCGGTACCCGGCAGAACGGGTCGCTGCACCAGGTGCGTGTCGCTTTCGGCGCCGTGGCGCCCACGCCGCTCCGCGGCCGCCAGACCGAAGCCTTCATCGAGGGACAGGTCTATTCCGAGCAGTTCATCGGTCAGGCAGGTCGCCTGGCCGCCGAGGAGGTGTCTCCCATCACCGATGTCCGCGCCACGGCGTGGTATCGGCGGGAGATGATCCGGATCCTGACAGGAAGAGTGCTCCGTCATGTCTTGCAAACAGCATATTAGCTTCCGACTCAACGGCCAGACGGTGGCGGTGGACGTCCCGCTCCAGATGGACAGTCTCACCATGTTGCGTGAACTGTTCGATCTGACCGGAACCAAGCTCGGCTGCGGCGAGGGCGAGTGCGGCGCCTGTACGATCCTGGTGGACGGGATCTCGCAGAATTCCTGTCTCATGTTCGCCGTGGACTGTGACGGGCGGGAAGTGACCACCATCGAAGGGCTGCTCACCGAGGAAGGTCTGAACATCTTGCAGCAGGAGTTCGTCGCCAAGGGGGCTGTCCAGTGCGGCTTCTGCACTTCGGGCATGATCGTGCAGGGAATCCACCTGTTGCACCAGAACCGCGACCTGACCGTGACGGAGATCAAACGCGGGATCGAGGGCAACCTCTGTCGCTGTACGGGATACGGCAAGGTCATCGAGGCGATCGCCAGTGCCGTGCACAAGACCAGGGACGCCGCGAACAACGAGAGTACCGAGGAACCATGACCGGGTTTCACAAGGAAACACTCATCGGCCAGCGTATCACCAAGCTCGACGCGCCGCAGAAGACCACCGGCGAGGTGCGTTACTTGCAGGACCTGAAGCTGCCCGGCATGTTGCACGGCAAGATCCTGCGGAGCGACCGGGTCCATGCTCGCATCATAAACATCGATACCAGTGCCGCCCGGGCTCTACCCGGTGTGCGCGCGGTGATCACGGCGGCGGACACGCCCGGGGTGCCGCTCGGCCATTTCAGGGACAATCCGCCGCTCAAGGGCGACAAGGTCCGTCGTTACGGAGACGAGGTCGCGGCCGTCGCCGCGGATACCGAGGCGATCGCCACCGCCGCCGTCGCGGCGATCCGGGTGGAGTACGAGGATCTACCAGGGGTATTCTCGCCGGCCGCCGCGTTACGCGAAGGTGCGCCGATCATTCACGAACGGCATCCCGACAACATCCTCCACGAGTACGATTACAGCCACGGGGACATCGCCACCGGTGAGCAGGAATCCGACCTCATCATCGAGGACACGTTCTCGCTGCACTTCGTCACGCACTGCTGCCTCGGCGTCAGCGGCTGCCTGGCGGCCTTCGATCCCCAGGGCGAACTGACCGTCCACTCCCTGACCCAGGTGCCGTTTCTGTACAAGAAGGACATCGCCGCGGTGATCGACGTTCCCCCGGAGAAGATCCGCGTCGTCCAGCCGCCACTGGGCGGCGGTTTCGGCAGCAAGCTGGATATCTATCCCTTCGAGCCGATCTGCATCTTCCTGGCCCGGGCCACCCGCCGGCCGGTGCGGCTGCTCTTCACGCGTGAGGAGGAGTTCATCGCCTCGCCGACTCGCCAGCCGGTGGAGTTCACCCTGCGCAGTGGCGTGCGCCGGGACGGCACGTTGACCTTCCGCGAGGCGACCACCCTGCACGACAACGGCGGCTACACCTCCTGGGGAGCGACGACGCCGTTCGTGATGATGCAGACGGTCTCCTCGCTGTACCGCGTGGAGCACTGCAAGTACCACACCAAGGTGGTGTATACCAACAACCCGTACAGCGGCGCCTTTCGTGGTTACGGCAATCCCCAGGCGACCTTCGCCGTCGAGTCGCACATGGACCGGTGGGCCGAGGCGGTGGCGATGGATCCGCTGGCCTTCCGTCTGCTCAACGCACAGCGACCGGGGGAGACCACGGGACAGGGGCTGCAGTTCACCAGCTGCGGGCTGCGGGAATGCCTCGAGACGGCCGCTGAGCAGAGTGACTTCGTGACGAAACAGGCCCGGAACCGGTCGCCTCAGCCTGGAGTGGTCAAACGGGGAGTTGGCATCGCCTCGTTGCTGCACGTGGGGGGAGGGGCGAAGATCTACCACAGCGACGGCTGCGGCACCATCCTGAAGATCGACGATTTCGGCAAGGTCACGGTGATGACGGGCGCCTCCGAGATCGGACAGGGTTCCGAGACGGTCATCGCTCAGCTCGTGGCCGAACAGCTCGGCGTGCCCATCACGGCCATCAAGATCGTCAACAACGACACCGACCTCTGTCCCTGGGATGTGGGTGTTCACGCCAGCCGGACGACCTTCATCGCCGGCAATTCAGCGCTCCGGGCCGCCCGGAAGGCGCGGGACAAACTCCTGGCCGCCGCCGCCGCCAGCCTGGAACAATCGGCAAAGAACCTGGATCTGTACCGTGGCGCCGTGGTGGACGCCCGGAGCGGCGAGGTTCTATTGGATCTGGGGAAGCTCATCCGTTCGTTGCACTTCGGCCAGAAGAACGAAGTGGTCATGACGACGGAGTATTACGAGCCGCCCAGTGAAGCCCAGGATCGTGATTTCCACGGCAATGTCTCCGCCGCCTATGCCTTCGGCACCCAGGTCGTGGAGTTGGAGGTGGATACCGAGACCGGGGTTATTCGAATTCTCAAGGTCGTGGCTGCGCACGACGTGGGCCGCGTGATCAACGCCATCGGCATCGAGGGGCAGGTGGAGGGGGGCGTGATCATGGGCATCGGGTACGCCACCACCGAGAACCTGCAGCTGGATCGGGGCATCATGCAGAATCCGTGCTTCCGTGATTACAAGGTGTTGACCGCCCCCGAGATTCCGGAGATCGAGATGTTTTTCATCGAGACCATGGATCCCGAGGGCCCCGCCGGCGCCAAGGGAATCGGCGAGTCACCCATGATCCCCACCGCGCCGGCCATCGCCAACGCGCTCCACAACGCCACCGGCGTGTGGTTCAACAAGCTGCCGCTGACCCCGGAATACGTGCTGCGCGCCTTGTTGGAAAACCGGAAAAACCGGGAAGGCCAGGCATGAGACCACAAACCGTGATCTCCATGGAGCAGGCGCTGTCGCTGAGCCACGCCACCCAACGTTTCGCCCAGCTCGGGTGGCGCGTGATCAGGCTCGAGGCCACGCCCCGGGGCCAGACGCTCCCGGGCGATCCCAACCGCTACATCGGTGAACAGGTGGTGGACGACGACAGGCGGTCGTACTTCATCGCCCCCAACGTGGGGAAGGAAGCCATCGCCCTCAATCTGCAGGAAGCCGCGGGCAGGGAACTCCTGCAGCGGCTCATCACCGAGCTGGATGTGGATATCTTCTGCTGCAATACCCTGCCCGCCCGTTACGAGGCGCTGGGCATCGATTACGCCACGCTCAGGAGTGTCAAGCCGGACCTCATCTGGGCGGGCATCTCGGCCATGGGACCGGATTACCCGCACACGCCGGGATACGATCCCGCCCTGCAAGCCATGGCGGGGTACATGGAGGTCACCGGGGCCGCGGACGGCCCGCCCACCTTGGCCGGAATACCGATTGTCGATTTCAAGGCCGGCGACGAGGTATATGCCAACGTCTGTCTCGCTCTGGCGGAGCGGACGGAGACTGGCGTCGGGCAGGCGATCCACGTCTCCATGCTGCAGGCGGCGGCCTCGTGGCTCACCACGACCCTGCCGCTACTCGATTTCGACTGCGCTCCCGCCGAGGTGGGGCGTTGCGGGAACGAGCACCGCAAGTTCATCCCGGTGAACGCCTATCCCACCCGGGACGGGTTCATCTTCATCGCCATCGGCAACGATGTGCAGTGGCAGCGGCTGGTGGATCTGCCCAGGTGTCGGGCTCTGGATCGACCGCTCCGTCGCACCAACGACGGCCGGCATCAGGAGCGGGAAGCCATCCACACGGAACTGGCGGCGATTTGCGCCCGGTGCGACTCAGTCGAGCTACAAGCCGAGCTGGCCGCCGCCAAGATTCCCCACGCTCCCATTCACACGATCCAGCAGGTGCGGGATCTGGCGGCCATCGCGCCCAAGTTGACCACCACCCGCACGCCGAACGGCAAGGTGATCCACCTGCCGCCGCCGGCTGTCGATCGGGAAGATGGGGTGACCGAGTTCTCCTTCGCTCCGAAGTACAGCGAGCACACGGTGTCGTTGCTGCAGGAAGTGGGGCTTGGGGAGCACGATATCGCGAGTTTGCGGACCAGAGGGATCATTCCGTGACGAGTTTTTCCTTCCTCGCGCGGTCGATCCCGCGAGTCAAAGTGGTTCTTTACTAGATCAATTCTCTGTGCGAGCATCCTGGCACACTATACGAGACTCGAGCGAGCCCGCGTTTCACCACCATTCGGGTTCTGTCAGGCGCTGGAGCCACCGAGTTCGGTGGGGCCAATGATTTCGAGGTTTCCCCCAGACCTTCTCTGCCCGGAGCGAGTGGACCATGTCCCAGAAGAACGCGAACATCCTGCTGCTCGGTCTCGGCGGCGTCGGGTATTACCTCGCCAAACGGCTCACCCACGAGGGCCATTCCATCACGGCTATCGAATCAAAACCCGAATTGATCCGGCGTCTTGATGGTGAGGTCGACGCCCGGTTGGTTTGGGGTGATGCCATGAGTTCCACTACCTGGGACGAAGCTGGCGCCGACGGCATGGATTACATGATCGCGGTCACCGACAACGATGCGGTGAACATCCTGTCGGCTCTACAGGCGGACCGCTGTGGTATTCCGTGCAAGATCGCCCGAGTCCGCACGTTGGATCTGCTGCAACAAGACGCCCGGCTCTCGGCCAGCGACCTCACGATCGACCTGGTCATACGCCCCGAGGAACTGGCCGCCAAGGAGATCACACGTCTGCTCAAGATCCGCTCGGGCAACGTCGTCATCGACATTGCCGACGGCCGCATGCAGGTCATGGCCACCCGCATCGGTGCGGATTCGGCCATTGCTCACACCAAGCTCAAGGATATCTCACAGCAGTACAGCGACTTCTATTTCCGGATCGTCTCCATCGCGCGCGGCATCAACACCATCATCCCGGGGGGCGACGACGAGATCCTGCCGGGGGACCACATCTACGTGCTGGCTTACACCGCGGACCTGCCGCGGTTGATGGAACTGGCCGGGGTTCCCCAGAAACGTCGGCGCAATATCATGATCATCGGCGGGGGACTGGTGGGGTGGCGGGTGGCCGAACTGCTCGAGGACTCGTTTCCCGTCACCTTGATCGAACGGGATAGCCGCCGCGCCGAGGAACTCTCCTACCAGCTGGACAAGACGGAGATCCTCAACGGCGACGGTTCGCGCGTCGACACCCTGGCCAAAGCGGGGTTGCAGGACGCGGACGTCTTCATAACCGCCACCGGCGACAACGAGACGAACATCATGACGAGCGTGCTCGCCAAGCACCTCATCCAGGACCGGTCGGGGGCCGCGCAGGGGCGGGAATGCAAGACCATCGCTCTGGTGAAGCGGGAAGAGTACCTCGTGCTCGCCGCCACCATGGGTTCGGACGTCGTGCTGGACAAGAAGGTCCTCGCCGGCAACGAGATCCTCAAGTATATCCGCCGGGGCAAGCTGCTCTCGGTGGCGCAGCTGCACGGGTGCGACACCGAGGTGGTGGAACTCGTGGCCGATCCGGGAGCGCCCATCACTCGCAAGCCACTGTTCGAAGTGGGCGGGATGAAGGAGAAGATCATCATCGGCGCGGTCCACCGGAACGGCAAGTGGGAGATCGCCGTGGGGGATACTCACGTCCAGGCTGGCGACAAGGTCATCGGCATTTGCACGTCCCGTCACCTCCGGGATCTCCAGGCGTTGCTGCTGTCATGAATCGTTGCGGGAACAGCCGCCGCCTCACCCGAGCGATTGCACCGGGGAAACGATGAACGTTCGCTCCATCGCCTTCGTCATGGGGACGTTGCTGCTGGTCACGGCGGGCGCCTTGATGCTGTCGGTGATCTGCTCGCTCTGTTACGGCCACGAGGGCGATCTCATGGCCCTGGTGCTCTCGGCCGCCATTGCCGGTGCGGTCGGTCTGCCCCTCTGGGGGCTCTTTCGCCACGATCACGAGCTGAACATCAAGGACGCCTTCGTCATTGCCGCGTTCGGCTGGGGGGTCGTCTCCGCCGTGTCCGCCCTGCCGTTCATGATCCACGGCTCGATCCCGTCGTTCACGGACGCCTTCTTCGAGATGATGTCCGGCTACACCACCTCGGGCGCCACCATCCTCACCGACATCGAGGTGGTGCCCCACGGTCTGCTCTTCTGGCGCAGTGAGACCCATCTGCTCGGCGGCATGGGCTTTCTGACCTTGACCATCATCTTCTTGCCCCACGGCATGGGCGGCGCCCGGATCTTCCGGGCGGAGTCGAGCCCCGGTCAGGTGATCACCCGGGAGCGGTTCCTGGCTCGCAACCGGGACGCCATCGTGGTGCTCTGGCTCATCTACCTGCTTCTGAATCTCTTGCAGGTGGGGCTCATGTGTGCAGGCGGCATGTCTCTGTTCGATTCCCTCTGCCACGCCTTCGGTACGGTCTCCACCTCGGGCTACTCCCCGTACAACGCCAGTATCGGTCACTACGACAGCGCCTACTTCGACTGGATCATCATCCTGTTCATGTTCCTCGGCGGCGTGACCTTCATGCTGTTCTACCACGCGGCCCGCGGCGAGTGGCGGGTGCTGCGGATCAACACCGAGTTTCGCTGGTATGTCGGCTTCGTGCTGGTGTTCTGCGGCGCTGTGGCCCTGATCCTCTGGCGGGCGGAGACCTACAGTTTCCTGAACGCCCTGCGGCACGGCACCTTCCAGGTGATGTCCCTGCTCACCACCACCGGCTTCACCACCCGGGACTACGAGTTGTGGCCGCAGGCCGCGCAGATGTTCCTGTTCGCGGTCTGCTTCATCGGCGCCTGCGCCGGTTCCACCACCAGCGGTATCAAGGTCATCCACTACGTCGTCATCTGGAAGTTCATGGTGGCCGCCATCAAGCGGATCTTCCTGCAACCGCTCTCCGTGGCGTCGGTGCGGGTCAACGGCCGTCCCGTGGACCAGTCCATCATCGATCTCGCCGTCTGCTACTTCATCGTCAACATCTTCCTGGTGCTGGGCGGCGGCTGCTTCATGGTGCTCGTGGACGACATGGATTACCTGTCCGCCATGAGCTCCGTCATCGCGACGTTGATGAACATCGGTCCGGGTTTCGGGAGTGTCGGCCCGTCCGAGAACTATGCGCACATCTCGGATATCGGGAAGTGGTTCCTGGCCTGGAACATGCTGGTGGGCCGGCTGGAGATGTTCTCGGCGCTGGTGATCTTCTATCCGTCGTTCTGGCGGCGGTGATTGATGATCGGCGCAGGGCACAAAAAAACGGGCCTGAATAAATCGGCCCGTAGCTGCGCTTTGTTCAGTTTGGCGTCCCCAACGGGGATCGAACCCGTGCTGCCGCCGTGAAAGGGCGGTGTCCTAACCACTAGACGATGGGGACGCCTGAGCCGCCACAAACTATCCTCTGATCCGTCTCCTGTCAACTTTCAGGTGCGATGGCGAAGGTGAGGCCGGGGGTGGAGTAGCACCTGCCCGGACGGTCCGCGACATCACCGTTCAGTCCAGCAACGCCGCCTCCTGCATCAGGAGCGCAGTGGTCCGAGCCCCGCGCCAGAAGTTGTCCAGGTGGAACTTTTCGTTGGGCGAATGGATGTTGTCGGTGGAGAGTCCGTAGCCGAGCATCAGCACCGGGGATTTCAAGCATTCCTGGAAAGTACCCACGACGGGAATGGAGCCACCCTCGCGGATGAACACCGGTTTGGCGCCGAAACCCTGCTCGAGCGCTCGTTTACCCGCCTGCATCATGGCCGAGTTGCGCGGTACCAGCACGGCATTGGCGTTGTGCAGATTCTCCACCTCGAGACGAACGCCGGGGGGGCAGATCTGCTTTACATACTCCGTGAAGGCGGCCGAGATCTTTTCCGGATCCTGATCGGGAACGAGGCGCATGCTGACCTTGGCCACGGCCTGGGCGGGGATGATGGTCTTGGCGCCCTGGCCGCCGTACCCGCTCGCCACGCCGTTGACATCGCAGGTCGGCCGGCCCCACATCCGTTCCAGGGTGGTGTACCCCTTCTCGCCGAAGGGCGCCAGCGCGCCGGTTTCCTCGCGCAGCACCTCATCCGTGTAGTTCAGCGAGGCGAAGGCCGCACGCTCCTCGGCATCCAGTTCGATCACGTCGTCGTAGAAGCCGGGCACCAGACAGCGGCCGTCCTGGTCCTTGAGCCCGGTCACGATCTCGCAGATGGCGTTACCCGGATTCTGCACCGTACCGCCGAAGCTGCCCGAGTGCAGGTCGGCACCCGGGCCGGAGAGTCGGATCTCCATGTAGGCCAGCCCCTTCAGACTGTAACAGATGCCCGGCGTGGTCTCGTTGTACAGCGTGGTGTCGCTGACGATGATGGCATCGCAGGCGAGTTGATCCGGATTCTCCTCGGTGTACTTGTAGATGCTCTTGCCACCACACTCCTCTTCACCTTCGATGATGAACTTCACGTTCACCGGGAGCTCGACCCCCGCTTTGATGTACGCCTCGAGGGCTTTGATGTGGGCGTAGACCTGACCCTTGTCGTCGGAGGCGCCACGGGCATAGACAACGCCGTCGGCGACGCGAGGTTCGAAGGGGGGTGTTTCCCACAGGTCGAGCGGATCGACCGGTTGCACATCGTAATGCCCGTAGAAAAGCAATGTCTTGCGGTCCGCTCTGATTTCCGATTCGGCATACACGAGCGGGTTCCCGCCCCGATCGATCACCTGGACATCCAGACCGAGTTCCTGCAGTTCGTTCACCAGAAAAGCGGCGGCGCGTTTGGTGTCTTCATTGTATTCACTGTCGGCGCTGATGCTGGGGATGCGGAGAAACTCGCAGAGCTGATCGACATGCTGCTGCTGATGGGCGTCGAGATAGGCGAGCACTTTTTCGCTGCTCATGCGACTCTCCTTCGCGCTGGATTCCACGGACCGAGGCAGGGGTTTTCCCCGCTGAAACGTCGGTTTCCTGAAAAACTACTCTTGACAGCTCCGCCTGTCGAGGCGATTGTGTCGCAGCCTCCAGGAAGCCTCTGGCAGGCGTCCTGAGCGAGGAATCGTCTTTTTGAGTTCTATTCGGTTGACAGCAGGGGAGACCTTCGGGACGATTCAGCCCCTGCGGTTCGTGAACGATTCACCTACTGACTGTCGAGGAGGATCCCATGGCCGACTTGATCATCAGCAAGAGCAAGACCAAGGAAACCATCAAGAAGTGCAACGTCTCCGGCGAGTTCTACGGCGCTCTGGACAAGAAAGTGCGTGAGCTGATCGCTCAGGCCGAGAAGCGCGCCACGGCCAATGGCCGCAAGACCGTACGTCCCCAGGATCTGTAAGCGATCCGACGGACAGGTCGCCAGCTGCCCCCGACATCGTATTCCATGCTGATGATGGGGGATTCGCTTCACGAGGCGGGAGTCCGGAACCGGGACTTCCGCCTCGGTTTGATTGTTGCTTTTTTGACCAGGCATAATACCCGACCCAGTTTTTTTGATACGCGGTGGGCGAATCATGTGCAAATTCTTCCGTTGCAGGCTGCATTGTTTTATGGTATACTACGCACACTTATTGGTTTGTGATGGGGTTAAGTCTGTGACAACAAAAGAGTTGTCGAAAGTATCGAAACGGCACGGTTTACTGATTTGACGGGGGGGTGATACAACTCGATATTGGGACAATGCATTATAGTTTTTCTGGTGAGACAAGTCAGCTTTCTTGGATAACGTGGGAGGGTGTGATGAAAAGAATCATTATCCTGAGCGTTCTGACTCTCTGTTCGGCGATGGTGGCCGGCACGGTGTGGGCGCAGGATACCGAAACGATTCTGGACTTCACCGGCTTCATGTACGAGGACGACAACACTCCGGGAGAAGTCGGATTTCCGCCGAGCAACCCGGGAGACGTGATGGCCGCAGTTGGCTTTATCGAGAGTATAAGCCAACCCTTGGTATGGAGCCCGGATGATTACCAGTACACTATTTACATTTCCGATCTCGTCTCCGACGGCGAGGTCGACATCGGCTGGGGCACGTTCTACATCACATACAGTGGAGGAACGGTCGATATCATTGCCCAGCGTTATAACGACGCGGGGTACACTGTACCTGAGTATGGCGTAGAACCCCCTAATGCCACCGCACCGTCGACATTCACGGATGGGGATATCTACCTGCACGGGGCGTTCACCAGCTTTTACATGGTGTACTACCCGACTCTGCATGTAGGTAACTACGAGGGTGTCATCAACTGGACGATTCATCCGGACATTGGCGAATTGTTCAATCCGATCGGCAACATCTTCTCGGGTACGGTGGATCCACTCGCCGCTCCCGTGCCAGATGGTTATGATCTCGAGATGGATGGCCACGTCATGTTTGATTCGACGATTCCGAGGGAACACAGCACCTGGGGTCAGGTCAAGAATCTCTACCGGTAAGGCGGGGCGAGATGGAGAGGAGGAATTGCGTTATGAAGGTTTACAAGTTCCTAGCTCCTGCTGCCTTGCTCGCCATTGTACTGATGGCCTTGCCAGTATCGGCAGAGAGTGAGTTCCTGTTCAACGGGTACTCGGTTTACACCCCATCGGTCGATAATGTGGGTTCGGTGAGGGAGGTCTTCGGTATTCTCGGTACCGTCGGCGGTATCCCCACTCCGATCCTGCTCGATCCGGTGAATTACGAGTACACGATCTATATCAACGGTCAGACGGTGAACAGCCGGACTGACCTCCCACCGCCGCCATTCGCGCGGAGGATCGTGGGGTTCGAGGGTGGTGGTCTGTTTATCTATGCCGACCCCATCGTTGGCGGGACCGCCGCTGACTACGACAACCCCGCCACCTTCGTGGATGGCGAATTGATCCTGGAAGGCGTGGTGGACGACGGCTGGACCATGATGCTCATGGACTCGTCGGTGACACCGCCAGGGACCTATACCGGATCCGGTTCGGGTACGTTCGATTTCATCGGTGGCACGCAGTACGATGCGTTGATCACCGCCGAGTACCTGCTCACGGACTGGTATCTGCACGGTCTGGACCTCTCGGATGACAATCCGCCGGCGACCCCGGTGCATCCCGGTTACGATCGGAACTTTAAGGCGAAGCTGACGCCGCCGAACGATCCGACCGACACCGTGGATTCGACGTGGGGTCAGGTCAAGACCTTGTATCGTTAGATCGGACTCGACCGCTAGGACACCATTCCTTTTGCGGTAATAGTGGAAGGGGCTCCTTCTGGAGCCCTTTTCATTTTGCCTTGATTCTCCATCTGATCAGCCTGCTGAATCAACCAGACACCACCGTCTCCCGGTTATCCTCCTGACCCGGGTCCCCTGTCCTCTCCGGTTGACAGGATACAGTCGCTTACCCTGTGTCTGGGGTTGCCCATTGCGCCAACGGGGGGGGTGAGCACGGATTCCCCGACTGGATTGTCCCTTGCTGAGGCAGGGGCTCCAGGGTCGGCTCCATGTTTTCGAGGGGGAGACGTTTATGCTCACGAGATTTCGCAGTGGCGCCGTGGACGGCATCGATGGCTATCTGGTCACGGTGGAAGTCGATATCAGTCGCGGTTTGCCGGCCTTCCACATCGTTGGCTTGCCCAACGCGGCGGTGCGAGAGAGTCGGGAGCGAGTACTGGCGGCTGTGCGCAACAGCGGATTCTCGTTTCCGCTGGGGCGGGTGACGATCAACCTGGCGCCCGCCGATGTCCGCAAGGAAGGTGCTTCCTTCGATCTGGCCATCGCCATGGGGGTCATCGCCGCCCAGGACCAACCAGGAAAGGCGAGAACCCGGTCTCATGGCCGCGCGCTATTTCTGGGCGAACTGTCTCTGTTCGGCGAGTTGCGGCCGGTCAGAGGATTGCTGGCCATCGTGCTGGATGCGGTGGCACAAGGGATCGAACAGGTTGTGGTGCCCACCTGCCAAGCCTGGGAAGCGAACCTCGTCGATCGAGTGAAAGTCATCGCCGCCTCGACGCTGGCCGACGCGGTCAATTGGTGGCGTGAGGGGATCGAACCCAGAGGTCCGGGGGCAAGCCCTGCACCGCGAGGGAATAACGAACGGGTTTTAACGGCGGCACAGGATGGGGAGGCGTTCCTGGGCCTGATCGGCCAGGAGCAGGCGCGTCGTGCCGCACTGATCGCTGCTGCCGGGCGTCACAACCTGTTGCTCTTGGGGCCGCCAGGAACGGGTAAGACACGGCTCGCGCGAGCTATCGAGAGTCTGCAGCCGCCGTTATCTCGGAGCGAAGCCCTCGAGGTGAGTCGGATCCACAGCGCCGCGGGGACGTTACGTGGGGAAGGTCTGGTTCGGAGGCGACCGTTCCGGGCGCCACACCACACGGTGACCAGGACCGGTTTGATCGGCGGTGGCAATCGGGTGCGGCCCGGAGAAGCCACTCTGGCTCACTGCGGGATGCTGTTCCTGGATGAACTCGGTGAATTCTCGCCGGCGGTTCTCGAGGTCATTCGCGAACCGCTGGAAGAGGGGCAGATAACCCTGGTGCGTGGTTCACTCTGCCGCGTCTACCCGGCATCGTTTCAACTGCTGGCCGCCAGCAATCCCTGCCGCTGTGGCTATCTGGGGAGTCGTCTGCGCACCTGTCGTTGTTCACCCGCCTCCGTTTCGAATTATCGGGGCCGGTTTTCCGGTCCGTTTCTGGATCGGATCGATATGTTCGTGGAAATGGCCGAGTCACCCGCTGTTGTCTTGACCACTGGTGGTGGATCCGCCCGGCCCGGGCTGGACACGTGGCGAGTCTTGCGGCAACAGGTGAAAACTGTCTGGCAGATCATCGACGAAGAACGGCAGCGAATCCGCCCCGCCAGTTCCGATCCCAATCGGTTGGTGAAGGAATTGGGTCTGGAGCCGGTGGCCATTGCTTATCTCGAGGAGGCTCGACGCCGGTTGGCACTTTCAATCCGTGGGGTCCTGCGGTGTGTGCGGGTGGCCAGGACCATCACCGCCCTGGCGGGGGCGCGGACAATCACCAGAGACCATCTGGTGGAGGCGTTGGCATTCCGGCAGGAAGCGGTGCCGGGGCTGGCGGCGCCGCCCGCCCAAGATCTGTCCGCAAGTGAGAATGAATGATCACACATGACAGCGCCCGCTGTGAGGGACAGCGGGCGCTCTGGAGTTGATCATTCGCTTCGGCTGTTCACCACTGGGAGCAGGATCAGCCAGGCAGTGCAGCAACCGATGTCTAGAAATTGGCCTGGAATCCGATCCCCCAGCTCAGGCTGCTGATGGTCTGCGATTCGAATTCCTCTTTCAGGCTCAAAACACCATCCACGACTTCGTACACCGGGACCTGGATGGTGCCTTCGTTGAACTCCACCCAGGTTTCGGATGGTGTGAACTGTACCTTGGTGGTCTGGTACGCCACCTGGAAACGAACACTGATCAGGTCGTCCGCGATGAAGCGGATGCTGGCTCCCGCCTGGTAGTTCCAGTCGATGGAGGATTCATCCGTGTAGTCGGTATTGAGATTGAACCACATGCGGTCCATGCCGGCCATCAGGAACGGGTGGAAACGACCTTCGCCATCGTCGAAATTGAACGGATACAGCACACCGTGGGCGCCCAAGCCGAGGGTGATCACGGATCTGTGTTCGGGATCGAATTCACCCAGGGGAGGATCGGGTTCGATGGGAGCCTCGTCTTCCTGGGCACGGCGGAAGCGATTGGTGATCTCGGCCATGTATTCGGAGACCGAAACGTTGAACACCCCTTCCAGGGCGAACCAGGAAGTCAGGTTGTAGTTGAGCCGCAGGATGGGATTAAAAGCGGATTCCCCCCGCATCTCCACGTCGCCCCACCAGACAGCTTCATCGGTCACCTTGTAGAGGATCTGCTCGGCGGACATCAAGGTACCCGTCAGATCGATGAAACCCAGGGTCATTGACGTCTCGAGCTGGCCGGCTTCGATGGCTGGCTTGAACACCTCGGCCACAATTTCCTCGTCTTGTGCGGCCATGGAAGTATCCGACACGCTCGGTTTCAGGCGGAAGGTCCTCTCCGTGGTGGTCGTTTGAGCCACGAGAGAAGTTGCACAAAGCAGGACCAATGGCAGAATCAAGCAAAACGTAAATTTACGAGACATGGATGGCTCCTGTCGGCGCTGCCACCATTGATGTGGGGGAAAATCGTGGCGGTCACCGCCCGTACGGCGACCGAGTCTCCTGTTTAATTTCAGGTCCGGGCACGGTAGTGTCAACCATTAACCCGTTTCTGCCCTGAAATGGTTCGTGACGCGGTGAATCAACCGCATCAATTTTGTCACCGGACCGTATCCGCCGTATACTGCAATGAGGTAGTCGCGCCCCTTTCCGGAAAGGTAGATATGCCGCCCTTTGACATTTCGGAAGTGCCGGTCCTGCCCAGACACAATTCAGCAGTAGTCGCTTGGCGAGGGTTGCGGAGCCATTCGCTCCGGAGCCCGCGGCGCCGGTTTTTCGGGCCCATGCTAATGCTGGTTTATCTCGGCTGGTCAGCTGTCTTGCTGGCGGCTCCCCTCCGTTTTCCGGGGCAGATCTCCGTCGCCACTCATGAACCGACCACCAGTGTGGTCGGGTATGATGTCGATGACGATAACTGGGTCGAACTCATGGTCGGTCACGAGAGTGGTTTGATCAAGCTGGTCGAGCATGTGGCTTACGGTCAGTTCTATCCCACCAGAAGCTTCGATCTGGGGAGTAAGATCGTCGACCTGAAAACCGTCGAGGGGCCTACGGGGGAACCCGACATCCTCGTGGCGCTGACCGCCAATCCCGACCAGGTCGTATTGCTTCAGTATCAGGTCAGTCCGGAACTGTTCTCGGTTCTGGCCGCGGTGGAACTCGATGAAGATCCCGCCGATGTCGTCTACGGTCCGTTCGGCCCTGACGAAGCTCCCGCCTTGGCGGTGACGACTCCCGGGAGCGATTGCTGGGTTCTGGTGGCCGATAGCGGTGACGGTTGGCAAATCGAACAGGTCGTTCCGAGCGGGGACGGACCGGTAGCCATCGTGCCTCTGGATATGGACGGCGACGGTCAACTCGAGCTGGTTACAGCCGACAACGGTGTGCTCTCGCGATCATGCTCCGTCTTCGCCCGGGATCTCAGCGGCACCTATTCGTTGGTGAATCAGATCGACATGGATGGTGCACCATTCAAGATGCAGGTATTCGATCAGGACGATGACCTGCAGGACGAACTCTTCGTCTCCTACTCCGACTCCTGCCACGTGACCGTATTCACTCCCCAGAGCGGGAACCTGGTGGAGATCGACGAGCTGCAGATCTTCACGCCCGGTGATGGGCTCCTGGTCCATTCCATCTTGGAATTCGAGAAGGGCCTCTGGTGCTGGAGTACCGAGCGGGGGACCGTGCATTTCTTCCGGCGAGCGGGGGCCGCCTGGAATCTGCACGAGACCTATTACTGCGGTGGGCAGGCAGTGGATGTGACCATCACGAACATGAACGGTGATTTGTGGCCGGACCTGGCCGTCGCCAACGGTGCTTCGGATGAGGTCGCGTTGCTCTTTGGCAACAACGCCATCAATTTCCGGGCTTTTCTGGCGACCTTGCTTCCACCGTCACCAACCGGGGGCATCATTTTCGATGAGGATCTGGACGGCGATCTCGATTACCTGGTCGCCTGTTTCGGTACTGCCACGGTAGAGATCTTGCGTTGCGACAACCAGGGACATCTGGTCATGGATCCGGAACCGGTCCAGCTCGCCAATCCGCCCCGCACGCTCAACACTATCCACGCCGATGCCGACAACCTGCTGGATCTGGCCATCGTCCAGCCCAGTGTGCCGAGGATCCAGATCATGCGCCGCTTGCCGGGGGGGGGCTACACACCGCTGGGGGTGATGCCTACCGGCGTCGGCCCGTACAAGGTCCTTGCGGATGATTTGAACGATGACGGGATCGACGATCTGGTGGTGGGCAACGAGGGATCCGATAATATCACGGTGGGATTCGGGGTGGGGGACGGCACCTTTGTGGATGTCTCGGAATTGCACCTCGTGGATGCTCCCGACGATATCGTTCTAGCCGACATCGATGACAACGATCTGCCGGACATCATCTTCACGAGCTGTATCGGTCGAGTGACCACACTCACGAACCTTGGCGGCATCTTCGGTCAGGCGCGATTCTACAACTACCCAGGTTGTCCCCGCGTCATCGCCCGGGCCGATTTCGATGATGATGGCGACTTCGATATCGTGGTGGCTCAGGCAAACTCGAACGCCTTGACCTTTATCGAAAACCTGAGCGATGGCTCTCTCATGGAACGGCTCAGAGACTTCGAGCTGGGGAAAAGTCCCACCTCATTGTCCGTGGGCGATTTTACCGAAAACGGGTTTCCCGATCTCGCCATCACCTACGCGGAGGAGCAGGTCATCAGCATTGTGGTCAATAGCGGTGACTGGTTCATGATCCCGCCCGTGGATTTCCAGTCGGCTCTGGAGCCGTATGCTACTGCCGTTGGCGACTTCAACAACGACAACATTCTCGATCTGGTGGTACTGGATCGTTCACTGGAACTCGCACTGACCATGCTCAACATCGAGCCCAATCCGGTGCCCACAGCGCCCCGAAAGTTCGTCGCCCGGTGTCGGGCAGGGATCTTCGAGCTTTCCTTTCAGCCTCCCCTTGGTGACGCATGGTGGCTGGAGGGCGCCGCGAACAGTGACTGGGTACGCCTGGCGGAAAGTGCGACCGCCTTTCACGGTGACCTGTCACGGGCGGTAGTTGGTTGGCAACTGACCCTATCCGCCGGGGCCGTCGCGGCCGCAGGTCTGACGGAGGGGAATGACGGATTGTATAGTTTCCGCCTCGTGACTCCCGGCGCCGCGGACTCGCCGGTGACCACTGCCCAGACGGCACGCTGCTGGTCAGACGGCGAGACGCCACCTGGGCGGTATACCCACGTCGAGGCGCCGTATCCGAATCCGTTCAATCCCGCTGTGTTCGTCCGGTTCGAGTTGCCGCGAGCGACCTGGGTCGAGGGGGTGGTATGTGATCTGAGCGGACGCCGGGTGGCGAGCCTGGGACGGAGTTGGTATCCGGCCGGCGCGAATCAGGTCACCTGGGATGGTTTGACTGATAGCGGTGCGGCCGCCACAGGCACCTACGTCCTGAGCCTGGCGGTGGACGGTCGTCGGTTCAGTTACAAGGTGACCCTGTTGAAGTGATCCGGCGGCGCGACGTGGAAATCACCGCGCTGGACGGCAGTGGTGGCGGGCAAGTATGCGCCCCCGAATCCATACCTCAGCACCACGACAGATACCGGACTTCCTCCTGCAATTGAACCTCGAAACGATCGGCGACGGCGGTCCGCATGCGGGCCGCCAGCGCCTGGACGTCACGGCAAGAGGCGCCATCCGCATTGATGATGATGTTGGCGTGCTTGGCGAAGACGGCCGCGCCCCCGACCTGCATCTCCTTGGCGCCCACCGCCTCCAGCAGCTCACCGGCCGCACGTCGCTTGCCGCCAGAAATCCGTGGCGGCAGATTCTGGAAATAGCTGCCGGCGCACGGTTCGTGGACGGGGTGTTTGCGGCCGCGACTGGCGAGGTGTTCCTGACGTGCCTGGAGGGCCGCCGTGTTGTCCCCTTGACGTAGCTGTAATTCGGCTTCCAGCAGTAGATCTGTGCTCCCCTTGAGACGGGAATTCCGGTAACTGAAGACGAGGTCTTCGGGACCGACGGTTTCGAGTCGTCCGTCCGCGCGCAAGACGGTCGCCGCCACCAGGAATTCACTGATCTCATGTCCGTAGCAACCGGCGTTGCCCACCACGGCCCCACCCACGGTGCCCGGGATCCCGGAAGCGAACTCGAGTCCGACCAGACCGGCGGCCAGACATCGTTCGATGAGGTTGTCGAACCGGACCCCGGCCCCGACGGTGACGGTATCACCGTGTATCTCGAAGGTCGGGACCTCCATCTTCAGGATGAGTCCGCAAAAACCGCGATCGTCAGCGAGTACATTGCTGCCGTCGCCGAGAAAAGCGAGCGGCAGGTCGTGTTCCGCGGCGATAGCCTGGAACTTGCGCGCGTCATCGTGCGTTTGGATGAGTCCGACGCCGAGGGCCGGACCGCCGATGCGAAACGTTGTCAACTCCCGCAGCGGCACATCCACCAGCAACTGGGCCGGGAATTGGCCCCGCAGAGAGTCGATGGCAGTCCGGATCCGCTTGACCGTCGCTTGCTCTCGGTTCCGGTCGGGGTGTCGAGACATCTGTTCCGCCCCTGCAAGAGTTCGCGATTACCGCTGGGCCCGGATCGAGTCTGAATCGCCGTCTGGTGGCAGTGATTCCGGATATATCCTGGCCAGCATCAATCGGGTCGGCCCTGCCGTCAATGCTTGATCGGCTGGGCTTTGCTATTCTGTGGAGGACACGGTACATTCTCCGGGGATTGCTCGCCACGAGTTATCCCGCACCGTCGAGGTCCGAATCCAGGAAGGGCGGAACAGGCAGGGTGGATACTCACAGGTCGACCTTCCATGCATTTGTGGTTTCCCTGGTCATCCACGCGTTGATTGTCCTGGCCACCTGGAATATGGAGTTCGTTAATCCGGAAGATTGGGGACTCGCTCGGGCAGAGGAAGATCCCAACGAACTGATCCTGTTGCCCGATATCGAGTTAGCCGCAACGCAAGCGCCTCCCGCTGAAGATCCTGATAAACCGCGTACCTACACCGACATCCCCGAGCGGATGGCCTCCGCGGAGCCGCCTGAGCGACCTGATTTCCTGGCGCTACACAACAGTCGAGCCGCGGATCAACTTCCGGATGGCGAGGAGAGCAGCCAGCCCGCGGCCGAGATCCCGCTGAATTTCCCCCAGGTGGCGATTCAACGGGAAGAGCTGGAGAACCTGCCCGGTATTCAATTCACGGAACCGGCGACACCGGAACGAACCCGGTCGGCTGCTGCGGCGGGCTACCGGGCCGAGCCCGCACCGGAGGCCGCCGGCGAGACGGGCGACCTGCCACTGGCCGAACAACTGCCGGGTACCGAGAACGAGCCCACAGACCCGAGTGATACTCGGTTCGATCCCAGTGACCTGGAACTCCCCAGCGGCGAGCCGAGACCGGGCGAGGTGAACGGGGCGGAAGAACCAGCTGACATCACCGAAGATGAATCCGAGGAGACTACGGAGGCGGCTGAAGAGTCACCGGAAAACTCGCCGTTCCTGGATACTCCGGCGCCGTCCATTCTCCGCTCTCGCGAGCAGATCGGTGGTGATCGGGGATTCGAGTTCGATCAGATCGCGGTGGGTGATATCGAGGGGAATATCGTTCGCTCGGGCGAATACCATCTCAACACCCTAGAGTGGAACTTTGCGCCGTGGATGAAACAGTTCGGGCAGGAAATCCAGCGGCACTGGATTCCACCCTATGCCTATTACGCGCTGGGGATACTCAGTGGCAGAACCACCCTGGTAGTGGAGATCAATCCCGACGGCACTCTCGGTCCGCTCGAGATCAAAGAGACGGTGGGGCACGAATCATTGCATCAGGCCAGTGTGGCGGCCATCAGGGCCTCGGCGCCTTTCGCGCCACTGCCGCCGGACTTCCCCGAAGAGAAACTGGTGATCAGGTACACGCTGGAATATCCGGCGTGGGAAAAGTTGATCAGACAGCAGCGAGCGGCAGGTGGGGGCGGATCCCGCACCGGTTCTCGACGTTGAGTCAAGTCCTCGACCCGTCCGAACCCGATACTACTGGAGGTTCAGGAAAAACATGTGGGAACTGATCCGCTCCGGGAACATCATGATGATTCCCATCATTCTCTGCTCCTTGATCGGCCTGGCCATCTTCGTGGAGCGCCTGCTCACCCTGCGCCGGCACCGGATCATCTATCCGGAGATCGCCGAGGCCGTGGAGACCCTTGCCGCCGGTAACGACTACTCCGTGGCCTATGCCATCTGCGAACGGAAACCGGGCGCCTTCGCCAATCTCGTGCGCACAGGACTCGACCATGCCGAGGACGACTGGGAGATCATCCAGCAGGTGCTCCAGGAAGCCGGTCGGCAGGAGGGGGTGCGCCTGATTCGCCATCTTGGCATCCTGGAGACGGTGGCGGCGGTGGCCCCGCTGCTCGGCTTGCTCGGCACGGTCACCGGAATGATCCGGGTGTTCTCGTCCGTCTCGGCCCACGGACTCGGGTACGCCGAACACCTCTCGGGCGGAATCTCCGAGGCGATGATCACCACCGCCGCGGGACTGATGGTGGGCATCCCCGCCCTGGTGGGGCACAACTGGCTGGAAGGTCGCGCCAAGGGGATCATCTTCGAGCTGGAGTGTTACGCCACCAAGGTGCTCGATACCCTCCGTCGCCGGCAACCGATGAACTCGGCACCCGCTCCCGGTCTCGGGGACGGAACTCCGGCGGGGGTGCGGTGACATGGATTTCATGCCACCCAAGAAGGGGAGCCGCCTGATCATCAACGTCACCTCGCTGATCGATGTGATGTTTCTGCTGCTGATATTTATCATGGTCACCTCGACCTTCAAGAATCAACCGGCCATCAATCTGGTCCTGCCGCGGTCGGTATCCGCCGAGGAATCGCCGCTCACGCCGGCCGTGCTCTACCTGACATCCGACGGTGCGGTCTATCTCAACGATCAGGCACTGGACGACACCTCGTTACCGGCCACCTTGGCGCAAATGCAGGCCACGACAGGAGAAGATCGGATCATCCTGCGCGCCGACACCGAGGCCGATCACGGCGATGTCGTGCGCCTGATCGATCTTGTCAAGGAGAGCGGATTCACCCGGGTCAGTATTTCCGCGCGGGCCCCCGAGGGAACTGAAAGGAAATGAACGGGTTTCGGTCGACTGGTCGTCGCGGCCGGAACGGCGCCACCGAGACCGTCACCACCGAGACCGTCACCACCGGGTCGCTCGGTTGTGGCCCGGCTTGACGCTGGTGGGTTGACGGGCATAGTATTGTCGCTCACGGTACCGGGGGTAACCCGGTTTTTTGGAAGGAGTGCCTGTTGTTTCTGAAGGGATTGTCTTTGCGGTCGCTCGGGAATCGCCGGTGGCTGCCACCTCTGTGGGGATTGACGGCCGCGCTGGTCATGGCGCTGGGAGCCGGCTGCACCAGCGAACAGAGCAACCTGGTCGGCGCGGGGCTGCATGAAGCTCGGTACGATTCGTTGCACCTGCTCAAAATTCTGGACTTTGACGACTTCGGTAACCTGGAAATTGAGGATATTCCCTTTACCCAGAACCGAGTACTGTACATTGGTCGGCAGGGAGACGAGCGCTCGGCGATCCTGGTTCGTTACGACTTCGAGACCTGGCTCGATACGATCCAGGCTGATACGGATACCAGTAACATCAAGAGATTCAACCTGATCCTGTACTTCCCCAATCACTACAACAATTTACGGGCTCTGGACGGCACCACGATCACCAAGGTATTCCAGATCCAGAATCTGGCGGCGCCACTCGACTCCACCGTTTACCCAGGGGATCGACCGGCAGTCGAACCGGAATTGATCAATGCCACTCCCAATGACACCATCGATATCAATTCGCCCCAGACGATCCCGTTGCGACCGGAAGTGTTGCTGGGGTGGTATGCCTCTCATAACGGGATCATGATCAGTGAAGACGAAGATCTCTCTGTGGATGAGGGTTTGATGGGCGTCGCTTCCAACGAGTTCGATTTCGCAGGTAGCCAGCTCGAACTCGATGATGATGACACGACCGTTGGTGTCGTTCTGCAGATCGAATTCAAAGAGCCGGCCGGCTACACCGACGTACTCCGCCCCGCCGTCGATCTAAGTACCTGGGATCACATCGCGCCGGCGCCTGACGATCCCAGCGAGGGGATCGTGCTCCGAACGCACCTCCGCAGTTATCCCTACCTGGATTTCGATCTCTCGACGCTGCCGGAGAACGTGCTGATCAATCGCGCCGTGCTCGGGGTCTACAACGACACCACTCGCAGTTACGGCCCTCTGACCAACATCATCTGCGCCGAGATCGATTCCAGCTTCGTGGCCAGCGTGGTGGACAGCGTTACCCTGGATGACCTGGGGGACGCCGTGGCGTCGGTCACCGGGAGAACGAGTCTCGATCCGTATCACCTGCAACGCCTCGAGTTCAACATCACCCGTTCACTACAGCGAGTGGTGAACGGAGTTTTCGAGGATCCGATCCGGTACATCTTGTGCGCTGCCGAGGATTTCTTCCCGACTTACGATGTCTCCAGTGTCGATCCCGATTTCCAGCTTGCCCGGTTCCATTTCTTCGGCACGACGGCACTCGATACCTTACGCCCTTATCTGGACATCACCTACACTCGCATCGATGAGCTGACGGAAGGGGGGGAGTGACCATGTTTACGCCAAGATGCCTCGCCTCTCTGCCCGGCTTTCCCGGCGATCCTGTGCCGGGGACAAGCAGACGGTGGCTTACGATACGGCGCCTGAGCTGTCTCGCACTGGCGGCGCTCTGCTGCTGGACCAGCCCGGCCAGCGCCCAGGGACCGTTCGCTCTGCTCAATCTCGGCTCGAGTATCCAGGTGCACGACGCCCGGATTACCGGCCGGGGTGGCTGGGGCATGGCCGAGCAGGACACCTTGTTGCCCGGCTTCAAGAATCTGGCCAGCCTGGCGCCACTGCAGGGTGTGACCATCCTGCTGAGCGGGTATGCCGAGGGACGCGACAGCCAGAGCGACGGGACCGGCCGCAAAACCCGACGGGTGCTGACGCCGACTGTACGGGCCGCTATCCCCTTGCTGGGCAACCGGGGGGCCCTGACTGCCGGGTTCCTCGGGCGGCGCGCCACCGAGTTCTCGTACACGCAGCCCCAGACCTGGCAGGCGGGCGATCTGGTCGTGGAGGGGACGGAGGATTTCCTGCGCGACGGCACCCAGTTCGAAATACCCATCGGCCTCGCCTGGCGTTTCAGCCCGATAATTGCCGTGGGAGCCAGTGTCAACCTGGTGCGGGGGAGCATCAACGAGACCTTGAACAACTTCTTCGATACCGATGCCGACGGCAACGGCGTCGTCGATTATCTGCCGCGCAGCCGCTCCGTGAACGATGAGCTGTCAGGCACTTCGTCTACTTTCGCTTTCCTGGTCTCACCATTTCCCCGCTTTCAGCTCGGGGGATCGTTCACCGCCGCCCACGAAGTGGAGATGAAGCGCCACCTGGAGATCGGCGGCGTGGCGGCCAAGGCGGACAGTAGCTTCAGCGTGCAGATGCCGCTGGCCTGGTCGGCGGGGTGCAACATCCGGTTCAGTCCGCGCTGGCGTTTCGGGCTCGATTACGATTACCAGGCCTATTCCGAGTTCAGCGGCCGCGACGACTGGGCGGCCGACATGGTCGACGAGTGGACATGGGCCTGCGGATTCGAACGTGACCGCGAGAGTGTCCGCCGGGGTGGGTGGAGTAATCTCCCCATTCGGTTCGGCGCCGCCGTCCGGCAGTGGGGTTACAAAGTTGGCGGTAACGAGATCGACGAGTTACAGTTGACTTTCGGGTCGGGTTTCCCGTTGCAACGGGGGAGCGGCCATCTGGATTTCGCCATTTCGCATGTCTGGGTCGGCGACCTGGACCGGAACGGCAGTGAGGATAGAATCTGGCGGGTGACAGTTTCTGTCATCGGCATCGAAAAATGGTGGTAAACTGTAGCAAGCTGAACTTGGCAAGATCCACAGGGGAGGGACAATGAGGCGGACAGGAAGTTTTAGGACAAACAGCTGGTCAGGGTATCTCCTGATCCTGGCAGCGCTGGTGATGAGTGTGGGCCTGTGGGGTTGCAAGCAGAAGATCCCCCAGAGTGAACTCGACAAGTTCTTGGAGCACTACCGCAGCCTGCCCACAGCGGAATTCGTGGATTCGTTGCAGGTCCTGGCCAACGGCAAGCCACCCGTGGCGACTTACGCCCATTATGAGCTGGGCAACTTCTACTACGGCGCTGCCAGCGACAGTGCCGAGAATACAGGCTGGAATACCGATATCGTTTCGACGTATCTCGACTCTGCCCAGATACATTTCGCCCAGGCCATCGCCCTGGACAGCACCTTCGTCCAGGCCTATGTCAACCTGGGTTCCCTATACGACGATCGTGCCGCACCCATCGGCACCAATTTCGAACAACGACGGGTTCGCCAGGAGCACCTGGACACCGCTCGCACCATGTACGAACGCGCCCTGGCCATCGATCCCGACAACGAAAAGGCGAACTGCAATCTGGGCTCCCTGCATCTCAAGCAGAAGGAACAGACCGAGGCCAAGGTGCGGTTCAGCCACGTGCTCGCCATCAATCCCAACAGCGCCCTGGCGCACTACAACATGGCCATCATGTTCGCGGAGGAGAAGATCTACCGCGAAGCGTTGCTGGAATGGGAGCTGGCGGCGAAAGTGGATCCGGACGGTGATATCGGTGATCGTTCCCGGGCCAACATCCAGATCGTGCAGGAACTGCTCTCCTCGGAAGTGCCGGAGAATCTGGGCCAGCCGGCGGGTGGTCACTGATCGAAGCCAACGTGTCCGTTGGGCAATCCGGCGCCTGGTGAGGGGATAGCATGTCTTTTCCCCTGCCGATTCCGTCCGCACTCGAATCCGTTCTGCGGCCGGGAACCACTGTCTTGATGGCGCTGAGCGGAGGAGTGGACAGCAGCGTGGCCCTCGCGCTGCTGTTCCATCTCCGCTGTCGCGTCCACACCGTCACCTTCAAGAATTTCTGTTATGGCGACAGTGATCCAGCCGGGGCCACGCCGGGTGACAAGGCCTGCTGTTCCCTCGAGGCCATCGAGGATGCGCGACGGATCGCGTATCGCTTCGACTGTCGGCATCAGGTCAGTGACGTGTCGGCTCGTTTCCAGGAGCAGGTGATCACTCCCTTCGTGGCCGAGTATGGCCGGGCCCGCACACCCAATCCCTGCATCGACTGCAATGCCGCCGTGCGTTTCCCGGAGCTGTTGCGTCTGGCCGATCTGCTGGGACTCGATCTGGTGGCCACCGGGCATTACGCTCGCATCTCCAGGAGTGATCAGCAGTGGCAACTCCGGCGCGGGCTGGATCCGGAAAAGGACCAGGCGTATTTCCTGTACCGGCTCAAGGCGGAAGATCTCCCGCGCATCGTGTTCCCCCTGGGCTGGTACACCAAGACCGAGGTGCGTCAGGCCGCTGGAACACTCGGCCTGCCGGTGGCCGCGAAGCCCGATAGTCAGGAGATCTGCTTCGTGCCCGAGGACGACCGTTCGTTTCTGTTCCAGGCGTCGCGGGGCTCGTTACCGGGAGATATCGTCGATCGAAAGGGGGAGCTGCTTGGTCGTCACCGCGGCCTGGTGTACTATACGGTGGGCCAGCGCCGTGGACTCGGGATCGCTGCCGGACAGCCACTGTATGTCCTGGCCCTGGACAACGAACACAATCGACTCATCGTCGGGACCGCAGAGGAATTGGCGGTGACCCGACTCTGGTGTGATCGGTTCGTGTCCAGCGCCCCGGATTTTTCGGCGACAGGACCGCCCCGGGGTATTGCCGGGAACTGGCTCGCGCGGATCCGTCACCGCCACCGTGGGGTAGCGGTGGCGCAGTGGCGACTCGACGAGAGGCGGCTGATGGTGGCTCTCACCGAACCTGTGTTCGGCGCCGCGCCGGGACAGGCGCTGGTCATGTATCGAGACGATATTGTGCTCGGTGGTGGTCGGATTGTGAAGACCGCCTGATTTCACGGGGAGGAAAATTCGTGGCTTCACTGTTTCGTCGCAAGCTGATCCGGTTCCTGCTCCTGCTGATCCTGCTGGTGGTCGCCCTCACCGTCACCGCTCGCCTGCTGATACCGACGGACAGAATACGTGATCTTTTGGTCACCAAACTGGAGGCGGCCACAGGTGCTCAGGTGAGCCTCGGGCAAGCCACGGTAGGGTTCTGGCCCCGCTTGCGGGTGGTGGTCAAGGACGGCGAGATCAAGGGAACGGGACGGGCTCTGGAGCAGGCGGCCCGGATCGAAAGTAATCTCCAATCGTACGAGGTGACACTCGACCGCCTCGAGATCGACCTGGCCATCGGTCCGCTCCTGCGGAAACGGATCGAGACCGGCAAGATCCGGCTGGTGGCGCCGGAGATCGACGTGGTGACGAAAAATCCGGAGCCACCACCCGGGGGCCCGACCACTGGTTCGACAGTGTTGCCAGGCAGTGGGGCGCCGCCTGTACCGTCGGGCGGTTCGAGTCCGGCGGTCGAGCCGTCCCCGCAGATGGTCATGCCGTGGGAACTGGTGGTGGCGGGTATCGAGGTCCGTAACGGTTCCGTGCGGTGGCGACAGGCACGGACCGAGAAAGCCATCACCATCACGGGCTGGGAACAGGAGATCACCATTGGCGACATGAATCTGCTCCTGCAGCGCTTGCTGGCCTTCCGGACCGGAGAACCGGAAGCGGATCCCGCCCCCGAGACATCGAGACTTCAGGTGCAGACGAATCTGGGCCAGTTGACAGTGGCCGGTTTCAGCGAGGGACCACCCACTACCTTCACCGACATCTCGGCTCGGGGCGCCCTCGTGGCCGAGCCGGCGGCCGACCACCTCGGTATCCAGGTGGATGCCATCACCTGGCGTAGTCTGGAACTGGCGGCCGATCTGGAGCTTTCCCGCCCCGATCGGATGGGATTCGCTCGTTTATCCGGGACCTGGCGGAGCGGGACCATGCCGCTGGCCGCCTTGGTGCAGGATTGCCAGGAGCTGGCGCCGCCACCCGCTGCCGCGGAGGCGGCGACGGATCCCGATCCGGTCCAGCAGTGGCTGACGGCCGGGCCGGTCAGTGCGGGAGAGTTGACCCTGGGTGGGCAGCTCTCGCTCCCGTGGCCGACGCCGCCACAATCCTCGCCCCTCGAACTGTTGCAGGGTGTGACCATGGCCGGCAGTCTGACGGCCGGGCGTTGCCAGCTCCCGGGCGGCGAGGCGATTCTGGATCTGGAGTTGCGGCTCGAACTCGTCCGGAATGTCCTGTCACTGGTGGACATCGAACTCACGGAACCGGGGGGAGGGTTGGCCGTCAACGGTCGGTTGGATCTGCCGCTGGACAACCAACACGGGACGTTGACGGGAGCGCTGGCGGGTTCCGGGAACCTCGGCCAGCTCCAGGCCCTCGGCTTGTCGGTCAGTGCGGCGCTGGCGCCCGCCGGTGAACCCGCCACGCCGCCGCGGCTGGCTGGATCACTGCGGTGGCGTCTGGACCTCGAGCTGGCGGAAACGCCCGCCTGGCAGGACCAGGAAGCGTGGCGACAGTTGCTCGAATCGGGACAGCTCAGCGGGGTGGCCCTCCAGGGCTCCCTCACCGACCTGCAGGTGACCGGAATACCCGGTGAACCGTGGGACCTCGGCCAGATCAGCTTCGACAGTGACGGCCGCCAGGCCACGGTGAGCTGCCAGGGAGTGCAACATTCGGCACTGAGTGGCGGCGTCACAGCCCGGGTCACCCAGTTCTTTCCGGAGCCGTTACTGGAACTGGATCTCCAGGTGGAGCGACTGGATGTGGATCAACTGGTCACGCTCTTCGGCGACCCGGACCAGGTCGTTCAACGGCCACCCACCCGTTGGCCCCTCCGGTTCCTGAACGAGCTGGTGGCCGTGGCGTATGCCGCGGCGCCGGCGACCGAAGCTGCGATTCCCCCGGGAGAACGGATCCCCGAATCGTTGACTGTGTCGTATGCCGGTCGGGTCGGAACCGTGATTATGCATAACGCGCGGTACGACGATGTGTTAGCTCAGGGGTCCTTGCAGCGGCGTCGGTTGATCTTCGCTTCCGTCACCGCCCGCCAGGACACCGGGACCATTACCGGCCACGGCGCCATCGACTACGCCGTGGATCCCCACGGTGAACTCAGCTTTGAAGCCGAGGCCACCGAAGTGCCCGTGGGCGCGCTGGTCACGCCGTACGCGCCGGCCATCGGGCCGCTCTGGGAAGGGGTGGTGACGGCCAAAGCCAGTGGCGGGTGCCGGCTAAAGGACAAGGCCTCGGTCCTGTCCTCCCTGAGTCTCGGCGGCGACGCCCTTGCCAGCAACGGTGTCATTCGCGCCAACTCGTTGCTGGACGGTATCAGCCAGTACCTCGGCGACCGCCAGGACCTCAAGTTGATCAAGTTCAAGCGATTCCTGCACAACTTCGAGGTGCGGGATGGACGGTACCACATCAAGGACCTGGAACTGCACGGGCCCGACACCGACTGGTGGGGAGACGGTTGGCTGGGATTCGACGGCGGCATCGACCTGGTGCTCCAGGTGAAACTGCCGGCCGATTTCACGCCGCAGCTCGGCGCGTTCTCCTTCCTGGCCGCGGCCATGCGGGGGGAAGACGAGCGGATCAAGCTCGATCTACGCCTGTCCGGGCGTTCGGCGCGACCGCGAGTCACCCTCGATCTGGAGGAAGCCAAAGCCCTTTTACAGGAGCAGGCCGGGGACGATCTGCAGGACACGGTGAAAGAAGGATTGAAGGGGCTCCTTGACAAACTGAAGGGCAATTAGTACCGTGCCTCTCCATCGCCTGATTTCAGTGTCAACGAGACCTTTCAGGGGTCGAGAAGAAACCTGGAGGGCTAGTCCTAATTGGTAAGGCAGCGGTCTTGAAAACCGCCGGGTGAAAACCCTTGGGGGTTCGAGTCCCCCGCCCTCCGCCAAGCAAGAAATCGGGAGAGGTGGCCGAGCGGCTGAAGGCGTACGCCTGCTAAGCGTATGTAGGGAAACCTACCGAGGGTTCGAATCCCTCCCTCTCCGCCAGAGCACGTTACGGGGCGCCCATAGCTCAATTGGATAGAGCGTCTGGCTACGGACCAGAAGGTTGGGGGTTCGAGTCCTCCTGGGCGTACCATATCTCCGGGGATCCGCAAGATAAGCGGATCCCCGGATTTTTTACCCGTGTTTGGTGGCATCACTTTTGCGTTGTCAACCGTAAGGGGGCGCGAATAGTGGGAAGTTGGGCGCCGCAAGAAAAGGCGGAGCGCGGTCTGGGCCGGCCCGCAATTGTCCGGATCAGCCCGGAACGGCCCGAATCGGTCATCCCCCGAGGTTGGAGCCTTGCCAGGCCACTCCACTGTAGCTAGTATGCGCGATACTCGAATTGTGTTGGGTACCGGTACGAATCTCCTCTTCTGGTGCTGGCTTCATGACCTGACGGACTGGGGTGTCAATTGAAACGAAACGCTGCACGAACTCGGATCATCGGAATCCATATCGCCGCCCAGGTGCTTCTGGTGGCCTGGTTCGGCTATGGGTCGTCCGGTTTCGCCCGGAACGGGACCGAACCTGCCGCCGCAACCGTGGCGGCTCACTCGGCCACGATCCCCGTGGAGAGCAATCGCTGGTTGCCGCTGACAGAGATCAGTGCGGGGATGCGCGGCTACGGACTGACCGTCTTCAAGGGCAGCCGGATCGATACGTTCGGTGTGGAAGTGATCGGTGTACAACGCAACGTGCGGGCGGCCGGCAGTGTCATCCTGGTGGAAGTCTCCGGGCACGATCTGGAGTTCACCGCCATTCCGCGGGGTATGAGCGGGAGCCCCGTATTCCTGGATGGTCGACTGGCCGGGGCAGTCGCCTTCGGTTGGTCGGGCGCCTTGCGCCCCATCGTGGGGGTAACCCCGGCCGAGGAGATGCTGGCCATGCCCACCGCGGCCGCGGCGCCAATGGACCTCGATTCCGACAGCGATTCCGTGAAACCGGTCGCGTCGGGCGGGCAGCCCGAGCTCATGGCGGCCGCCACCGATCTCTTGCCTGGCCAGCTGAACCGCTTGCTCGATCCCGGCGGTCGCGGGCGATTCTTGGCGGCGCGGATGTTCAGCTCTGCAAGCACAGCTGCTGCCGGAGAAACGACGTGGCGTGTCGGTGACCAGTCCCGTCAGGATGCTGCCGGTGCCACGGCCCAGCACGGCCACGATCCGCGATCCGGCACCGAAACGGCCTGGCCGGACCCGATGCAGCTGGCCGAGCAGTTGTTGCTCCCGGTCTCGCCGGCGGCCGCTGGCCCGGGCCAGGAGTGGCAACCGCTGCCGGCGACCTTGATCTACGCCCCCCTGGGTCGCACCGAGTCGGTACAAGCTCCGGGGGGTGGGGCGGGCGCCGGTAACCGGTTCGCACCCGGGTCGGCCTGTGCCGTGCCGCTGGTTCTGGGGGATGCCCTGTTGGGCTCCATCGGCACCACTACCTGGGTGGAAGACGATCGGGTCTATCTCCTGGGACACCCACTCATGCAACAAGGCGCGGTGACCTTCCCGCTGGCGGCTGCCGAGATCCTGAGTATTTTCCCCAGTCGGCAGATGTCGTTCAAGATGGGAGCCATCGGTGAGGTGGTGGGTTCGGTATTTCACGACCTCCGCTCCGGCGTGACCGGTCGGCTGGGGCCGGGACCCGATCTGCTGCCGGTGAACGTGCAACTGGAGCGATCCACCGGGCAGGAGCAGTACCACTTCGAAGTGGTCCAGGATCCGCGCCTGACCCCGGCGCTGGTATTCTGGTGTCTGTATAACGCGTTGCTCGTGCGGGGAGACGATCTCAGCCTGCAGACCATCGGGTATCACCTCGATACGGTCTGGCGGGACAGCCAGGGGAACGAGGAGTCCGTCGGGATCGACGGCGCCGTGGCCGGGCCGGGCGCCATGATCGCGCTGGCGGCGGAGTGGATGGCGCCGTTACGGATCCTGGTGGCCAACCGGCACCGTCCCCTGCGACTGATCGCTGTGGATGGTTCGCTCCGGATCAGCCCCTGCCTCGAGATGGCCACCATCAGTTCGGTCACGGTCCCCAGATCTCTGGAACGTGGTGCTGACCTGCCGGTGACGGTGACCCTGCACCCGCGACGGGGTCGGTCCGAGACCGTGTCCCACCTGCTTGCACTGCCTTTGCATCTGCCACCGGGCCATTACCGGTTGCTGGTGGCCAACGGTCGGGACGTGTTCGCCCTGGAAAGCGAACGGGCTGCGGGCAAGTTCGCCGATCTCAGCTATCAGGCCACACTGGACCTGCTCCATTCCCCGCGGACCGCCACCGAACTCGCACTGGTGCTGTATGCGCCGTCACGGGGCGTCCTGGTGGACGGGCATGAACTGGCCGATCTGCCCGCCAGCGTCGGGAAGCTGCTCCGACAGGAAAGGAGTGGCCGGATTTCCCCGACCCTGGCCGACATCATTGCCAGAAAGCGGGTGGAAACGGGACAGGTACTCGACGGCCACGTCATCCGGGATATCGTGATCCGGCAATCGTCCGCGCCAACCAGGAAGGAAGCCCGTCCATGATTCGATTCCCTGTGGCTCAGTCTGTACGACCTGGCACAATAATCCGCCGCAGTCGCCGCCATGCCGTTGCCACCGCACTACTCGGTTTCGTGGTCGCTGTTCTCGGCGCCGGGCCGACACCGGTCCTGGCGTCCGGGCCAGTCTTCTGGGACTACCCGGAAAGCATCGATTTCGACGAGTTCGAGCTGGAGGGTGTGGCGCGGGACGTTTACGGACGGCTCATCGCCGGGCTGGTGCCGACGGAAGTCCTGGCCGGCGAGTGCGAGGTGGTGTGGCAAACCATCCCTGACGGCGACGGCGGTTTGTATGCGGGGACCGGCCACAGCGGTGAGATCTGGCATCAACCGAGGAACGGCGAGGCCGAACTGCTGGTGACCCTACCCGAACCGGAGATCTTCTGCTTGTTGAAGGTGGGGGATTTTCTCTATGCCGGCGGTGGTCCGGACGGGCTGCTTTATCGCATCGACCGGAGCGGCGAGGCGGAGATCTGGGCGGACCTGCCGGAAGGGTATATCTGGGCCATGGATGTGGGCTCGAAACAGCAGCTCTATCTGGCCACCGGCGCGCCGGCGGCGGTGTACGTCGTGGACGGTCGGCACGAGGTCAAGTTGCTCACCCGGTTGGCGGCCGCCAACGCTCTGGATCTGGTACGAGACGAAAACGGCGCGCTGCTGGTGGCAACCCAGGGCCCCGGCCTCCTGTACCGGATCGATCCGCACCGACCGAAGTTTCCGGAGATCCTCTTCGAGACCACCCAGGAGGAGATCCGTCAGTTCGCCGCGGGGCCGGCCGGCCAGTGGTTCTTTCTGGCCGTCTCGCGCCAGGATGACCTCGGGGACATCAGCCTGTCGGTCCAGACCCTCAACGGCGGCGGCGCTCACAACGGCGGTGGCAACGGGCAGGATGCCGTGCCCGAACCGGCCGCACTCTACCGGCTCGATCCGGATGGACTGGTCAGCCAGGTCTGGAGCGATGAGACCAACTTGCTCGCCGTGGCCTACAGCCGGAACTGGGGCTGGCTGGGGGCCGGGATGATCGATCGTGCCCAGGATCAGGCGGCCTTGCTGGTCCTGACGGAACCGGCGGGGAGTCGGACCATTGCGACCTGGGAAGCCGGCGATGTGCTCGACATCGTGGTGGAGGAGACCGGGGGAGGACATGAGAGTGTGATCGCCTGCCTGGCGCATCCAGGCCGCGTCGTGCGTCTGGAAGAGGAGAGTGAAGGTTCCGTGACGGCGATCTCGCCACCGCTGGACGGCGGCGCGGCCATCCGCTGGAGACGGCTGCGCTGGGAAGGCAGCCCGAGAGCTGCGGGGAACCTGGAGTTCTCCGTCAGGAGCGGTGCGCGCTCGACCCCAGACGAGACCTGGAGCGAATGGAGCGAGAGCTGGCGCGATCAAGACCACGCCCTCGACGTGTCGCCCTCGCGGTTTTTGCAGTGGCGCGTGTTGTTCAAGGGGAAGCATCCGGAGTGCGCCCTGGCTGCGGTGACGGTCAGCGGCGTCGAGCCCAACCGTCCCCCCGTCATCTATGAGTTCGTCCTGGAGCCAGCCGGCGAGATCAGCCTGGGCGGGTTGATGAGTCACGAGGAGAACGTCACCGAGACCTTCCGGAGCGGTTTGAAAGCCGAATACAATCTCACCAGCCGCAAAGACACCAGGGCCGATCTGTTCAAGGCCGAGCCCACGCGTCCGCTGCGCACCTTCATGTGGTTGGCGCACGATCCCAACGACGATCGACTGCAGTACCAGCTGGAATACCAGCGGATCGGGGAGCAGACCTGGCGCCCGGTGAGCACAGCCAGTCACGAGATGGTGGGGAGCTGGGACACCGCCACCGTTCCCGACGGCACCTACGTGGTGCGCCTGACCGCCAGTGACCGCCCCGACAATCCGCGGGCAACCGCCCTGACCACGTCCAAGATCGGCGCACCGTTGCAGGTGGACAACAGTCCGCCCCGAATCAGCAACTTCTCGGTGAAACGGACCGTGGACGGTATCCGGATCGAGTTCAAGGTGGCGGATACGATCTCCCCACTGGGGGAGGCGTGGCTCGAGCTGCCCAATGGCGACACGGAACGGCTCGACCCTCGGGACGGTGTCTGTGACAGTCAGGAGGAGCAGTTCGCTGCCGAGGTGGTCTACCCTGGCGAAACGAAACCGGCTCCGCCCGAGCCGTGGCGGGTGCGGGTGGTGGTGAGCGATCGCCTGGGCAACGTCGTTGCCGAGGAAGGGGAACTGGAGTGAGCGGATCCGCCGGAAATCGGGAAAAGCCCCATGCACGGTGACGACCTGCTGGCCAGCTTCCGGTCTCACGACCGCTGGATGCTGGAAGCAATCCGCGAGGCGGAACAGGCGGCCGAGAAAGGCGAGGTGCCCGTCGGTGCGGTGGTGGTGTATCAGGATCGCCTGCTGGGGCGCGGGCACAACCAGGTGGAAACCTTACGTGACGCCACCGCCCACGCCGAGATCCTGGCCATCGGCGCGGCGGCCACCACTCTCGGCGACTGGCGGCTGGACGGCGCCAGTCTCTACGTCACCCTCGAACCGTGTATCATGTGTAGCGGCGCCATGCTGTTGAGCCGGCTCGGCAAGCTCGTGTACGGCGCCAGCGACAAGCGCGCCGGCGCGGTGGTCTCCACCAGTCGCCTGTTCGACGGGAACCCGTATCGACAATCGGTGGAGATCGTCGGCGGTATACTGGCCGAGCGCTGCACGGGGATACTGCAAGATTTCTTCCGCCGCCGCCGTGAGCCCGAACCGCCTGGAAATTGCTAGGCGAGGTCAGTTCACCACGGAATTGCCGTGCTGCTCCACCCGGTGGACGTTTTCCACGTTGGAGATGTCCCGGTGGATCTTCCACTGCCCGTCCTCCAGCTTCCAGATGGTCATGAAACGGACAGCGACGAGGGCGGTGCCGTGGTCCGCCTCCACCCAGACGGTGCCGATCTGCAGGATGGAATCTTCCGCTTCGATCAGCTCGTCCACCTCGATCTCGAAATCCGCGAACTCCCGGTCGATGATGGACTGCCAGTGTCGCCGGATGCGACGGTGGCCGCGGATCACGTCCTGGTCCGGCACGTACAGCTCGGCATCCTCGGTATACAGATCGTCGACCCGCTCCAGGCGGCCGCGGTAATAGATATCCTCGAGCAGCATGTAACTCTCGGCAAGTTGTGGCGGTATGTCACCCTTCAGCACGGCTGGCACCGGTGTGGCGAGGAGGCAGAGCGAGCAGAGCAACGTGCTGACCAGGCAGGCCCGGTGAATCGTCGACATCAGTGGACCTCCTGAATGGTGATCATGTCGCGGCTGATGAGCCACTCCCCGTCCTCCCATTTCCAGACCGTCAGGTATCGACCCTTGACGTAGGACCGGGGGTTGCGGCCGCGCGTGATGAAACTGCCGGTCTCGTAGACGAGTTCGCCGAGAAACTCCAGCTCGTCGCGCTGGGTCTCCACCGCGGCGATGCCGGCGGCGAGCGCTTGTTCCATGTGATCCCGGGCGCCACGCCGTCCGCGGAACGGCCGCTGGTCGGGAATGTACAGGCGAGCGTCCCGGGCATAGAAGCGCGCCCAGCCCGCCGCGTCCCGGCGTTCGATGGCGGCGAGCATCTGTAACGCGTTGGTTTCGATGGCCCGGCGGATGGTCTCGCGATCCTGTCCGGATGGCGTGTCTCGTGAAGCGCAGTCGTGTGGACTCCCGGGGGTGGCGGCGACGAGGCCGGCTGCCTGCGCCCGGTGATCCACCGCAGCGGTGGCGGTTTCGGTGTCGCGGCTGATGGACGCCAGCGGCAGCAGGAAACTCAGCAGCACACACGCCGCCGCCAGGACCACGCCCCGGCCGGGTGTGGTGCGGTGTCGTCGCGGATCCAGGACGGCCGCCAACCGGCGGGTGAAAAGGGGGCGTCTCGCCATGGCCACGCTCACGGGAGAGGTGCCGCTGGTTGCAGTCAAAGAACGGGCGATGGCCAGCAAGCTGCTGGCATAGGCTGACGGCCTGGCACCGCGAAGGATGACCTGGTCGTCGCACGCCAACTCCCGCTCGACGCGCATCCGTCCGGCCGCCAGCCACACCAGGGGGTTGAACCAGTAGAACAGGCAGAGGACATTGGCCATGACCTGGCTCCAACCATCGCCTCGCTTGACGTGAGCGAGTTCGTGCCGCAGCACGTCATCACGTTGAACACGGTCCCAGTCGCCGCAGTTCTCCGGCAAGAGAATGACCGCCCGGGTCAGGCCGAAAGCGAGGGGAGAGTGGGAGCCGAGAGTCCGCAGCAGCTGAACCTTACCGGTGAGGCCATACTCTTGTTGCAGCCGACCCAGCGCTTCAGTCCAGTCTCCGGCGTCCAGTGCTGCGGCGTTTCGCACGAGTTGCCAGAGCCGGAAAACAGAGACGAGAAAGCTGAACAGCACCAGAAATATCCCGGTGAACCAGAGAAAGTACAGCCAGACCGCGGGACGTGCCTGGGACAACAGGAGTGCGACGGCGTGGAATCCCGAGTGGGCACGGTCACGAGGTGCCGGGGTGGCGACGACCGCGGTCTGCGACACCACCGGGGGTGATGGCGATGCGGCGATCGCAGATTCATCCAGCAGACCAACCGGACCGGGTGCCCAGGACACCTCGGCTTCCGCCACCCGAGTCACGGACGCCAGGTCCAGGTCCGGGAGTATCGGCAGCCTCCAATCGGGGAGCACGGCGGTCAACAGCGGGAGCACCAGGACACCGGCGACGCCGAGGGTCCAGAGCAGATGTCGGGTTGCGGCGGAACGATGCCGCAGACCGAAAGACACCAGACCCACCACGGCGAGCAATATACTGCTTTTGAGGGTGAGATCGAGAATCCAGTGAGCCCAGGCGGCCGCCGACGTGGATACAGTCTCGCTTGCCAAAAGTGGAAACATATTCATCGTCCCTCCAGTCGAGCCTGATCGATCAGTCGAGCCAGATTTTCGAGCTCGGTGTCCGCCAGCTCGGTGGCGGACGAGTCGAGCAGGGTTGCGATGAGTTGTTCACGTGATCCATCGAAGAAGTTGTGTAACAGATTGTGGAGAGCAGATTTCCTGGCTCGCTCCCGTGAGACCCGCGGCGAGTAGATGTAGCGGGCACCATCGGTTTCGTGATGCAGATGGCCTTTCTGTTCCAGGATCCGTAAATGCGCGCGCACGCCGGAATACCCGGGTGGATCGGGGAGGTTCACCAGGACATCGTTGACTGTGGCTCGACCGAGCCGGTAGACGATGTCCATGATCTGCCGTTCACGTCGGCTCAGGGTCTCGTGGGGATTCTTGGCCATCACGTCTCCTCGATGGATGTCAACGTGGAACTCCCCGGGTACACCGAGTTGTGCGGGAAAATTCGCATAGTGCGAAGATATTAGCATGTTTGTCGATGGTGTCAAGTGAGGAGTGCGAATTATTTCGCACGCACCAGGAGCCGTGGCTGATCTGATGGCGGGCATTTCCTGTCGGTATGATATGGCCGCTGGCCCGGTCGGCGCTGAACAGTTTGCGACCACGATTGCTCACGCGGGCCAGGTTGATTTTCGCCGGATCAGGTGCTATATTCCGCCGCCGGTTTATGGTGGAGAGGTGCGAGAGTGGCTTAATCGGCACGATTGGAAATCGTGTGTGCCCTCGTGGCACCGAGGGTTCGAATCCCTCCCTCTCCGCCAGATCACCCCGACTCGTGGTGGAGAGGTGCCAGAGTGGTTGAATGGGGCGGTCTCGAAAACCGTTGAGCCCTTCGGGGTTCCCAGGGTTCGAATCCCTGCCTCTCCGCCAGCATACAAGCATCACCTCGCCCCGGAATCGCCACGGGCGGTACCATCCCGGCGAATGTGGTGTCGACGCCGGCCACGGCCGGTGCTATAGTGAATTTCGACGTGGGGATGTAGCTCAGTTTGGGAGAGCGCCTCGTTCGCAACGAGGAGGTCGGCGGTTCGAGCCCGCTCATCTCCACCAAGATTTTCGGTGGCCACCGTCCCGGGACGGTTGCCACAGGATATGATGGGCCAGGCCCGGCGTGGCGTTGGGGCGCTAACCCCGTCAGGACTGGAAAGTAGCAGCGGTATGCTAACTTCGGCGAGTGCGCCGTTCAGCCTGGCCCGCTTTTCCCTGACCGCGTTCGTTCCAGGCGCTGTGCCTGATCCGTGAAATCACATCTCTGGCCCCGAGCGGAACTGATGTCCTACCATGCCCTGGCTCGGAAATACCGGCCTGCCACGTTTGCCCAGATGGTCGGCCAGCAACATGTGACCACCACCCTGCGGGCTGCCCTGCGCAAGGACAAACTCTCTCACGCTTATCTGCTCGCCGGACCGCGCGGTACCGGCAAGACCACCGTGGCGCGTCTGCTCGCCAAGGCGTTGAACTGCGCCAATCCCCAGGACACCGATCCGTGCGGCGAGTGCGAGACCTGTAAAAACATCGCCCTGGGTAGCTACCTCGATGTGCTCGAGATCGACGCGGCCTCGCACACCGGCGTCGATAACATCCGTGACCTGCGCGACATGGCTCAGTACAGCCCCACCAAAGGTGGCTGTCGGGTCTTCATCATCGACGAGGTCCACATGCTCTCCAAGGGGGCTTTCAACGCGTTGTTGAAGATCCTCGAGGAGCCACCCCCCCGGGTGCACTTTTTTTTCGCCACCACGGAACCGACCAAGATCCCGCGCACCATCCTCTCCCGTTGCCAGCGGTTCGATTTCCGTCTGTTGACCCAGTCCGAACTGTCCACGCGGTTTCAGGAGATCGCCGCGGCCGAAGCCACGGAACTCACCGAGTCCGGCCTTCGGCTGCTGGTTGCCCTGGCCGAAGGCAGCATGCGTGACGGATTGAGTATTCTCGATCAGCTCATCGCCGCCAGTGACGGCGCCATCGACGAGGATCGGATCGTGGAGCTGTTCGGGCTGATCCGCTCCGAGATCTACCACGTGCTGAACGAGGCGATCATCCAGCACGACTCCCGGCGGGTGCTGCAGCTCGTGGAACAGCTCCTCACTTCGGGGCAGAGTCTCGACAGCTTCGCCCAGGGTGTACTGCTCAACTTCCGCAATCTGCTGTTGCTCAAGATCGATCCCGAGCTGGCCTCGGCCATGGAACTCTCGCCGGACCAGATCGAGACCTTGTCCCGTCAGGCGGAGTCGTTCACCCAGCAGGATCTGCTGGCCTTGATCGACCGCGCCTGTCACTGGTACGAGCGGATCCACCGGAGCAGTCAGCCACGTATCTTGCTCGAGGCGGCTCTGGTGGAGTTCGCCCAGTTCGAATCCCGGGTGCTGCTCTCGGATCTGATGCGCCGCTTGCAGGCCTTGACCGGGGGCAGTATCTCGAGCCAGGAATCCGGATCCGGATCCCCGGCAACAGGTGATAAAAACCCAGGGCGCAGTGGCCGCGACTCCAGAGGCAGCCCGGGCTCGAGCGCACGAGGCGCCAGTGGCCGCGCGGCCACGGCCGGCGCCCGGACCGGCGCTCGGAACAGCGCTCGGAACAGCGCTTTGACCGGCCGAGTGGGCTACAGTCAGGACTCGCCAGCCAAAACCGATCCCGAATCGCTGGCCCGGGAAAACAGCGCCCACGTTTCCCCGCAGGACCTGGCGGCGCCTCCGGCAGTGGCAGCATCCGCCGCCGAGACCATCCCTGGCTGGACCGGGTTCATTCAAGCCCTGTACCGGTCCTATCCCGGCCTCGCCTCCTGCCTGATGGAGGGATTGCCCTCTCTCGACGAAGCCGGCCGCCGTTTGACCATAGCCTTCCCGGCCGACAAGGCTTTCCAGATGCAGAATCTGGAACGCGCGCGAGACAGCCTCGAACCAAGGGTGGCCGACACCTGGGGCGACAAGATCAAGCTCCAGTTCGTCGTTCTGGCCACGGGACCGGACAATGGGTTTTGCGAGAATCTCCGCAAGGAAGTGGCGCCCACCAGCCAGGAGAAGCTGGCGGATGCCTGTAACGACGATGAGACGCTGGCGGAGCTGGTGGACTTGTTAAAGGGCGAGCCCATTTCCGATCAGGAGCAAGACACCTGGTCTCATCAAGAGGCCCCCCCGCCGCCAGCCAACGGCCCGGTTGACGCCGAGCCGACCGCCGACCAGCTCGAGATATCACCACCACCAGACCAGGGTGATCCGAGACCGCCACGCGATTTCCCTGCCGAGCGCGATAGCTGACCACACGCTGGCAGCGACTGGAGGAGACATGGATATCGGCAAGCTCATGAAGCAAGCCCAGCAGATGCAGAAGAAGATGGCCGCCGTCCAGGAAGAGCTGGCGCTCAAGGAAGTGTGCGCCACCGTGGGAGGCGGTCAGGTGACCGTGGTCATGAACGGCAAGCACGAACTCAAGAGCCTGGAAATCAAACCCGAGGCTGTGGATCCGCAGGATATAGAGTTCTTGCAGGACATGGTTTTGTCCGCCGTGAACGAGGCGACCCGCAAGGTCGACGAGATGGTGGAAACGGAGATGGGATCGGTCACCGGCGGCATGAATATCCCGGGGATGAACCTGCCCGGCATGGGGGGCTGACCTCGGGTCAGGCTCGGCACGACAGCTCGTCTAGATGAAGGACTGCTGATGTACGGTGAGACTGACGGTCGGTCGCGGGATGGAGGCGAGTTCCAGTCCCCGGCCCTGGAGAAGTTGGTGCGCGCGCTGAGCCGCCTGCCCGGTCTGGGGCGCAAGTCGGCCACTCGCATCGCACTGCACCTCTTGCAGAACGGCGGCGATCTGGCCGGTGAACTCACCACGGCCATGACCACGGCCCTGGAACAGGTCGGCTACTGCGGTCAGTGCGGCGCCATCACCGAGGCCGATCCGTGCGCCATCTGCAGTGCCTCCCAGCGCGACGCCGGCATCCTTTGCGTGGTGGCCAGCCCGGTGGATGTCCTCCCGTTCGAGAAGGCCGGGATCTTCAACGGCAAGTACTTCGTGCTCGGCGGTCTGCTGTCACCGCTGGACGGCGTGGGCGCCGCCGACCTGCCGTTCGAGCGACTCCGGGACAGAATCGAAACCGACCAGGTCCGCGAGGTCATCCTGGCCGTCGACGCCAGTGTCGAGGGCGAGACGACGGCACTCTTCATCCAGCGTCTCCTGCGTGATCACGACCTCACCCTGACCCGGCTGGCCACCGGCATTCCGGTGGGAGGCGCCCTCGCCTACACCGACGAGGTGACCCTGGAACGGGCCCTGCAGTACCGTCGCTCCTTCTGACCGCCCGCCCGGTTCTTTTTTAGCATTCAAGCCGCCGCGCCAGCCGTCGATATCACAATGCAGCAACATCAACTACGATATGACGGCGGCGAAGGTCGGCGTGGAGAGGGATTATGGTCAGAACTGAGTGGGCCATCTTCGAGGAAGACTACTGGGCGATCAACGCTGCCCTGGAGGATCTGCTCAGCAGCAGTCGCGCCCAGAACATTTTACTGATCGACCGGACCGGACAGCTCATCACCCAGGCCGGTGACGAGGTGGAGTTCGATCTGGTCAGCTTCGCCTCGCTCTGTGCGGCCGACTTCGAGGCCAACTACCAGTTGGCAAAACTCATTGGCGAAAAGGACTTCAGCACCCTGTACCACCAGGGGGCGAAAGAGAGCATGTACCTCGGCAAGATCGCGCAAGGTGTGGTGCTCGTGGTCCTGTTCGACAAGCGCACGACCTTGGGCCTGATACGGTTGCGCGTGAAACGGACGGCGGAGGAGCTCAACACCATCCTCGATGGTCTGTTCGACAAGCTGGAGTACCGGAACGAAGAGTACGATACCTTCGATGAGAGTTTCGCGGAAGAAGCCGCGGCGGAGATCGACAACCTGTTCGTGGAGTGAGCCGCTGGGTAGCCACTTTCCACGGCTCCTGTAAGAGGATGGAATCGTGTCGCTGATCAACTACTCGTCGCGTGAGATCAATTGCAAGATCGTCTATTACGGTCCGGGACTGGGCGGCAAGACCTCCAACATCCAGTACGTCTACGAGAAACTGGCGCCCGACACCAAGGGCAGGCTGGTGACCCTGGCGACCGAGATGGACCGGACCCTGTTCTTCGATTTCCTGCCGCTGGAGCTGGGAGAGGTGAAGGGCTTCAAGACCCGTTTCCATCTCTACACCGTACCGGGGCAGGTGTATTACAACGCCAGTCGCAAGCTCATCCTGCGCGGCGTGGACGGCATCGTCTTCGTGGCCGACAGTCAAGATTCCCGCTTCGACGCCAACATCGAATCACTGTACAACCTGCACGAGAACCTCAAGGAGTACGAACTCGATCTGGCCAAGATCCCGTTCGTGATGCAGTACAACAAGCGCGACTTGCCGGACGCCGTGCCGGTGGCAGAGCTGGAGGAAGAGCTGAATCCCGAAGGCTACGAGTACTTCGAGGCCGTCGCGCTCAAGGGGACCGGTGTCTTCGACACCCTCAAGTGCGTGGCCAAGCAGGTGCTCCGTTCACTCCAGGCGGGAACGCCGGCCTGATCGCGGACCGATCTGTTTGTTCCCGGTCCGACCAATCCATCCGCTCATTCTGTCTGACTGTTTTGTCCGGCCATTGACCGTCCGGTCTGTTGTATCTATCTTCGTCTGACTGTGACTGTATCTTCACTGGCCGACCCGGGATTTTCGTGCTGGGTCGGCGCCGGCCCGCGCTCCCGACTTCGGAACGGGAAGGATTTGCATGTCGCGCTTTTTCCTCTACGCCTTCGGCACCTTCGGCGGTACCGGTTTTGCGCCCTTCGCACCCGCCACCGTGGCCAGCCTGGCCTTCACCGGCCTGTGGATCCTGGTGCTGCCCGTTCCGCTCTGGCTGCAGATCGTCCTGTTGCTGGGGGTCACCGGTCTGGGCGGTCCGGTGGCCACTCGCCTGGAGCAGCGGCACGGCAAGGATCCCCACCTGGTGGTCTGTGATGAGGTCGCGGGGATGCTGGTGACCTTCCTCGCCATCGATCAGGGCATCGGCGTGGCCGGCTGGCTCGCCGGTTTCTTCTGGTTCCGCGTTTTCGATATTCTCAAACCACCGCCGGTGCGTTCCCTGGAACGGCTGCCGGCCGGCTGGGGCATCATGGTCGACGACCTGGCCGCC